>CAYZXP010000016.1:12267-29039 GCA_964482415.1 uncultured Bifidobacterium sp. | reverse complement strand
GTGCTGTCGACGATACCGTCGGCCGGCGTCGGCGCCGTCATCGCGCTGATGCTGTTCGACATGGAATTCTCGCTGATTGCCCTGATCGGCCTGTTCCTGCTGATCGGCATCGTGAAGAAAAATGCGATCCTGATCATCGACTTTGCGCTCGAGGCCGAGCGCTCTCGCGGGCTGTCGCCGCGCGACGCGGTGCGCGAGGCCTGCCTGCAGCGGCTGCGCCCCATCCTGATGACGACTGCGGCCGCCGCGCTCGGCGCGCTGCCGCTGGCGATCGGCTTCGGCGAAGGCTCGGAGCTGCGCCAGCCGCTCGGCGTGGCCATCATCGGCGGGCTCATTGCCAGCCAGCTGCTGACCCTGCTGACCACGCCGGTCGTCTACCTGTCCATCGACCGCTGGCGCCGCCGCAGCCCGCACGAGCACGAGCTCGGCCGCGCAGCTGCCGGCAACGCCGGCGCCATGCCATGAAACGAATGAAACCACTTCGACCCGTCCTGCCCGCCACCCTGCTCGCGCTGCTGCTCGCCGGCTGCGCGGTCGGCCCTGCGTACCAGAAGCCCGGCACGGCCGCGCCGGCCGCCTTCAAGGAGGCCGAAGGCTGGGCGCCCGCGCAGCCGGCCGACGCGATCGAGCGCGACCGCTGGTGGGCGCTGTTCAACGACCCGCTGCTCGACGAACTTGCGCCGCGCGTCGCGCTGTCGAACCAGAACGTCGCGGTGGCTGTCGCCGCGTATGCGCAGGCACGCGCGCTGGTCGGCCAGCAGCGCGCGCTGCTGCTGCCGGCGGTCAACCTGACGGCCAGCGGCAACCGCACCAACGTCGCCACGGCCGTCACGCCGACGCAGCGTGTGCGTGTCGACCTCGGCGCCAGCTGGGAAGCGGATGTCTGGGGAAGGCTGCGGCGCGCAGTCGACGCCGCGCAGGCCAACGTGCAGGCCAGCGCCGGTGACTTAGCGACCGCGACGCTGTCCGCGCAGGGTGAGCTGGTCACGAATTACCTGCTGCTGCGGCAGGCGGACAGCCAGCGCAGCCTGCTGGAGAGCGCCATTGCCGACTACGAGCGCGTGGTGACCATCACCGACAACCGCTACCGCGCCGGCGTCGCCGCCAAAACCGATGTGCTGCAGGCGCAGACGCAGCTGGCCAATGCACGCGCCGACCATGCGGGGCTGGCCAGCCAGCGCGCGCAGCTCGAGCATGCGATCGCGGTGCTGGTCGGCGAGGCGCCGGCGAACTTTGCGATTGCGCGCCGCGATGACTGGCAGGCCCGCGTGCCGGCGGTGCCGCTGCTGCTGCCGTCGGAACTGCTGCAGCGACGTCCCGACATTGCCTCCGCCGAACGCCGCGTCGCCGCCGCCAATGCGCAGATCGGCATCGCGCGCGCCGCCTACTTCCCCAGCCTGACGCTGAACGCCAGCGGCGGCGGCTTCGGCGGCTCGGTGGCCGGGCTGCTGTCGAGCCCGACCAGCGTCTGGTCGGTCGGCTTCGCACTGACGCAGACGGTATTCAATGCCGGGCTGGTGAAGTCGCGCGTGCAGGGCGCCGAGGCCGGCTATGAGGCCGAGGTGGCGCGCTACCGGCAGACCGTGCTGTCGGCGCTGCAGGGCGTGGAGGACCAGCTGGTCGCCGCGCGCGTGCTGGCCGAACAGGAAAAGCTGCTGACCGAAGCGGCCGACGCGTCCAGGCAGGCGCAGCAGCAGGTGCTGAACCGCTACCGCGCCGGGCAGGTCAGCTTCCTCGAGGTGGTGGTTGCGCAGACCACCGCGCTGAACGCGCGCCGCGCATTGCAGCAGATGCAGGCGAACCGGCAGGTCGCCGCCGTGTCGCTGATCCAGTCACTCGGCGGCGGCTGGTAGTACTCCCGAGACGGCGCGGGCCAGCGCGTCACGCAGCGCCGCACGCTCGTCGAACTTGACGCGCGGGCGGCCTTGCGCGCTGCCCGCCTGCCGCTCGAGCTCATCGAGCAGCAGCCAGTCTTCCCACGCCACCGGACGCATGCGACCGCCGGACAAACGGGCCAGCAAGTGCGCGATGGCATCCTGCGGCGGTTGCCGCCAGCGGCTGCGATCGGCCAGCATCGATTGCACGGTCTCCTGCGCACACCCGCGATTGGTGCCCAGCACGCCGGACGGACCGCGCTTCGCCCATCCGGCGACATACAGGCCGGACAGCGGCATGCCGTCGTCGCCGAGCACCCGCCCCTGATCGTTCGGCAGCCCGGGCGCGCAGCGCAGATCCAGCCCCGGCAGCGAAGTCACGCGAAAGCCGATGCTGGCGATCACGAGATCGCAGCGCAGGCGCACCTGCTCGTCGGTCGGGCGGGGGCTCTGCGCGAAGGGCGCGCCGTCCATCCGCATGCGCCGCAGCAGCAGATGCGACTGCCCTTGCGCGTCCTGCTCGAACGCCTCGGCGACCAGCCCGAAATGCAGCTGCAGTTCGCGGCGCGCGCCGGCTCCGGCCGGCCGCTGTGCCCAGCCGCGCATCAGCTCGAGGTTGCGCTGCGCCGCTTCCGCCGACGGATGCGCAAGCTCCGTCTGGCAGGCTGCGCCGAGTTGCAGCGCCGCCTGATCGACACGCAAGTCCACCCCCGGCAGCTCGCCCAGCTCGCGCAGTTCGCGCGTGGTGAACTTTGCCTGCACCGGGCCGCGCCGGCCGATCAGGTGAACGCGCCGGACCCGGCTGTTGGCCAGCGCGGCGAGCGCGCGGTCGCTGACGTCGGTCGCGGCGAGCTCCCCGACCGGGCGGCACAGCAGGCGCGCAATGTCGATGGCGACATTGCCATTGCCGATGACGACCACGTTTTCCTGCTGCAGGTCGAATTCGCCGGCCGGCACGTCCGGCACGCCGTTGTACCAGGACACCAGCTCGCGCGCCGCGCGCACCTGGCCCGGTGCGGCGCCGGCGATGGGCAGGTCTTCGTCGGCCTGCGCGCCATGGGTCAGCAAAACCGCCGGATAGGCCGACCGCAATTCGTCGAGGCCGAGGTCGCGCCCGACCTCGACGTCGCCGATGAAGCGCACGCCCGGTTGCGAGCCGATGCGCTGGAACACCTGCGCCGGCGCCTTCAGCCGCTGGTGATCCGGTGCGATGCCGAAGCGGGTCAGCCCGAAGGGCACGGGCTGGCGGTCATACAGGTGGATGTCGAGCCTGTCGTCGGCCAGTTTCAGCGCTTCGGCCGCATAGAAGCCCGCCGGGCCGGCGCCGACGATGGCGATCGCGGTCATGGCCGGCGTGGGGCTAGAAACCCAGTTCGGCGCGGCGCTGCCCGGCCGTGTCCAGCGGGGCCTGCCGCTGAATGATCAGCGGCAGCGCCTTGCTGCGTTCGGCATTCAGCGCCACCGACGGCCGGGCGGCTTCGGGCAGGTCAAACTCGTCCGCAATGGCACGGACAGGACAGGCGGGCACGCAGGCGCCGCAATCGATGCAGACCACGGGGTCGATGTACAGGCGCTGCGCATCGGCATGAAAACACTCCACCGGGCACACCGCCACGCATTCGGTGTAGCGACAGCGTTCGCATCGATCGGTCACGACATGGGGCATGGCTCACCTCAGGCAACGGGCGCGACATCGACGCGGGTATCGGAAAAGGCCGGCGAGCGGCCGAGGTCACCATAGCGCGCAGGGTTGGCCGCGTTGACTCCGGCCCCGCCAGCCTGGCCCGACCCCCAGTAACCCATCGACGACTGCACCACGCCCGGCGAGACGTCTTCGGTGATCCGGGCGATGGCCTGGAAGATGCCGGACGCGCCGTTGACCGCGACCCGCTGTCCGTCGGCGATGCCGCGCCGGGCCGCATCCTGCGGATGGATCGCGATCTGCTGCTGACCGGCATGCGACAGCTGGCGGTCCATGTTGCCGTAGCCGGAGTTGAGGAAGGCATGCGACTTCGACGAGATCAGCGTCAGCGAGCGGCGCCGGTCCACGACCGGCGCCGTCCAGCACGGCAGCGGATCGACCGGGCTGCCGTCCTGGAATTCGTTGCTCCCCTGCCGGAACACCCCGAGCACGAAATTGCCGCCGGCCGCCATCGATGCCTCGAATTCCACCTTGCCGGACGGCGTCGGGAATCCGCCTTGCGCATGCGGCGTGTAGTTCGCCGCATCCGGCAGGTTCAGCCGTGCCCAGCCCTTCTCCTTCAGGCTGTCGAAGGTAATGCCCTGCAGCGCCGGCGCGGACCAGTCATAGGCTTCTCGCGCGAGCTCTTCATCGGTCATCGAGAACTGCGGATCATCCATGCCCATCTCGCGCGCGAGGCGGCGGAACAACTCGGTGTTCGGCACTGCCTCACCGAGCGGCGCGATCCACGGCTGGTTCATCGTGATGTAGAAATGGCCCCACGAGAACATCAGGTCCAGCTGCTCGGCCTGCGTCGTCGCCGGCAGCACGATGTCGGCAAAGCGGGCGGTGTCAGTGATGAAATGCTCGCTGACCACCGTGAACAGGTCGTCGCGCATCAGCCCCTTGCGGATCAGGTCCTGCTCGGGGGCGACCACCATCGGGTTCGAGTTGTAGACAAACAGCGAGCGAATGAGCGGCCCCTTGTCATCGGATGCGAGCAGGTCCTCGCCGATCCGCCACTGGTTGCGCACCGGCGTCCCCGGCTGTATCCATTCCGGACGCATCAATTTTTCCCAGCGTATCGGGAAGGCCCACAACGGCAGCTGCAGGATGCCGCCACCCGGCTTGCGGAAGGCCCCCACCAGCGCCGGCAGGGACGACAGCGCGCGCACTGCCTGACCGCCATTGCCGTTGCGTTCGATGGCCACGCCGATGCGGATGGCCGACGGCTGGGACTTCGCGAAATCATGCGCCAGCTGCTCGACCTGCGCCACTGTCAGCCCGGTGATCTCGGCGACCCGCGCGGGCGCGTATTCTTCGGCGCGCTTCGCCAGCTTGTCGAAGCCGACCGTGTATTTTTCGACGTAGTCGCGGTCGACCAGCTGGTCGCGAATGATCACGTGGATCATGCCGAGCGCCAGCGCCGAATCGGTGCCGGGGCGCAGCGCCAGATGCACGTCGGCGGCCTGTGCCGACCGCGTGCGCACCGGATCGATCACGATCACTTTCGCGCCGCGCTTCTGCGCCTCGGCAATGTAGGGCCACAGGTGCACGTTGGTGCTCATCGGGTTACAGGCCCACAGCAGGATGCAGCGCGAGTGCACCAGGCTCTCGGGGTCCAGCGCGGCCGTCGGCCCCAGCGTCATGATGTAGCCGGTGCAGGCGCCGGAATCGCAGAAGGTGCGCTCCGAGATCGCCGCGCCGAGCTTGTTGAAAAACGGGTCGCCGACGTTCAGGCCATTGATCGTGCCCTGCGTGCCGAGGTAGCTGTACGGCTGGATGACCTGCGGCCCGTGTTCCGCGATCAGCCCGCGCCAGCGCTCGCCGATGGTCTTCAGCGCCTCGTCCCAGCTGATGCGCTCAAAGCGCGCTTCGCCTTTGGCACCGACACGCCGCAGCGGATGCAGCACCCGGTCCGGGCTGTGCACGCGCTCCTCGTAATGATTGACCTTCACGCACAGCCGGCCGGCCGTGTACGGATGGTCGGGATTGCCCTGCACGCTGATGACGCGCCCCTTGTCGACAGTCGCGACGATGGCGCAGGTGTCGGGGCAATCATGCGGGCAGGCACCCATGACAGTGATCGGCGTTTGCGTCATCGTTGTCTCCCTGATGTCGGTATTTGACTGGCGTCCAGTCTATTCATCAGAAGCAAGCGTGTGTTGACTGCACCGGAACCGCCGCTTGACTCCAGAGGCCGGCCGTCGGGCCATCCCGGTTGACGCTGATCGTTCGCTGAATTAGATTTGTTCGCCTGAGAAACCCCGCGTTACCGGTCACTTGTGAGGTTGTCATTCCCTAAATTTTCCTGAAGGGAAAATCCTTGGCATCTGCAATTCGCCTGCCGCCCAGCCTGTCCACGTCGCGACACGGGGTCATCCTCGACACCGGCGAAGTCCGTGACGTCGAGCGGGTCGACTACTGGCGCGAGATGGTGCTGCGCCTGTTTGCGGATGTGCAGATTGCGGCGCCGGCCGGACCCGATTTCCATGGCTGCATGCAGTCCACGCTGACGGATGCGATGCGACTGACGCGCGTGGCGTCGGCGGCGCAGTCGGTGCAGCGCCTGCACCGCGATGCGCGCGACAGCTATGAAGATTGCTATTTCGCTGTGCTGATGCTGTCCGGCACACAGCGCATGCAGCAGGACAACCGGCGGGTGGAACTGCATGCCGGTGACTTCGCCATCTATGACGGCGCGCGGCCGCACCGGCTCGATTTCAGCGACGACTGGAGCGAACTGATCCTGAGCATTCCCCGTTCGGCGCTGAACCGGCTGGTGCCCGGCATGCATGACCTCACGTCGCGCCGGTTGCTGCCGGATTCTTCCGCCGGCGAGGTATTGCGCAGCTACCTGCAATCCATAGCGCTGCATTTTCCCAAATTGCGCGATGACGAACTGGCGGCGCTGTCATTGCACGCGCTGACCATGATCGGCTCGACGCTGGCGCTGGACCGCAAGGCGGACGAAGCCAACGCGGGCGCGCGCGATGCCGCGCTGCTGCGCGCGAAGATGCTCATCAACACCAGCCTCGGCGACCCCTGCCTGGATGCGGCGCGCATTGCGGGGCGCCTGGGGCTGTCTCCGCGTTACCTGAATCGCCTGTTCAATTCGGAACAGACATCGCTGATGCGCTATGTATGGAATCTGCGGCTGGAACGCTGCCGCGACGATCTGCTGCGTGCCGGCACCGGCGCGCAGCGGGTGACGGACATTGCCCAGCGCTGGGGATTCAGCGACATGTCGCACTTCAGCCGCGCATTCAAGTCGCGCTTCGGCGTATCGCCGCGAGACTGCCGCGGCTCAGCGGACGCCGCCTGAGCGCAGGCGGGCTTCAGCAATTGGAGCGGGCCGGCACCCGGCCGGCGCTGGCGCGAACGTGCACCAGCGTCAGGAAACGCTGCTGCACCGCATAGGCTTCATATTCGCGCGCGTACCAGATGCGGCAGCGCAAACCCGGACCCGCGCCCTCGAGCGCGCGCACCTCGTCTTCCTGCTGCGCCTGCAGATAATGGACCAGTTCATGCAACAGGATCGAGCGGTCAAACAGGCTGACCAGCGGGTTCAGGCTGTGGTCAAGGTAGATCTCGCGCCCGCCTGCGTAATAAGCGAGTACCGGGCACGGGCTTGAACAGGCCTTCGAACGCAGCACGGTGCTCGGCAGGTAGACCAGCGTCGGCGGCTCGGCCGGGCGCGGATAGCGCGACAGTCCCGGCAGCGCGTCGAGCAGCGCATCGACCAGCGCGGCTTCGTCAAGGTCGAGCCGCGCGATCAGTTGCGGCGGGAAAGTCGCCGGCCGCACCAGCAGGTGGACGGCCTCGTCCGGATCCATCGCCGCGTCGTCCGCAGGCGCCGGTGCGGCGCACAGGACCAAAACCAGCGCGAGCCAGCGCGCTGCACACAGACATCCATTCCGATGCGAACCAAGCGTCACGTTGCGCTCCTTCGGTATCGTTCCAGCCCCGCGGCCCGCAGCACGCAGTGCGGCGGCAACCGATTTCCGCAGTCTAACGCTTGCGCGGCACCCTTGCCGAACGGACCGCTGCGTATCTGATGCGTATCCGGTGCGTCCTGCCCGCATGCCTGCGTGCCGTGCGGTACACAAGAAGGGACCGCGCCGCGCGTTCTCTTTCCGGCAACCTGCGAAAAGGCGCCGCGGGCACGCGCTGCAGCCGGGCCGGTTTGCCGTTACGATAGCGCGACGACAGCAGCCGCCAAAGCAGCGGACTGCGACAAAAAAACGGGTTGCCACCAAGGGCCGCTTTGCCATCCTGCGGCTCGCACTGACGCATCCGCCCGAGCGGATGCGAAGGAGCCGCACATGTTCCGATCGCCGCTGGCCGCGCTCGCACTGGCCGTTGCCGCCACCATCCCTGCCCATGCACTGCCGATGTCCGACGGCACCGAGCTGCAATGCTCGGTCAGCCGTGCCGGCAAGACCGGCATTGCCAAGGAAAACTGGGTGCAATACGACAGCATCCAGAACCGCGACCCCGAACTCGGCAAGGCCGTGGCGGTCGTGCGGACCGATGCCGCCGGCTGGCCGGTCATCTACATCGATGCCGTCGCGCACCGACGCGGCCGCCAGTCCAACGCCGGTCTGTGGGACTTCGTTTTCCTGCACGAATGCGCGCATGCGCAGGAGCCCGGGCTGACCGAGATCGGCGCGAACTGTTCCGCGTACATCGAAATGGAAAGGCGCGGCCTGATGAACCCGATCCGTTTCAAGGACATTGAGGCAGCGCACCTGCAGATCCTGAACCTGCCGGAGGAATACGGCGGCAACGGCGTCGAGTTCTGGCGCCGCACGATGGAATGCGTGCACGCGAAGAACGGCGCGGACAAGTCGGCAGGACGCGATTCCCCGCCGCGCTGAATGATGCGGCGGGTGTGCGCAGCGGCAAGCCCGCCACCGCGCGCTCGCGCACTTTTTCCGGCGCAGGCCCCTCCAATCCAGATCCGCTGCGCCCGCCCGGGCGCCTGCGTCCTCTGCAACCGGAATCCAAACCGCCTTGGCCGACATGCTCGCCCGCTTGCAGGCGCTGGCCGCCGCCTCGCCATGGGCGGCGTTGCTGGTGTCGGCAGTGTGGTTGTGGATCGCCGTCTGGGTCTCGGCCCACTTCGCGCTGCATGCGCTGGCGCGGCTGGCGCTTCCCTTCCCTTTCCTTTCGCGGCTGCTCGGCTATGTGTCCCGGTCAGCGCGCGTCCTGCTGTTCCTGCTGCTGATGCAGGGGCTGCTGCTCAACCTGCCGCAGCCCGGCGCCGCGTTCGGCCTGCTGTATGACGCCAATGCGCTGCTGCTGGTCTGCGCGCTGACGTGGATGCTGGTGCGCTCGGTCGCCGCGGCGCGCGACACGCTCATCAGCGCCCATCCGGTGACCACCGCCGACAACCTCGCCGCGCGCCGCATCCAGACGCAGACCCGCGTGCTGGCGCGCTCGGCAATGGCGCTGCTGGTGGTCCTCGGCGCGGGGCTGGCGCTGATGACCTTCCCGACGCTGCAGCGGCTGGGCACCAGCCTGCTGGCAGCCGGCGGCCTGGCTGGCATCGCGGCCGGCTTCGCCGCCAAGCCCATCCTGTCGAACCTGCTGGCCGGCCTGCAGATCGCGCTGACGCAGCCGATCCGACTCGACGACGTGGTGATCGTGCAGAACGAATGGGGGCGCATCGACGAGATCACCGGCACCTATGTGGTGGTCGGCCTGTGGGACCAGCGCCGGCTGATCCTGCCGCTGCAGTGGTTCATCGAGAACCCTTTCCAGAACTGGACGCGGCACAGCGCCGAGTTGCTCGCCTATGTGCTGCTGTGGCTGGACTACCGCGCGCCGGTGCCGCTGCTGCGCGCCGAGGCCATCCGCATCTGCCGCGCCGCGCCCGAATGGGACGGCCGGCTGGTCGAGGTGCAGGTAGTCGATGCCAGCCCGCAGGCGATGCAGCTGCGCGTGCTGGTGTCGGCGGCCAATGCCGACCATGCGTGGCACCTGCGCTGCCGCATCCGCGAGGAGCTGGTCGGCTACATTGCCCGCACCTGCCCGGACTGCCTGCCGCGGCTGCGGGTGCATGCCGGCCCGGATCACGCCCCCGGCCACTGAGCGGCGGCGGCGCTTCCCGTAGAATCGCGCGCAGTACGAAACCGATATCGGAGCCTTGATGTCCGCCCCCTTTCCGCCTTCTTCCCTGCGCAGCGCCGGACGCAGAGAAAGCCTGCCCCCCGTTTTGCCATGCCGGTCCTGATCTCGCCGGCGTTCACGCGGCTGACGATTTACCGCGCCGGCATCACGCTCGCCTACCAGATCCTCACCGTCGCTGCCGGCTGGCATGTCTACGCGCTCACGCATGAGGTGGTCACGCTCGGCCTGATCGGGCTGGCCGAGGTGGTGCCGTATTTCGGGCTGTCGCTGTTCGCCGGCCATGCGGTCGATGTGCTGCCGAAGAAGCGGCTCGCGTGGGCCGGCTGCGCCTGCTATGTCGCGATCGCCGCGCTGATGGCGTCCATGACGGCCGCCGGCGGCGCCTCGCCGGCCGGCATCTATCTGGCGATGGGTCTGGCGGGTACCGCGCGCTCGCTGCTGCGGCCGGCGTATTCGGCAATCCTGGTGCGCATCGTCGAGCGCGAGCAGCTGGCGCGCACGACCGCCATCGGCACCGTGGTGTTCCAGGGCGCGCTGGTATCGGGCCCGGTGTTAGGCGGCCTGCTGATCGCCGGTACCGGCGTCGGCGCCGCGTATGTCGCCACCGGCGTGCTGGCCGCCGCCGCTGCGCTGGCCTTGCGCCGGCTGCCGGTGCGCGAGACGCCGCCCGCGCAGGCCGGTGCTTCCGTGCTTGGCAGCATTCGCGAAGGCCTGCGTTTCGTGCTGTCCACGCAGGTGATGCTGGCAGCGATGGCGCTGGACATGTTTGCCGTGCTGTTCGGCGGCGCAGTCGGCGTGCTGCCGGCCTTCATCCACGAGGTGCTCAACGGCAGCCCGGAGAACCTCGGGCTGCTGCGCGCGATGCCGGCCGCCGGCTCGGTGATCATCGGGCTCTGGATGACACGCCGCCCGATCAACGAAAATTCCGGCAAATGGCTGCTGTTGTCGGTCGCGGCCTTCGGTGTGTCCATCATCGGTTTCGGCCTGTCGGGTTCGCTGTGGCTGGCGGCCGCCTTCCTGTTTGCGTCCGGCCTGTTCGACGGCGTGTCGGTGGTGCTGCGGCAGACCATCGTGCAGCTGGTGACTCCGCCGCAGATGCAGGGACGGGTGTCGGCCATCAACGGGCTGTTCATCGGCTCGTCGAATGAAATCGGCGCGCTGGAGTCGGGCCTTGCGGCTGAATGGCTGGGGCTGGCGCCGTCGATCGTGTTCGGCGGCTCGATGACGCTGGCTGTCGTCGCCGCGGCTTCGCTGCTGGCGCCGCGCCTGCGCGGGCTGCACCTGCGCGACCTGCACCGGCAATGACGCCGCCGCCAAGGCGAGGCGGCCGGCACGCGGCACATGCCCCCTTTTGCATTCGAAAACCGCTGTCCGTCCCGGCGCGCTAACCTGCGCAAAAAATCAGCGCCGCCCCCGGCCGGCGCACTGCCACAGGGAGACACCATGACAGCCACCACCCCGTTCATCCGCCTGCACCCGAACGACGACGTCGTGATCGCGCGCGCCCAGCTGATCGGCGGCAGCGCCATCGAAGGCGTGACCGCACGCGGCCTGATCCCGGCCGGCCACAAGGTCGCTACGCGCGACATCGCCGCCGGCGCGCCGATCCGCCGCTACAACCAGATCATTGGCTTCGCCAGCCGCGCGATCCAGGGCGGCGAGCATGTGCACGTGCACAACTGCACGATCGGCGAGGAAAAAGGCAGCTTCGCGCGCGACTACGCGTTCTGCGCCGACGTGCGCCCCGAGCCGCCGCGGCAAAAAGCCGAGTTCATGGGCTACCGCCGGTCCAACGGCCAGGTCGCCACGCGCAACTATATCGGCATCCTGTCGACGGTGAACTGCTCGGCGACGGTGGCACGCGGCATTGCCGACCATTTTTCGCGGCGCATGAATCCGGGCGCGCTGGCGCCGTTCGCCAACATCGACGGCGTGGTCGCGCTGACGCATGGCACCGGCTGCGGCATGGACCACAGCGGCCTCGGCATGAAGCTGCTGCGTCGCACGCTGTCCGGCTATGCACGCCACCCGAACTTCGCCGGCGTGCTCGTCATCGGCCTCGGCTGCGAGACCAATCAGATTGCCGCGTGGCTGGACGACAGCCACCTGTCCGAAGGTCCGCTGCTGCGCACCTTCAACATCCAGGACAGCGGCGGCACGGCTTCCACCATCGCCAAAGGCGTGCAGCTGGTCGGGGAGATGCTCGCGCAGGCCAATGATTGCTCGCGCGAACCCTGTGACGCATCGCACCTGACCATCGGCCTGCAGTGCGGCGGTTCGGACGGCTATTCGGGCATCAGCGCCAACCCGGCGCTCGGCGTGGCGGTCGACCTGCTGGTCGCGCACGGCGGCACCGCGATCCTGTCGGAGACGCCGGAAATCTACGGCGCCGAACACCTGCTGACGCGGCGCGCGGTGACGCGCGAGGTCGGCGAGAAACTGGTCGAGCGCATCCGCTGGTGGGAGCACTACACCGCGATCAACGAAGGCGAAATGGACAACAACCCGTCGCCCGGCAACAAGGCTGGCGGCCTGACGACCATCCTCGAGAAATCGCTGGGCGCGGTCGCCAAGGGCGGCACCGGCAACCTGCATGGCGTGTTCGAGTATGCGGAACCGGTGAACACGCGCGGCTTCGTGTTCATGGACACGCCCGGCTACGACCCCGTGAGCGCGACCGGCCAGGTGGCCGGCGGTGCCAACATGATCTGCTTCACCACCGGCCGCGGCAGCGCGTACGGCTGCGCGCCGTCGCCGTCGCTGAAGTTCTCGACCAACAGCGCGCTGTGGCAGCGGCAGCAGGAAGACATTGACCTGAACTGCGGCGAAATCGTCGACGGCAGCAGCGACGTTCATGCGATGGGAAAACGCATTTTCGAACTGATGCTGGCGACCGCCTCGGGCCAGCACAGCAAGAGCGAACAGCATGGCTACGGTCAGGCGGAATTCGTGCCGTGGCAGGTGGGCGCGGTGATGTAAGCGGGCCGCTGCCGGAAATCGGGGCAGGCTGCGGCCGCCCCTTCCATACTGTGTTTTTATACAGTATTATTCCTTCCACCCACCCGATGCCAACACGGAAGGAGAACGCAGATGGATACCGGCACCCGCTACGAAGACTTCGAATCCGCCAGTGGCGCGCGCCCGCGCGCCGACGTGCAGCGCCTGTGGCGCAAGCGCGGCTGGCAGCCGCCGACCGAGTATCGGCGCGATTTTGAGCAATCCTGCCGCCCGGCGATTTATGCCGGCATGGTCAGGCTGGAGATGGCGAAGGCCGTCTGACGATCGCCACCCCTGCGGCGATAAGTATGAATTTGACATCAATCAATTACACGCGCATTGCGCCGACGCTAGGATGGATTTACGTGCCGATGGCGCCTTTTCCATCCCGGTTTCGGCAATGCCCGTGATTTTTGAAAGGAGATGTCATGTCCCAGCTGACCCGTTTCCCCCGCAACCTGTTTGGCGACCTGATGGCTGACACGCCGTCGCTCGGTTACCTGATCCGCCCGCTGCACGGCGAGGGCCTGCCATCGGAGTTCAAGGTCGACATCAAGGAAAACCCGCAGTCGTATGTCGTGCATGCCGAGCTGCCGGGGGTGAACAAGGAAGACTTGCAGGTAACCGTCGATCAGGGCGTGCTGACGATTGCCGCCGAAGTGAAGCAGCACGACCGCCAGACCGAGGATGACAAGGTGGTGCGAAGCGAACGCTATTTCGGTTCGGTGTCGCGCAGCTTCCGCCTGCCGCTCGAGGTCGAGCAGTCGGCCGCAAAGGCCAGCTACGAAAACGGCATCCTCGAACTGACCCTGCCGAAAAAGCAGGCCCAGGGAGGACGCCGGATCGAGGTCAGCTGATCCGCTTCAGGCCAGCCCTGTCCTCAGCCACTGGCCCTGCTTGTCCTGCATCGCCACGCCGACGCCCCAGTGCTTCGCGGCCGCGGCGATGCGCTCCGGCGGCAGCATGAAGAACACCTTGGTCAGGCCGTCGGCCAGCGCCGCGCTGCGCGCGACCACGGTCGCCGACGACCAGTGCAGCGGCGAATCGCCGGTGCGCGGATCAAGGATGTGGTGATGCATGCGGTCCGCGGTGAATGTGGTGTGCGCATCCGATGAAGTGGCTGCCGCAAAGCCGTCCGGCACGCTGATCACCGGTGCGTCCGCGCCGCCGTGGCGCACGTCCTCGATGCCGAAGCGCCAGGGCGCGCGATCCGGCGCCCGCCCCAGCACCGCCGTCTCGCCGGTATCGAGCATTGCGTCGCGGATGCCCAGCGCCTGCAGCTCACTGCGTACCGCGTCGGCCGCATGCCCCTGCGCGATGCCATTCAGCGACAGCGCAAATCCTTTCGGCAGCAGCACACGGTCACGGTTCGCGTCGACTGCGCGCCAGTTCACCCGGGCGGTCGCGCGGGCCAGCTCGCGCGCCGACGGCAGCCGCGCATCGCGCCGCGCGCCGTCCCACACGTCCCACAGCGGCTGCATCGTCACGTCGAAGGCGCCGCCGCTGCCGGCCGCAATCGTCGACGACAGCGCCAGCACCTGCTGCAGGTCCGCGCCGGGCCGGTCCAGCCGGCCGCTGCGATTCAGCCGGCGCAACGCGCTGCCTTCGTCAAACAGGTTCATCTGCGCCTCGATCGCACGAATGCGCACGACCGCGCGGTCGAGCGCCTGTTCGACGCGTCCCGCGTCCGCATGGCCGGCGCGCAGCCACAGCGTGGTGCCGAAGCCCTGCAGCACGCGCTCGCGCCAGGCCAGCGCCTGCGCCGCCTGCCTGTTTCGGGCGTCGCCGGCGAGCGCCGGCAGCGCGGCTGCCGCCGCCAGTCCCATGCCGAAACCCAGGAATTGTCGTCGGGTCGTGTTCATGCTGCCTCCTTGTGCGGCACGATGGCAATCACCGTGCGCTTTTTTTCCTGTACCAGCGGCAGGCATTGTTTGTCGTCCTGCCAGATCGCCACGCAGTCGAGACACTGGAAGCATTCCTGATAGGACACCTTGCCGTCCTTCGAAATCGATTGATAGTCGCAGCGGCTGCGGCAGGTCTGGCATGGCTGGCCGCAGGCGTCGCGCCGCGGTATCCAGCCCCAGCGCCGCAGCGGGTTCAGCGCCGCCAGCGCCGCGCCCAGCGGGCAAATGTAACGGCAATAGCCGCGGTAAACGAAGACGCTCAGCGCCAGGCAGCCGACAGCCCAGGCGACATACGGCCAGTCACGCATGAAATACAGGCTGATCGCCGTCTTGAACGGCTCGACCTCGACCAGGATTTCAGTTGCCGACGGCGCGGCCCAGATCGATCCGACGATCGCGGCCAGCACGACATATTTGATCCATTTCAGGCGCCGGTCCCATTCGTGACGGATGCGCCGGTGGCGCACGCCGACCGCGCGCATCAGCCGGCTGACCAGTTCCTGCAGCGCGCCGAACGGGCACAGCCAGCCGCAGAAGGTGCCGCGCCCCCAGACCAGCAGCGACACGAACACGGCCAGCCACAGGATCACCGTCATCGGGTCGGTCAGCAGGAAGCGCAGGTCGTTGCCGCCGGCCAGCGATTCGACTGACGACGTGATGTTGACGATCGACAGCTGGCCCTGGAAGGTCCAGCCGATGCCGACCAGCGTGAACAGCAGGAAAGGCACGCGGACATTGCGCAGCCGGCGCGCGCTCGCGGTCACGCGGCGCTGGCGCACCAGCACGACGCCCAGCAGCGCCAGCGCGCCGGCCAGCAGGCCGATTTCCCACCAGCGCTTCTGCCAGGCCTCGAACCAGTCCGAATCGCGCCACGAAGAGAGGGTCGCGCGCCAGCCATGGAAACGGTAATCCAGCGGGAACGCCGCCTCGGCGAACATGGTCGGGAACGGGCCGTAGCGGCGCTGCAGGCTGGCCTTCAGTTCGAAGGCGCGCGTCACGTCGAGCGGCGTGTCGGCGTCGACGATGAACAGCCGGTGGCGCGCGCGCAGGTCGGCGGGCAGCTTCAGCCCTTCGTCATAACCAATCTGGCGAAACTTCAGCGGCTTGCCGTCCTGCGCGAGCGTGAACGACAGCGAACCGCCGCGCGCGCCGCGCAGCAGGTCCGACAACGGACCGCTGTCGCTGACGAGGATGGCCTCGCCGCCGCGCAGGTTGGCCTCGACCAGCCGCCAGCCCTTGTCGTCGAGCAGGTTGCGCCCGACCTGCGGCAGGCTGACCAGCGCAACATCAAAGCGGATCGCGAGCTCGTCCGGGCGCAACGCAGCTTCGCTGTCGGCGCCGGCGGCGCGCGTGCCCTTGAAGGCCGCCTCGACCTGCGCACGCGTCAGTTGCGTAGTATCGACCATGCGACGCGACTGCAGCTGCGCCCAGCCGAGCGCCCTGACCTCGACGTCTGAAGCACGTCGCTGCGCGCGCTTGCCGGCGGTCGCGCCATGGTTCTCAAGCGCCTCGGGCGCCAGCGCCAGCACGGTGGTGACCGACTGCAGCATGGTCTTGTCGATCGCACGCGCCGTCACGGTGCCGGCCTGCACGCCATGCAGCACGGCCTGGTTGGCGTCGCGGCTGGTCGCCGCCTGCGGACCGCGGATGTCGACATGGTGGCGCACCGACAGGCCCGGGTATTGCTCCGCAAAGCCGGCGATTTTCCGGGTGCCGCCTTCGGAGCGGAACAGCGGCTCGCGATGCTCGACCAGCCGTACCTGCAGGTAATTGCCCTCGGTGTCGGTTACCACGAAAAGATTGATCGGCTTGCCGCTGTAACCGCGCACCGGCTCGATGTCGATCGATTCGAACGCGTAGCCGCGCAGCTGCGGCTTGTCGTCAGGCCGTTCCGCATCGCGCTGGTACAGCGGCCAGACCGGTAATGTGGTCAGCATGTCGCCGACGAGGTAGCGCGCGCCCAGTTCCTGTTCGACATCGACCTTGCGCAACGAAGTCGCCGTGGCGGCAGCCGCAAGCATTGCAATCAGGCAGCCAAGCAGCGCCCGCAAAAACAGATTCTTCACTTGTCCCCTGCCATCCTGCTGTTCTTGGTTTTCGCGCAAATGTACACCAGCGCCGCGCACACGCCCTTTGGAATCCTTTAAGCGCGTTTTGCGGGCGCCGCAGCCAACTTTTCGA
>CAYZXP010000016.1:0-12167 GCA_964482415.1 uncultured Bifidobacterium sp. | reverse complement strand
CATTGCCGGCGCCGCCGACCAGCTCATTGCTGCCGGCGCTGCCGATCAGCGTGTCCGCATAATCACTGCCGACCGCATTCTTTACCAATCCCAGCGCACCCCTGCCGCCACCGGCGAGGTTGACCTTGATGCCGGCGGGGGCGTCGTTGTATTCCACCGTATCGCGGTCATCGCCAAGGGTCAGGTCGTCGTCGACCTTGTAGTAGACATCGGCCGCGTCCTCGGTGGACGGCGTGACGGCGAAGGTCTTGGTCTGCTCAAAATTTTTATGGATTTTCAGCAGCGTGATCGTGTTATCGCCATTGAGCGTCAGCGATTCGTTCAGCGACAGCGTTTTCTGCGTCCACTGCTCATCCTCCCATTCGTACATGGCGATCGGAGAAACATTCACATCAAAGCGATAAAGAGATGACATCCTGGTCCCTTTACAAAGAGTATTGAAACGGAGCGCGGCGGCCGGACTTCCGCCACTCAATTCGCACGCTTTGCCAGCGAACGAACCGCTGGCTCTACTTTTTCACAACTGATTTCTTTTGAGAAAAGTGTTTACTTTAGTTACAGATTATTTACCTATAACAACATTTCGTCCTTGCGCTGGAACAAAATCGGTCAGGCTAATTTGCGTTCCTGCGCGTCAATGGCATAACGGCTGCCTGCCGGGATTCGTTGAGCGGAAAAAAGAAGAGTTTTTCTTAAAGCAATACTTCAACGCAGCAATCTGCTCATCCGGAAAGCGGCCCGGGGCCTGAAGCGCGCCGAAAAGTCAAGCATTCATGCGGGTTTTCGCTCGCCTGTTTATCCACAGCTTTTGGGGATAACTGTGGAAAACGGCATCGCCGGACGCTTCCAAGTGATTGATTTCCCTACCAATTGACGACAGCCCTCCGGGCGCGAAAAAAAACGTGCAGTTTCCTTATTGAAATCAAATTCGCACCGCAACAATGCCCAACAGACATCAAACTCTGCCTGCCCGTTTATTTTCCATTAAGCATCGTTAACGGAACCTGAACGCATGGCAAACGCAGCCGCGGAGAGACTCGGCTACCATGACGTTCCATTTCATTAACGAAGGAGATGTCCATGAAAACACGCCACCTGTTCGCCGTCGCCGCCCTGCTCAGCCTGTCCGTATCGGCCGGGGCACAGCAACAGAAGACCGTGATCGGACTCGACGCCGCAAAGAAGATGGCCGCCGCCTGCGAAGACACGGCGCGCAAGGAAGGCTGGAACATGATCATCGCGATCGTCGATGACGGCGGCAACCTGAAGCACTTCAGCCGCATGGACAACTCGTTCCGCGCCAGCATCGAGATCGCGCAACTGAAGGCAAACACCTCGTCCGGCTTCCCGCGCTCGACACGTCAGGTCGGTGAGATCGCGCAGCAGCGCGTGCCGGGCATCGTGCATGTGCCGGGCATCGTCACCTTTGCCGGCGGCCTGCCGATCGTCACCGCGAAAGGCGAGCATATCGGCGCCATCGGCGTCAGCGGCGGCAGCGCCGACCAGGACGAGGTCTGCGCACAGGCCGGCCTGGATGCGGTGAAATCCGAACTGAACCTGAAATAAAAAAAAACCGGGCGCCGGCGGTGCCGGCGCCCGGTTTGCCCGGGGGATGTTGCTTACTTCGCTTTCTTGCCTGCAGGCTTCTTGCCTTCAGCGGCCGCGTCCGGCGCATCGGCGCCGTGCATGTTGTCGTGCATTTCGCCGTGGGCCTTTCCATGATCGTCGTCATGTCCCTCGGCATGGCCTTTCGCACGCTCCTTGTCGTGGCCTTTCTTCTTGCCGCCGCGCTTCTGGTGGCCAAGCGCCTTGCCCTCGCCCTTGCCCGGTTCAGCCGGGGTAGCAGCGGCGGCGGGCGTCGCCGGCGTCGCGGCCGGCGCGTCCGACTTGGCTGCCTGCGCGTAGACACCGGCGGAAGCGACCGTGAACAATGCAGCGAGTACGAGTTTCTTCATGAGCGTTCTCCTTTTGACGGACCTGCGGGTTAAAAACCGACTATAAAAAAGATAACACACAGGTATCTTAGCGTCACGGTCTGTCGCGTCTGGCGCCACTTACAACTGCATACCATTCGACACACGCTGAAACATCCGATCGCGTGCGAAACCCGGCCAGCCTCTGCGGGCGCGCCGCCCGTCAGGCGTCGATCAGGATCGCGCGGAAATCGTTCACGTTCGTCAAAGTCGGGCCAGTGATCACGGCATCGCCCAGCGCGCCGAAATAGCTGTGGCCGTCATTGTTCGCGAGGTACTCGAGCACCGGCATGCGCTGCGCCCAGCCGCGCGCCAGCGTGTCCGGCTTTGCCAACGCGCCGGCGATCTCCTCGAGCCCGTCAACGCCGTCGGTGTCGCCCATCAGCGCGTGGATGCGCGAATGGCCGCCAAGCGACGCCGCCAGCGACAGCAGGCATTCGACATTGCGCCCGCCGCGGCCTTCGCCGCGCACGGTGACGGTGGTCTCGCCGCCGGACAGCAGCACGCAAGGCGCCGTGAACGGCTGGCCGCGCCCGGCCACCTGCAGCGCGATCGCCGCCAGCACCTTGCCGACGTCGCGCGCCTCGCCCTCGATCGCATCGCCGAGGATGTGCGCGCGGTAGCCTGCCTGCTCGGCCACCTGCGCGGCCGCCTCCAGCGCCATCTGCGGCGTGGCAATCATCCGGACTTCATTGCGCGCCAGCCGCGCGTCGCCGGGCTTGACCGACTCGCCGCAACCGCTGGCCAGCACCTCGCGCACTTCGGGCGCGAGCGGTATCCGGTAGCGGTCGACGATCGCCAGCGCATCAGCGCAGGTGGTCGGATCGGCCACCGTCGGGCCCGATGCAATGTCGACCGGATGGTCGCCCGGCACGTCCGACAGCAGCAGCGTGATCACGCGCGCCGGATGACAGGCGGCCGCCAGCCGGCCGCCCTTGATCGCCGACAGATGCCGGCGTACGCAGTTCATTTCGCTGATGGTCGCGCCCGACGCCAGCAACGCGCGGTTCACCGCCTGCTTGTGCTCCAGCGTCAGCCCGTCGATCGGCAGCGGCATCAGCGACGAGCCGCCGCCCGAGATCAGGCACAGCACCACGTCGTCGGCCGTCAGGCCGCGCACGAACGCCATCAGCCGCTGCGCGGCGGCAAGACCGGCCGCGTCCGGCACCGGATGCGCGGCCTCGACGATCTCGATCCGCTCGCACGGCACGTTGTAACCGTAACGCGTGATCACCAGGCCCGTCAGCGGGCCGTCCCAGGCGTCCTCGACAGCGCGCGCCATCGCGGCCGACGCCTTGCCGGCGCCGATCACCACCAGCCTGCCGTTGCCCAGCTCCGCGCGCGACGGCAGCTGCGGCGGCACGCACAGCGCCGGCTGCGCGGACGCCACCGCCGCGTCAAACATGCGCCTGAGCAGCGCCTCTTGTTCCGATGCCGCCATCACTTCGGCTCGATCTCGAAGTTGGCCATGTTCTCCAGCGCCTTCACCATTGCCGAATGATCCCAGCCCTTGCCGCCGTGCGCGACGCAGGAACTGAACAGCTGCTGCGCGCTGGCCGTGTTCGGCAGCGACAGCCCGAGCGAGCGCGCAGCGCTCAGCGCGAGGTTCAGGTCCTTCTGGTGCAGCTCGATGCGGAAGCCGGGATCGAAAGTGCGCCTGATCATGCGCTCGCCATGGACTTCGAGGATGCGCGACGATGCAAAGCCGCCCATCAGCGCCTGCCGCACCTTGGCCGGGTCCGCGCCATTGCGCGCGGCAAACAGCAGCGCTTCGGCAACCGCCTCGATGTTCAGGGCGACGATGATCTGGTTTGCGACCTTTGCGGTCTGGCCGTCGCCATTGCCGCCGACCAGCGTGATGTTCTTGCCCATCAGCTCGAACAGCGGCTTGACCTTGTCAAACGCGGCGTCGCTGCCGCCGACCATGATGGTCAGCGCCGCATTCTTCGCGCCGACTTCGCCGCCGGACACCGGCGCATCGAGGTAATCGCAGCCGAGCGCACTGATTTTCTGCGCGAATTCCTTGGTGGCGATCGGCGAAATCGAGCTCATGTCGACCACCGTCTTGCCGGCCGTCAGGCCGGCGGCGACGCCGTGCTCGCCGAACAGCACCTTCTCCACATCGGGCGTGTCGGGCAGCATCGTGAAGATGATGTCGGCCTTCTGCGCGACCTCGGTCGCATTCGCGCAGGCTTGCGCGCCGTCCTGCAGCAGGTAATCGGCAGTCTTGCTGCGCGTATGGGTAAACAGCGGGTGGCCGGCCTTCAGCAGGTGATGCGCCATCGGCGCGCCCATGATGCCCAGGCCAATGAATCCGAGTTTCATTGCTTGTCTCCGTTGGGGTAGCTTGGAGCCCGTCTCGGCGGGCTCTTATTTCACCAGCGCTTTCATCCAGCCCAGCCCTGCTTCGGTCTGTGCGGCCGGCTTGTATTCGGCGCCGATGTGGCCGGTGTAGCCGACCTCGTCGAGGAAGGCGAACAGGAACGGATAGTTGATCTCGCCCGTGCCCGGCTCGTTGCGCCCCGGATTATCCGCGATCTGGATATGGCCGATGCGTGAAAGGTTTTTGCGCATCGTCGCGGCCAGCTCGCCCTCCATGCGCTGCGCATGGTAGATGTCGTACTGCACGAAAGCGTTGTCGCTGCCGACTTCGTCCAGTATCGACAGCGCCTTCGCGGTGCTGTTCAGCCAGAAGCCGGGAACGTCGTAATTGTTGATCGGCTCGATCACCAGGCGAATGCCGACGCGCTTCAGTTCGTCGGCGGCGTAGCGCACGTTGGCGACGAAGGTCTGGCGCACAAGCGCCTCCGGCACGCCGGCCGGCGCAAGCCCTGCGAGGCAGTTAATGCGCGGTACGCCGAGCACGGTCGCATACGAGATCGCCTTGGCGACGCCGGCGCGGAATTCGTCGACGCGCGCGGGGTTGCAGGCGACGCCGCGGTCACCCGCGGCCCAGTCGCCGGCCGGCAGGTTGTGCAGCACCATCTGCAGCCGGTTTTCTTCCAGCAGCGCCTTTACCTCGGCCACCGGCAACTCGTACGGAAACTGGCATTCGACGGCGTCGAAGCCGGCCTGCGCGGCGCGCGCAAAGCGCTGCGCGAACGGCACCTCGGTGAACAGCATGGACAGGTTGGCGGCGAACTTGGGCAATTTCATCTCCTTGGTCTTGTCGTAAGGGCCGCTGCACGTCGGCGCGGCGCAATCCGGCATTTTGCACCAGCGGCATTGCCATTGTCGCGATTCCTGTTCAGGCGGGCGGGCCGGCGGGGCTCTGCTGCAGGAAAAATTTCGCGGCCAGCTCCCTGGTGATGGCGATCGCACGCTGCTGGCTCATGTCGATGTGCTCCGTGATCGCCTGCAGCGCCTCCTCGGTGCGGCGCTCCGCAATCAGCCGGATCACCTCGTCGTGCGCTGCGAACGCACGCGAATTCCATGCCGATTGCTCGATGTCGATATGGCGCGCCGAATGAATGCGGCGGGTGACGTTCTCCATGATCGCCGCCAGTTCCCGGTTGCCCGACAGCGCGATCAGGCGGCGATGAAATTCTTCGTCGGCCAGCAGCAGGTCGGCGGTCGGCATCTGCGCCGCGCTCTCCCGGATGCCGGCCCAGAACCCGGCCACCGCCGCAATCTGCGCATCGCTTGCGCGCTGGACCGCCAGCATCACCGCGCGCCGCTCCAGCGCAATGCGCACCTGGTACAGGTCCATCACCTCGTCGACGCTGATCGACTTGCGGAAGAAGCCCTTGTTCATCACGAAGTCGAGCAGCCCTTCAGCCGCCAGCCGGTTCAGCGCCTCGCGCAGCGGCGGCCGGCTGATGCCCAGCTCGCGCCCGAGCGCCTGCTCGTTGATGCGCGAGCCCGGCCGAAAGTCGTAGCGCATCGCGCGGTCGCGCAGTTCGAGGTAGAGCCGGTCTACCGAGCTCTCGTCCCGGGTCAGGGCGCGCGGTGCGCGGGCGGTCTGGCGTCTGGCTGTCATGAGCATGCTTCCGGGCGTGGCGGATTGTCGGCAAAGGGGGCGATGGTAACCCGGCGCGAACACGCCGGACCGGCCGCCAAACGCCAATTTGACATGCGCCCGACAAAGTGTCTACACTTGTGCCGCCAGTTTGAATTATATTTTGAATAATCGTTTGCACCATGATTCCAAGGTGCGCGACGCCCGGGCAACGGCGCTGCATCCATAAGAGAAGCCCACAGATGAGGAGGCGACATGGCAGGTGTAGGAACCGAGAAGGTGTTCGAGAACGACAAGGTGATCGTCTGGAATTTCACGCTGCAACCGGGCGAGGAAACGCCGCTGCACACGCATGAGCATGCGTACATGTGGTACGCGATCGCCGGCGCGCCGCTGCAGGTCTTCGACGAGCAGGGCAATGACCTCGGCACGCTGGAGGTGCCGACCGGTGCGGTCTATTCGCTGAAGCTCGACAATGGCTTCCTCGAGGTGCTGTCCGAGCCCGGCAAGGGCGTGCGCGTGCCGGCAAGGCACAAGGCAAAGAATGTCGGCCCGACGCCGTATCGCGAGGTGCTGGTCGAATACAAGATCTGAGCAAGTGGGAAGCGGATCCGCCGGGTGGCTGCAGGCCCCCGGCGGCAGCCGCCTGCAGGACGGCGGTTCAGCCCGCGAACCGCCCGACCAGCCAGGGGATCAGCATCGCGCCGAGCACGCCATGCATGCCCATGCCCAGGCTGGCATAGGTGCCCGCCTCCGGGTGCACGCTGAAGGCGCGCGACGTGCCGATGCCGTGCGAGGCCACGCCGAGCGCGAAGCCGCGCTGCCACCACTGACGCATCTTCATTGCATCCATCACGTAGCGACCGAGGATTGCGCCGAGCACGCCGGTCGACAGCGCATACACGGCCGTCAGCGTCGGCGATACCTGGATGCGCTCGGCAATGCCCATCGCGATCGGCGCCGTCACTGATTTTGCGTACAGCCCGCCAATGAGCGCCGCATCCAGTCCGAACAGGTGCGCCGTTGCCAGCGCGGCCGCAATCGAGGTCACGCCGCCGGCCAGCAGCACGCCGAGCAGCAGCGCGAAACGACCGCGCAGCGACGCCCAGCTCTTGTAGATCGGGATCGCCAGCGACACCGTCGCGGTGCCCAGCATGAAGTGCACGAACTGCGCGCCTTCGAAATATTTTTTGTACGGTATGTCGAGCAGGCCGACCACGGACGCGACGATCAGCACGGCGATCAGCACCGGGTTCGCGATCGGGTTGCGCTGGCTGCGCTCGTACAGCGTATGGCCGAACCAGTAGGCCGACAGCGTCAGCACCAGCGCGAACAGCGGGTTGCCGGACAGGTAGACCCAGATCTCGGCGATCTGCGGCAGGTCAGGCTTCATTCTTCTCTCCCGCGATCAGTTTCAGCAGGCCGCCGGTGACGGCGATGGTGGCGACCACGCTGATGACGAGCGTGCCGATCACGGCCCACGCATTCGCCTTCAGGATGGGCAGGTACAGCAGCACGCCGACCGAGGCCGGGATGAACAGCAGCCCGAGGTGCTGCAGGATGCCGCTGCCGACGCTGTCGATGTCGGCCGGCAGCCGGCGCGCGAGCAGCAGGAAGGCCAGCAGCAGAACCAGCCCGATCACGGGGCCGGGGATGAAGGGAATCAGGAAGTTGGAAACCAACTCGCCGAGCGCCTGGAACAGGAAGAGTTTGACTAGGCCGGAGATCAAGATCGAATGCGCGAACGCTGACAAAAATGAGAGCGTCAACGATAGCAGAGATTTGCCGGGCTACGGAGTGGTGGCGATGGATACGGCGCAGGGCAGCCTTTCCCGATACCGTCGTCCCGGCGGATGCCGGTATCCATTGTCGCTTCGCCCATGGCGCCATTCCGGGATAACGCGACGCTGGATCCCGGCCTTCGCCGGGATGACGGTTCAAAGTGCGTCGGCTTCAGCACCGGCGTCCCGCGTCAGGCCAGGATGAAGATTTTCAAGCCGACAGCCGCCAAAACGTCGTCCCGGCGCCAGCCGTGACCCGGTGTCTTTCCGCGTCACGGACCTGACTGACTGGCATTGGCCTGGCGCCTTGCGCCTCCCCTCACCCGCCAATAAACGCCAGGATCTCCTGCGCCACCTTGTCGCCCGCCTCGCGCTGCGGGAAATGGCCGACGCCGTCCAGCACCACGCGGTGGTAGCCGCCGCTGAACCACGCCTCCTTGTTGGCCGACGTGCCGACCGGATTCACGAAGTCGTCCTTGCCGTGAATGACCAGCGTCGGCGTCGCGAGCACCGGCAGCGGCTTCAGCGCTGCGGTGTCGGCCGCATACGCCGGGTCGCCGGGCACGAAGCCCCAGCGATGGCGGTACGAATGCAGCGTCACGTCAATCCAGTCCGGATTGTCGAACGCGGCGGCGGTCGCATTGAACTCGGCGTCGTCGTACCAGCCCTGCGGCGACCAGGTCGCCCACATCGTGCGGGCGAATGCCTTCGGGTCTTCGCGCACGGTGCGCTCGCCCAGCGGCGTGGCCATGAACCAGTGATACCAGTAGCAGCGCGCCTGCTCCAGCGCCATCGGCTGCGACGGATCGTTGGTGCCGTAGCCGACCGATACCGACACGAGGTGCGAGGCCAGGTCCGGCGCCAGTCCGGCGCCATGCAGCACCGCACGCGCGCCCCAGTCGTGGCCGACCAGCGCCGGCTTTTCGAGCGCCAGCGCCTGCGCGAACTCGATCAGGTCACGGCCCAGCCCGACCAGCTCGCCGCTGCGCGGGGTGGCCGCGTCAAGGAAGCGGGTGCCGCCGAAGCCGCGCAGCGACGGCGCCAGCACGCGAAAGCCGGCCGCGGCCAGCAGCGGCGCGACCGCCGACCAGCTGCGCGAAGAATCCGGCCAGCCATGCACCAGCACGACGCTGCGCCGGCCGGCAGGATTCCATTCGAGGTATTCGACATCGAGGCGTGCAGTGCGCACGGATTTTTTTTCAAACTGGGTCATGTCTGTCCGGCCTTGTGAGCCGCTCCTGGGTTGCTTGCATGCGGGTGGACGGATTCTGGAAGAAATTGCCGCAGCCGTCATTCCAAATTCGGAAAGCGTCGGTTTCCCCCTTCGCTGCCGGCCGCGGCAGGCGGTCCGTCGCTCGGGTACAGTAGACCTGCCGCCAACCCGAACGGACATGGAGGAAACGATGGAATCGCACCGCCCGCAGATCGCATCCCCGCGCGCATTCGCGCTGGCCGCCGCCCTGCTTTGCGCCGCCGCGCCCGAAGCGCCCGCCCAGGAAGCCGAACAACTGGCGCGCCAGCACGCCTGCCTCGGCTGCCACAGCATCGACAAGCACACGCCGGTCGCGCCATCGCTGCAGAAAATCGCGGAAAGGTATCGCGACCGCAAGGATGCGGTCGCCTACCTGGCCGACCGCATCGGGTCCGGCAGCAAGGGCGCGTGGAGCGACAGCGCCAAGAGCATGCCCGCCTATCCGGCGCTGACGCCGCCGCAGCTGCGCAGCCTCGCGCAGTGGATCATGACGATGCAGTAAGGCCGGCCCGCCGGCCCCGCCAGGTCAGAGCGAATTGACGAACGCGACCAGCGCGTCGCGGTCCTCGCGGCGCAGCCGCGCGAACGCATCGCGCGAACGCTGCGCCTCGCCGCCATGCCACAGGATCGCCTCGGTCACGTTGCGTGCGCGGCCGTCATGCAGCAGGTCGGTGCTGCCGTTGACGCGCGCCGACACGCCGACGCCCCACAGCGGCGCCGTGCGCCAGTCGCGGCCGCCGGCGCGGAAGTCCGGCCGTCCGTCGGCCAGCGCCTCGCCCATGTCATGCAGCAGCAGGTCGGTGTACGCATGGAAGCTGCGCCCCTCGAGCGCCGGCAGCGGCTCATAGCGGCCCGCCTTCATTTCCGGGACATGGCAGACCGCGCAGGATGACTCGCGGAACAATTGCGCGCCACGACGAAGCTGGACCTCATCGCCGCGGCGCGCGCGCGGCGCGTCGGTCGCGGCCATGAAATGGTTCACCGCGCGCCACGCGGCGTCGGTCAGCTCGGGCTTGCCCTTCTTGTAGCCGAAGTTCAGGCACTGCACCTCGACGCCGGTGCAGTCATCGTCCGGATACAGCGAACTCGTGATGCCCATGTCGCCGAGGTGGGCGGCCGCCACCTGCTGGCTGATCGACGGCTGGTTGGCCTTCCAGCCGAAACGCCCGAGCCGTTTGCGGCCGGTGCTGTCGTCATTCACGTAATTCGGCCGGCCGTTGTAGCCCAGCGCCTTCTGCGCTTTGGCCAGTGCAAGGATGTCGGCTTCCGATACGGCGTCGAGGTAGCCGAGGCCGAGCAGCGCCGGCGTGTTGCGCAGCGAGGTCAGCACCTGCGAACCGACCTCGCCGAATTTGGCATTGCGCAGCGTTACCTTCGGCCGCCGCAGCGACAGCTCGGTGCCGTCGGCCAGCACGACCTTTTCCGGCAGCCATTCAATATGCACATCCGCCTCGCCTGACACCGGATCGGTGGTCGGGCCGAAGATGCTGAAGGGCTGCAATTGCGCGTCATAGGCCGGATGCGGCTCCGTGTCGCCGGCGCGCTGACGATGCGGCACGGACAGCCGCAGCAGCTGCTGGAACACCGGCCGCGCGGATTGCTCGTCCACCTGACCGCGGCCGACGTTCACATGACAGCCGGTGCAGGCGTTCGCATGAAAGAAGGGACCGAGCCCCCATTCGCCGTCGGCGCGCGGGAACATCGTCCAGGGCGCGCGGAATTGCTTCAGTCCGTCGTCAAACAACCGGACCTGCGCCGCGTCGAGACCGGCGACCGGCTGCGCGTACAACATCTCGTCGGGCGCGCACTGCCGCGTCACCGGATTCCAGAAACACCCGCCATCCCCGTCCGGCGCGGCGCCGACCGCCGGCCGTGCCAGCAGCACGGCGCAGACAGCGGCGCGCAACAGCCAGGAACCCGGCTTGACCTTCTTCATGCTTTCATTCCTTCCTGCCGCACCGAACGATTACTTCCACAGTGCGCACTTCGACTCCGCCTTCGTGATGAAGGCCTGCTCACCCGGGATCACCTGCACCACCTTGTAGTAGTCCCACGGGTATTTCGACTCGGCCGGCGACTTCACCTGCATCAGCGTCATGTCATGCACCATGCGTCCGTCCGGACGGATCACGCCGTTCTTCGCGAACAGGTCATTGATCTTGGTCGACTTCAGCTTGGCCATCACCTTGTCGCCGTCGTCAGTGCCGATCGCCTTGACCGCATTCAGGTACTGCGTCGTTGCCGAATAGTCGGCTGCGTGCAGCATCGACGGCGCCTTCTTGTTGCGGGCCATGAATTTCTTCGCCCACGCGCGCGATTCTTCATTCGTGTCCCAGTACCAGCCGTCGGTCAGGTACATGCCCTGCGTCAGGTTCAGGCCGACCGCATGCACGTCATTGATGTACATCAGCAGGCCGGCCAGCTTCATTTTCTTGGTGATGCCGAACTCGTTGGCCGCCTTGATCGCATTCACCGTATCGCCGCCGCCGTTGGCCAGGCCCAGCACCTGCGCCTTCGAGCTCTGCGCCTGCAGCAGGAAGGACGAGAAATCCGACGCGGCCAGCGGATGACGCACCGAACCGAGCACGCGGCCGCCCTGCTGCTTCACCACCAGCGACGCATCGTTTTCCAGCGACAGGCCGAACACATAGTCGGCGGTCAGGAAATACCAGTCCTTGTAGCCCTGCTTGACCATTGCATTGGCCAGCGTGCGCGCGACGGCCGCGGTGTCGTACGCATAGTGAACCGTGTACGGCGTGCATTCCTCGTTGGTCAGGCGGGTCGTGCCCGGGCCGATCGCGATGAACGGCTTCTTCTTTTCAGCCGCGATCTTCGACATCGCGAGGTTGGCCGATGAATTGGTGCCGCCGATCAGCAGGTCGAGGCCTTGCTGGTCGAACCACTCGCGGGACTTGCTGGCGGCGATGTCGGCCTTGTTCTGGTGGTCGGCGGTCACGAACTCGATCTTCTTGCCGTTGACGTTGCCGCCGAAGTCCGCGATCGCCATCTTGATCGCATCCGCGCCGGCCGGGCCGTCGACGTCCGCGTACACGCCGGACATGTCGGTCATGAAGCCGATCTTGATCGTGTCGCCGCTGTACTGCGCATGCGCGAACTGCGCCGCCGCCAGTGCCAGCGTGCCGGCGCCCAGGCGCATCCATTGCTGCCGTTTCATCGGGAAGTCTCCTCGTCTTTGTTATAGT
>CAYZXP010000015.1:26340-29358 GCA_964482415.1 uncultured Bifidobacterium sp. | reverse complement strand
TGGCCTGTTCCTGCGTGATCGAGCCGGCGTTCAGGTCGGCGTCGATCGCCATCTGTTTGCCCGGCATCGCGTCCAGCGTGAAGCGCGCATTGACCTCGGAGACCCGGCCCGCGCCCTTGGTGACCACGATGAAGTTGATGATCATCAGGATCACGAAAATGATGAAACCGACCAGGTAATTGCCGGCGATGACGAATTCGCCGAAGGCCGCAATCACCGCGCCGGCCGCATGTTCGCCCTCGTGGCCATTGACCAGGATCACCCGCGTCGACGCGACGTTCAGCGCCAGCCGCAACATCGTTGCAAAAAGCAGAACGGACGGGAAGGACGAGAACTCCAGCGGCTTCCTCGTGCCGATCGCCACCATGATCACCATCACGCTGACGAGGATGTTGAACGTGAACAGCAAGTCCAGCAGCATCGGCGGCAGCGGGACCACCAGCATCGCCATGATCAGCAGCACGAGGAAGGGGATGCCGAGCCCTTTGAGCTCGAACCCCGACAGGCGCTGTCGAATTGTTGACATGGAGAGGCTGGTCATTTTTAAAACTTGTTGAAAATCAATCGCTTATAAAAATCGTTGTACCGACACGGATTTCCTTGCGGAATCTCTAAGCAAGTGCTGTGCCATTCGAGGCGACGACAATCGCCGCCGGCCCGGACCTTGGGATAACATTTCCTGTAAGTAATTTGTCTTGCTGATCTTTCCACTAAAGAACTGTCCGGGCCTGCCGATTACCCGTGGGAACGAGAGCGATACGGCTTTCAGTTGACACAGCGCCAGTACTCGCAGGCCGGGATAGCCGCAGTTCGCCCGGGCCGGCGACACGGTTCGCGTCGCTGCTTGTTGTCTACCGAACAAATAAAGGGGTGATCCATGAACAGAACGTCCAAATCCTCAATCCTGACGATGGCGCTGCTGATGTCGGCCTGCCAGGGCCTGCCGTCGGTTGCGGTGGCTGACCCGGCATCAGCCAAGGCGGAAGCGAAAGTGGCGGAGGTCAAGCCGGCTCCGGTGGCGGACAGCCGGCCGGTCGATCCGGTGAAGCCGGCCGACACCAAGGCGGCCGATCCGCGGCCGGCAGGCAAGGAAGAGGCGGTCAGCATGATCACGCCGATGGCGGAACGTAATGCGGCGATCCGCGCGACCGGCTATGCGGTCATCAGCACCCAGAACCACAAGAATCCGTCGCAACAGCGGCTGATGGCGATCCGCGCATCCAAGCTCGACGCCTACCGCGCGCTGACCGAACAGGTCTATGGCCAGCAGCTCGACGCCACCACGACGGTCGCCGAGATGATGATCACCAGCGATACCTTCCGCACCCGCGTGCAGGGCATCATCTACGGCGCGGTGCTGGAGTCCATCACCCCGATCGGCGACGACACCTATGAAACCACGCTGTCGCTCGACGGCCGCGTCGTCAACGACCTGCGCGTGCTGTACCTGAGCCAGCTGGCGATGCGCAACCGCTGAGCGGCGGACCGCAACCGCGATACGAGCTGACGAGGAAACGACCATGCGACTGCGCTCCCTGCTGCTGGCCGCTCCGCTGGCCGGCCTGCTGAATGCCGGCCTGGCGGCCGACCTGCCGCTGCCTACCGACCCGAAGCAGCGCCTCGAGGCGTTGCAGCACGCGCTGGTGAATGCGGCAATGGAAGGCCAGACGCGCGTACGCAACGCCGCCTGGGTAGACACCACCGGCAAGCTGCACGAGAACACGCGCATCACGTCGGACATGAAAGTACGCAACGTGCGTGTGCTGAACTACCTGACGGTCGAGGACGGCCTGTCGGCGGCGATCGTCGCCGACGCGCGCGGCGTGACGCCGGACGAGGAGATCTGCCGCGCCAACCGGCTGCGCTACCGCCGCGAGGCCACGCTCGACACCGCGCTTCGCATTGCCACCGACGGCGGCAGCCGCTACTACTGGCAGGCGCTGGCCGAGCAGGCGCGCGCGCGATTCGCCGCGCAGGCAGAATCCGGCCGGCAGTGGAAACTGGCCGCCAGCACTGCTGCGCCCGCCAGCAATTACGAGCGTCAGCTGGTCGGCTATTCGCCCGACGTCGCGCCTTACCAGATGCTGATCGAGCTGCTGCCGCCGGGCGCGCTCGGCATCGAGCCGGTGCGGCCGCAGGCCAGCCGCAACGAGCGCGCCGCGCAGATGCTGAAATCGGTCGGCGACTATTTTTCCGACGCGCCGGCGAAGATCGCGCCCGTGCCCTTCGTGCTGCGCCTGTCGGTGACGGACCGCCAAAGCCGCAGGCTGCTCTGGCAGGACGCGGTGCCGCTGTTCTTTCCCGAGCAGCCCGTGACCTACACCGCGCGGCCGCTGCCGGCCGGGCTGCTGTCCGAGCTCGACCGCGTGGTCGCGCGCTGGCAGCAGGGCCTCGACGCCGACTTCAGCTGCCGCCCGCAGACTTTCAGCGTGGTGCAGGAAACCCGTGACGGCTGGGTGATCAACGCCGGCCAGGGCGCCGGCATCGCCGTCGGCGACCAGCTGCTGCTGATGGATCGCGAGCAGCTGCCGGCCCGCATCCTCGAGCCCGACAGCGGCGAGCGCCTCGCGCTGGTCGAGGTGGCCAGCGTCGCGCCGGGCCGCTCGGTGGTTCGCCGGCTGGCCGGCGCTGCCCGCACCGGCCGCCCCGGCGACTGGGTCGCGACCCCGTTCTGACGTATTCATCATCCCGGAGAGGACCATGAAATTCGCCCCACGCCCGCTGCTGTCGGCCTGCAGCCTGCTGCTCGCCTGCGGCATGGCGCTCGCTGCCGACGCGCCGAAGGCCGAGGCCCCGAAGCCTGATGCCGCCAAGGCGGATGCGGCGAAGGCCGACCCGCACAAGGCCGACGCGCCGAAGGACGCTGCGAAGGACGCTGCGCCGGCCAAGCCTGCCGAACCTGACCTGCCGTCCAAGCCTTACCCGAAGAACGCTGCGCCGAAGGCTTTCGCGCCGAAGAAGGGCGAGCAGGCAGCCGCCAAAGACGCAGGCCGGCCGGCAGAGAAGGCTGCCGACAAA
>CAYZXP010000015.1:0-26240 GCA_964482415.1 uncultured Bifidobacterium sp. | reverse complement strand
CGAGCAGGCAGCCGCCAAAGACGCAGGCCGGCCGGCAGAGAAGGCTGCCGACAAACCGACGGACAAATCAGCGGACAAGGCGGCGGACAAGCCAGCCGACAAGCCGGCCGAGGCCGGCAAGGACAAGCACGCCGAAGCGCATGATGCTGCGCCGCGGGCGGCGGACAAGGCTGCGGAGAAGGGCGCCGACAAGGCGACAGACAAGCCGGCCGACCCGCCGCCGCGCCGCGCGCCGCGCCCGCGCCGGCAGGCGGCAGCGCCCGCGCCCGCGCCGAAGCCCGTCGCCGATCCGGCCATGATCGCCGTCGCCGGCGACTACCTGCACCAAGGCGCGCCCGGCGGCAGCTACCGCGTCAAATCCGGCGAGAGCCTCGATGCGGTGATCCGCAAGACCATGCCGGACAGCCCGTTCTCGCCGGCGGTGATGCGCGAAGCGTTCATGCGCGCCAATCCGCAGCTGCCGGCCAGCGCCAGGACGGCGCGCCTGAAGCCCGGCGCGCTGCTCAACCTGCCTGACGCGGCAGTGCTGCGACAGGTCGTGCTTGGCCAGGCCGCGGCGCCGGAGGCGAACGCAGCGCATGCATCGCCTGCGCCGCTGCAGGGCGCGGTGCCGGCCGCCGTGCCGCCGGCCGTGGTCAGCGTAACGCCTGCGGCCGTACCGGGCAGCCATGCCGGCACCACGTCGGGCACGACCCCGGCCACGCCGCCGGTCGCCGAGGTCGCCGTGCCGGCACAGCGTGCGGCGATTGCGGTGCCGCCCTTGCGGCCCGACACCGCCGCGGCCGGACCCGCGCAGCCGGTGCCGCCGGAGGAAAAGAAAAAATGGGTTCATTTCCCGTAAGCGGCTAGCCGCGCGCCGGACGTGAATCCGCTGCTGCAAGGCACCGAACAGGCGGCCCTCCCGGGCCGCCTGAACCCGTTTTATCTGGAAGGCCGGCCGCTGCCGCTGGCCGAGCCGGTCGCGCGCTCGCTCGGCCTGCGCGACGGCCAGGTGATCCAGGCGGCGATCGCCATGCGCGGCGAGACCATGACGCTGCTGCTGTCCGGCCGCCAGGTCGACCTGCCGCCCGGACTGCGTTTTCGTCCCGGCGAGGAAGTCTGGCTGCGCGCCCACCACGGCGCCGGCGGCTGGGTGCTGAAGCCGACCGCGCCGGCCTCGACGCAGCCGGCCCTGCCAGCCCCGTCCGCCGCGGACGCGGCCTCCGGTGCGCCTTCGCGCCTGCTTGCGCTGACGCTGCGCCCGCCGTCGGTCTCGACCCTGCTGGACCTGTTCAACCCGTCCAGCGCGGCCGCGCTGCTGCGCGCCGCCGCTGATCCGGAGCTGGTCGCACAGTTCGGGCAGATGCAGCTGTCGATGCAGGGGCTGTCGCCGTCTGCGCTGCAGCGGGCGGTGCTGTCGTCCGGCATCTGGCTGGAGGCGATGCTGGGCCGCGGCCAGGCGCCGCCGGCGGCCGATGCGAAATCACTGCTGCGGCGGCTCGCGCGCACGCTCGGCGAACGCGACAGCGGCGCGGTTGAGCAGGTGCGCCACGCGATTGACGATGTCGAGTCGGCACAGGTCGATGCGCTGGCCGCGCAGGCGCGCGGCGAGCTGTCGTTCTCGATGGTGCTGCCGTTTTCCGACGCCAATCCGGTGCACATCCGTTTCTCCCGTCCGCCGCGTCGCCCCGGCAGCAAGGAAGCGCCGCCGTTCTCGGTCGACATCCACACCGTCAACGACGAACTCGGCGAGATCTGGCTGAAGACCTCGGTGGCGCGCGCCGCGCATGTCGAGCTGATGATGTGGGCCATGAAGGACAGCGTGGTCCGCCTCGCGCAGCGGTACAGTCCCGCGCTCGGGCAGCGGCTGGCCGAGGCCGGGCTGACGCTGGATTCGTTTCGCATTTTCCACTCGGCGCGTCCGGATCAGCCGGACAGCTGGGCGCCGCCGGGCGCGATGCTGGACGTGAGCGCATGAAGCCGCGCCGCGAAGCCGTTGCGCTCGCCTACGGGCATCGCGATGCGCCGGTCGTCACCGCCAAGGGCAGCGGCGAACTGGCCGAGGCCATCATCGCCGAGGCGCGCAAGCAGGGCGTGCATGTCGCCGAAGACCGCGAGCTCGTCGCCGCGCTGTCGCGGCTTGACCTGGAGCAGGAAATACCGCGCGACCTGTACGTCGCGGTCGCGGTGGTGCTGTCCTGGGCCTACTGGCTGCGCGGGATGAAGCCGGGGGATGAAAAGAAGAAGGACTGAGGGGGCGTGCAGGAAAAGGCCGGCGGCGTGCGCCGCTCAGGCCTCTTCGTAGCCGCGTCCGCCGCGCAACCGCGCCATGCGGCCGAGGCGGTCATACATCTCGACCGGTGCGGTCGGGTCGGCGCCGCGCAGCGTGTGCAACGTGCCGCGGATCGCGTCGAGCTTGCGGCTGATCAGCACCTCGTTGCGACGGTGCAGTTCGCGGCAGTTCGCAATCAGTTCGCGGAAGGCGTCCCAGCCCGGCTGTTCGAGCCGGCTGCCGGGCGTGCCCACGCCGCTCAGGACGGCCAGCACCTCGAAGATGCGCAGCTTCTCCGGCTGCAGCGACTCGAAGCGGTCGAGCTCCTGAGCGCGCAGCGCATCGAATTCCTTTTCCAGGATCTGCCGCAGCAGCTGGCCATGCTCCATCGCCGAGGCCAGCTCGGGGCTGGCGGCTGGCGCCGCGGCAGCGGCATCCTCATACAGCGCTTGCATCATCGGATCAGCCGATCAGCTTTTCCATCGACGCGAAGCTCTGTGCGATGCGGCGCGCGTCGAGCGGGTAGGTGCCTTCGCGGATCGCCTGCTTGATCGCCTCGACTTTTTCGCGGTCGAAGGCCGGCTCGGCCATGGCCTTTTGCGCAATCGGCGACAGCACCAGCTCGTCGGCGGCCGGCGCAGCCTTGCGGGCCGGTGCCTGGGCGGCGCCGGATGCGGCGTCTTCCGGGCGTTCGGCCGTCTTGCGGCGCGCCTTGTCCAGCTGGGCCTTGTCCAGCGCGGCGTTGCCGCCAAAGAGGCTAGAGATCGGGTTGCTCATGATGTTGTCTCGCTTTCGGCCCGTGGCCTTTTATCCCTGTCACATCGAGAATCGGATTCGCAAAGGAAAACTTTAGTCCGGCGGTAAAAAATAGTTGGTTGCTCTTTCGGTAATTTTCAGCCGCCCCGCGCCGTGCCCTTGCCGGTCACGATCGCCGACAGCGACCGCCCCGATTCCGGGTTGCGCAGCTTGATCTGTTCGCCCAGCCGGCCATCCTGCAGCGCTTCGGCCTTGACCGAGATCTGGAAGGTTTCCGGCGAGCCCACCGTCATCAGCACCATTTCACCTTTCTTCACCAGCAGCGCCGGCCGGACGTCCGTAGTGCGGATCGCGTCGCCCGCCCGGATCGGCCGCAGCACTTCCTGGCCTTCCAGTCCGGCGACGTCGACGTAATGCGACCTGCTGATCTTGTCGGCCTCAAGGGGGTCCATCTTGAGGTGCTGCGGCTGTAACACCTGCCCGGCCGACAGATTGGCCGCGGCCACCACCACCTGTCGGATTTCCGCCGCCGGCGTCGCCGCCTTCGATGGCGCCGCTGCCGCCGCCGGCGCAGCGATCGCGCCGGGGTTGGCGAAGGCGACCTTGACGAACAGTTGCCAGTTTGGCTTCACGCAGCGCACGCGCACGCTGTCGCGGTTCACGAAAGGGTAATCGAAACGGTAGCCGCCGGCGCAAGGCTGCACCGGCACGCGCGGATCGAGCGGACCGACTTGCACGCGGTCGGCGCCGACGCCGTTCTGCTCGGCGACCCACGTCGCCAGCGCCGCGCTCATCTGCTGCGCCGGCGTGGCTGCCTGAGCGCAGGCCAGCGCCAGCATGGCTGCTGCGCCGACCCAGGCCCGGAGGATTCGCATCGTCTTCATAGTCTGAACGTTTTAGTAACTGGAATGCTGTTTGCTAAGTCCTGTCCGTCACCGTTGCCGCTGTTGGACTTCCGACAGTCAGCCCGGTAGCAGCAAAAACAGTACCAGCTTCGACAAGGAACCCGAGCATGCAGATCCGTCCTCCCATCAGCGACAACGTCGCGCCGCCAGCGCCCGAGCAGACCCGCGCGCGCGAGCGCGCGCAGCCGGCGGGTGCATTCCGCAGCGCGCTGTCCGCGCTCAAGGGCGACATGCAGATGGTGACCGTGCAGCGCGGCGACACGCTGGTGGGCATGACGCGCCGGCAGCTGGGCGCGGCCGCGTCGCAGTTCAGCAATTCGCAAATCCTCGACATGGCGCGCACGGTCGCGCGCGAGAACGGCATCGACAACGCCAACCGGATCAATCCGGGGCAGGCGATCAACATGGCGCCGATGTCGACGCTGGCGGCGCTGAAGCTGCGGCAGCCGGCGGTGGCGGCAGTGCAGCTGGAGACGGGCGCGGCGCCGGCGCCGACGCCGGTGCTCGACCGCACGCTGGCGCGGGCAGTGGCCAAGGGCTATGTGTCGGCGGGCGAGCAGGCCGCGGTGCGCGACAAGATCCTGTCGCTGGCCAATCGCCACCAGTTCACGCCGGACGATTTCGCGCAGATGACGCTGATGGAGTCCGACGGCATGAATCCGCGCGCGTCCAACGGCAGCTGCCACGGCATCATCCAGTTCTGCGCCGGCGGCAACCGCGGCGCGGCCAGCGCCGGCTATGCAAAGAACCCGAAAGAAATCCTGAACCTGTCGGTGCTCGACCAGCTCGACCTGGTCGACCGCTATTTCAACGACACCCGGCTGAAGGACTACGGCCCGGCGTCGATCGACAATTTGTATCTGACGGTGCTCACGCCGGCCGCGCGCAGCGAGACGCGCGCCAACGTGCCGCTGCCGATCGGCGGGCGGCAGGCCGCACATCTGTATGAGGGGCGCGACCAGGGCGGCGTCATCACGCGCAACTCGCTGGTCGCCGGCCTGCGGCACAACGCGCGCGAGCGCCTGTCGGAATTCACCGGCACGCTCGCCCGCGCCGACATCGCGGGCATGTAAGCCCCGGCGGCAAGCCCTTGCCGCCGCCTGCCCGACACGATGCGGCAAGCCCTTGCCGCCTGCGGCGTCAAACCGACGTATTTCCTGCAAAAAACAGACTGGCACGACCCTTGCACTAGTCGGATCGACAGTTGGGAACTTGAGCGGAATGTCGACATTCCGCCGCCACCGGCAGGGAGCAGGCAATGGATATCTTGACGAACGCATTGGGCATACATGAGAAGGCGCTGCGCGTGCGCGACCAGCGCATGGAGCTCATCGCCCGCAACATCGCCAACGACGACACGCCGCACTTCAAGGCGCGCGATGTCGACTTCAAGGCGGTGATGGCCGGGTTCACGCCCACCGACACGCTGGCCAGCACGCACGGCACGCACTTCGCGTTTGCCGACAACGCGGCCGACGACGACGGCCTGCGCTACCGCACGCCGCTGAATGCCTCGATGGACGGCAACACCGTCGAGCTGACTGTCGAGCAGGCCAAGTACGGCAAGGCCGCCGCCGACTACCAGGCGACGCTGGCCTTCCTCGAGAACCGCGTCACCAGCATCCGCAAGGCTTTGAAAGGGGAGTGATAAGCGATGGCCATGTCTATCGATAACATCTTCGGCATCGGCGGCACCGCGCTCAACGCGCAGATGATCCGCCTGAACACCACCGCATCCAACCTCGCCAATGCCGGCACCACGTCGGCCACCGAAGAGGGCGCGTTTCGCGGCAAGCACACGGTCTTCAAGGCGCTGATGGACGACCAGATGACCCATGCCGGCGCGCCCTATGTCGGCGGCGTGAAGGTCGACAAGATCGTCGACGACAAGCGGCCCATACCGAAGGTGTACGACCCGAACAATCCGCTGGCCGACAAGGAAGGCTACGTCTTCCAGACCAACGTGAACGAAGTCAGCGAGATGGTCGACATGATGGCCGCGTCGCGCTCGTACCAGAACAACGTCGAAGTCGTGAATACCGCGCGCGAGCTGATGATGCGCACGATCGACATCATCAAGGCCTGAAGGAGCGCATAAATGACGACCACTACCACCGGCGCGGCGACCACCACCTCGAATTACACGGCGCCGTCGAACATCAAGACGGTGTCGCAGTACCGGAAGGAGCAGGAAGACGCCGTGATCAACGGCGATGGCGGCGCGATGGGCCAGACGGCGTTCCTGACGCTGTTCACCACGCAGCTGCAGAACCAGAACCCGCTCGATCCGATGGACAACGAGGCCTTCGTCGCGCAGCTCGCGCAGTTCTCGCAGCTGGAAGCCACCACCAAGATGGCGACCTCGCTCGACACGCTGGTCGGCTCGCTGGGCGGCGAGCGCATGACGACCGCCGCCGGACTGATCGGCAAGAAAGTCGCGATCTCCGACGGCCGCGCGATCCTCTCCGGCGGCCAGCCGGTGACGGGCAGCATTCCGCTCGAGAACGACGTCGATTCGATCACGATGAAGGTCTTCAACAGCAGCGGCCAGCTGGTGCGCACCGGCGAAATCGGCGCGCAGAAGAAGGGCGATTTCGCCTTTGCCTGGGACGGCAAGGACTCGACCGGCGCGGCTGTCGAGGACGGCGTGTACCGCATCGAGGCGACCATCAGCCGCTTCGGCAAGTCCAGCACCACGCCGGTCAACACGATGGCGACCGTGCGCAGCGTGACCACCGACAAGACTACCAACGACATGCAGGTCGAGCTCGAAGACGGCACCACCGTCAGCCTCTCCGAAGTCAAGCGCGTCGGACTCTAAACAAGAACACAGAACAGCAGATCTCAGGGAGAACCATTCATGTCCTTCTATACCTCGTTGACCGGCCTGAACGCCGCCACCTCGCAGCTGTCCGTCACCTCGAACAACATCGCCAACGTCGGCACCACCGGCTTCAAGCGCTCGCGCGCCGACTTCGGCGACATTTTCGCGACCTCGCCGCTGCAGAAGGCCTCGTCCACCATCGGCCAGGGCGTCGCGCTCAAGCAGGTCAGCCAGGAATTCAGCCAGGGGAACATCCAGTTTTCGGCGAACTCGCTGGACATCGCGATTACCGGCGACGGCTTCTTCCCGCTGAAGTCGGCTGACGGCCTGCAGGACATCTACACCCGCAACGGCACCTTCCTGCTGGACGACTCGTTCAACGTGGTCAACTCGGCCGGCCAGGCGCTGATCGCAGCGGCGGTCGACTCGTCCGGCAAGGCCGACCTGAACAATCTGTCGAAACTGCTGATCCCGCGGCAGACCAGCGGCGACGCGGTCGAGACGACCGCGATCACGCTCGGCCTGAACTTCCCGGCTGATGCGACCGTGATCAACAAGCCGTTCGACAAGAACGACCCCACCACCTACAACAAGACTACCGCCGTCACCGTGTATGACGCCGGCGGCAACAGCTACCTCGCCACCGTTTACTACGCGAAGACTCAGGTCGCCACGCCGGGCGACCCGACCAACAAGTGGCAGACCCATGTGTACATCGGCGACACCAAGCTGCAGGAGACGCTGATCCAGGCGAATCAGGGCGATGAGAAGCTGTACGTGAACAAATACGGCGAGACGCGTCCGGAAAGCGAGATCCCGCCCGAGCTGATCGCACGCGGCGTAACCAAGCTGATCAACCTCGACGACCTGAAGAACCCGATCTCGTCGATGCCGGCCTCGGTCGCCGGCACGCAGCTCGACACCACCATCAACAACGAGTGGAAGAGCGGCCTGAACGTCTACGGCAAGCTGAACAAGACCGGCATCGGCGGCGAGACCCAGACGATCACGATCGCCAATCCGGCCGGCGCTGCCGGCGGCACGATCTCCGCCGCCATCCCGGTGGCAGGCATCACCACGCCGATCGCCATCACCACTGCCGCGATCGCGCCGAACGCGACGGCGCAGGAAGTGGCCGCGGCGCTGGTGGCGGCGATCTCCGCGCCTTCGGCCGGCTTCCTCGGCAACACGAGCTACCCGGGCCGCAGCGTCACCGACAATGGCGACGGCACCATCAGCATCACCTTCGACAAGGCCGACGGCACCTCCGGCGATGTTGACCTGATCACGCTGGCCGACACCGGCACCGGCGCCATTGACGCCGACGCGGTGGCCGAACAGTACAGCAGCGACCAGATCGCGTTCGAAATCAATGTCGACGGCTCCGACGAGCCGGTGCTGATCGACCTCAGCGACCTGAATGACGTCGACGTCAGCGACGCCTTCACCGGCGTCGAGATGGCCCGCCGCATCACCAACGCAATCAACAAGGCCTACGGCGACGAGCGCTATTTCGACTTCTCACAGGGCGCGCTGACCACCGGCGGCAGCCTGATGAAACTGCGCGTGTCCGACCCGGCGTCGACCGACACCGTCGCCGACACGCTCGACCTCACCTTCACCACCGCGACGGCAGTGCCGCCGGCGACCGAAGGCGTCACCGACGGCGAGGGCGCGTTCGCCGACCTGTCGAAAATCACGATCGCCGACGCGCTGAAGGCCATCCAGTACCAGATCGACCAAAAGGCTCTCGGCGATGCGACGGCCACGCCGCCGGTGGCCGGCAACCCGAACTTCGAGAGCGTCACCGTCGCCTACGATCCGGTGCAGCAGAGCTTCGTGTTCAAGAACACCGACAACCACGAGATTTTCGTCAGCGCCGACCAGCCGACCAAGGGCCTGCTCGGCCTGACCACCACCGAAGTGATCTGCGACCCGGACACCGGTGCTTACGGCGAGAAAGTGATACCGAACGGCGCGCTGATGGTGTCCAAGGACCAGCAGCGCTACGGCACCACCGTCACCTTCGACGAAAACACGCGCCGCTTCATGATCTCCTCGGGCACCAGCGGCGACAGCTCGAGCATCGAGATCGCCAGCGCGTCGGCCAATGCGTACTCGCTGTTCGGCCTGATCAAGGGCGTCACCGCGACCTCCGACACGCCGCTGCGCGGCATCGTGTCCGAGCCGGCGGTCCTGAACGGCAACCCGATCGGCCTGAACCTTGACAACAAGTTCCGCGTCGACGCGACCAACAACCAGTTCGTCGTCACCGTCGACAACGTGACCGGCCTGATCCAGATGCCGCCGAAGGCCGACTACACGATCGAGGAATTCCGCAGCGACCTCGAAGACCGCATCAATGCACTGGCCGACAACTATGGCCGCACGGTCAACGGCGTGAAGGTCAGCGTCGAGACGGATGTGAACGGCAAGAAATTCTTCCAGTTCACCACCGGCACCACCGGCAACGACTCCTTCCTGAAGGTAACCGCCAACAGCATCTGGGGCCTGGCTGATCTCGAAAGCGCGCGCGGCACCACCAGCAAGTGGCTCGAGCCGAAGCAGGCAACCAATGCCGACGGCTTCCCGCTGTACGTCGACCGCGACGGCATGGAAACGACGGACCCGGGCGACTTCTCCGAAGACGAGACCCGTGACCTGTGGTCGCCGGTGTTCTACGACAAGGGCGAACTGACCTTCGACACCGGCGGCAACCTGCTGTCGCCGAATGCGGCGATCGCCTTCAAGAGCACCACCATCGGCGATTCCGGCGCGACGCTGCAGTTCTCTATCGACTACGGCGCATCGACCCAGTATTCGTCGCCGTTCTCGGTGCGCAAGCAGGACCAGAACGGCCGCCCCGAAGGCGACCTGATCGGCGTCGACATCGGCGACGACGGCCTGGTCAATGCGTCCTACTCGAACGGCACGCAGAAGTCGCTGGCCAAGATCGTGCTGGTCAACTTCGCCGCGCCGACCGGACTGCGCCAGATCGGCGACGCGTCGTACTACGCGACCTCGAAGTCGGGCGAAGCGAAATACGGCGAAGCCGGTTCGGCGGGCTTCGGCACCATCCGTGCCGGCGCGCGCGAGCGCGCCAACGTGGACCTGACCACCGAGCTGGTCGAACTGATCACGGCACAGCGCAACTTCCAGGCGAATGCGAAGGCGATCGAGACCAACAACACGCTGACGCAGGCCATCATCAACATCCGCAGCTAAGCCTGACGAGGGACACTGAACCATGGATCGCCTTGCCTTTACCGCGATGGCGTCGGTCAACGAGCGGCGCCTGCTGCGCGAGCAGCTCAACAACGAGCTCGCCAACGTCTCGACCGTCGGTTTCAAGCGCAGCTTCGACAACGCGATGGTCGCGGTCAAGGCCAAGGGCGAGGGCTGGGACTCGCGCATCCAGCCCTTCATCGACAAGGTGAATGCGGTGTCCCTCGAGCCCGGCACGCTGATGGCGACCGGGAACAAGCTCGACGTCGCGATGCAGGACCAGACCGTGCTGGGCGTGCAGGCGCCGGACGGCGCGCTGGCCTTCACCCGGCGCGGCGACCTGAAGGTCAACAGCCAGGGCGTGCTCGAGAACGGCTCGCGCCATCCGGTGCTGTCGTCCGACGGCGGCCCGATCACGATCCCGCCGGGCATGATGGTCGACATCAATGCGCAGGGCGACATCTATGCGACCGACCCGACCCAGCCGGCGCCGCAGCAGCCGGTGCTGATCGCGCGGCTGATGCTGCGCGACGCCAGCCAGGTCGCACTCGAGCGCCGTCCCGATTCGCTGTTTGCGCCGCACCCGGAATTCCGCACTGCCACCGGCGATTTCGCCAGCGGCCCCAAGCCCGCCACCGTCGTGCCCGGCGCGCTCGAAAGCAGCAACGTCAACGTCGTCACCGCGATGGTCAAGCTGATCGACTTCTCGCGCTCGTTCGAGACCCAGATCCGCACCATCAAGGAAGCCAAGTCCCTCGATGAATCCGGGGCGTCGATGATGAAGGCACGCTAATTGCATAGACCTGTCAAAGAACAGACACCGTAGGGGAAAACATGGATGCTTCGATGTGGGTTGCCAAGACCGGACTGGATGCGCAGCAGACCCGGCTGAACGTCATTTCGAACAACCTCGCCAACGTCAACACGACCGGCTTCAAGCGCGACCGCGCAATGTTCGAGGACCTGCTGTACCAGAACGTGCGGCAGGCCGGCGGCCAGACCGCGCAGACCACGCAGGCGCCGACCGGCCTGATGCTGGGCACCGGCACGCGCATCGTCGCGACCGAGAAGAACCACGCGCAGGGCAACATGATCAACACCCAGAACGCGCTCGACATCGCGATCGCGGGCGAGGGCATGTTCCAGATCCAGATGCCCGACGGGACCACCGCGTATTCGCGTGACGGCTCGTTCAAGCTGTCCAACACCGGCCAGCTGGTGACCGCGACCGGCCAGCCGCTGGCGCCGCCGATCGTCATTCCCGCCAACGCATCGTCGGTGACGGTCGGCGAGGACGGCACCGTCAGCGTCGAACTGTTCGCCGGCGGCGGAGCGCAGCAGCTGGGCCAGATCCAGATCGCCCGCTTCGTCAACCCGGCCGGCCTGCAGCCACTCGGCGGCAACCTCTACAAGGAGACGGTGGCCAGCGGCGCCGCGCAGCTGCTGAACCCGGGCACGCAGGCCGCCGGCACGCTGCGCCAGGGCATGCTCGAGGCGTCCAACGTCAACGTGGTCGAGGAAATGGTGAACATGATCGAGACGCAGCGCGCGTACGAGATCAACTCGAAGGCGATCTCGGCGGCCGACGGCATGCTGAAATTCCTGAACAACAATATCTAAGCAGCGGCTGACGCGCGCCCCTTCCTGAGGCCACCCGATGAAATCCACCGTGATGCTCTCCGTCTGCGCCGCCGCGCTGCTGTGCGCGTGCGCCGGCCCGATGCCGCTGGCGCACTCGCCGGCCTATGCGCCGGTAACGCCGCTGCCGCGCGACAACGCGCGCCCGTCGACCGGCGCGATCTTCGCGTCCGACAGCACCGACCTGTGGCAGGCCAAGCGCCGCGACTACCGCGTCGGCGACATCATCACCGTGCTGCTGAGCGAATCGACGCAGGCCAACCGCACCGCAACCAACGACCTGTCGCGCGAATCGTCCAACGACGTGGTGCCGCCGGGGCTGACCAGCCGCATCGCCGGCCTGACCACGATGCTGACCGGCGTGAACACCGGCGGCGGCAAGGTCACCAGCAACGGCGCAGCCAATGCCGACCAGAGCGGTTCGCTGTCCGGCTCGGTCGCGGCCACCGTGGTCGACGTGCAGGCCAACGGCAACCTCGTGATCCGCGGCGAGAAGCAGCTGTCGCTGTCCGAGGGAGGCGAAGTGATCCAGGTGGCCGGCATCATCCGGCCGGAAGACGTCAGCGCGATCAACACCGTGCAGTCGCGCCGCCTCGCGAACGCGCAGATTGCCTACCGCGCCGTCGGCGACCATGCCGCCGCGACCCGCTCCGGCTGGGGCACGAGTGCGCTGCTCAAATGGTGGCCCTTCTGATCCGGGAGAACGGAAAGATGAACGACAGCTTCCTGCATAAACTCGGCCGCGCGCTGCTGGCCGGCGTCGCCTTGCTGGGCCTGATGGCACAGCCAGCCCATGCGGACCGCGTGAAGGATCTTGCATCGGTCGCGGCCGCGCGCACCAACCAGCTGGTCGGCTACGGCATCGTCGTGGGCCTGCAGGGCACCGGCGACGGCGCCCAGGTCGCGTTTACCGTGCAGACGGTGCGCTCGATGCTGGTGAAGATGGGCGTCGGCCTTGACGGTCCGCTGTCCGACTTCGAACGCGCCGCGGCAGCCGCCGGCCGTTTCGACGTGCAGAACGTCGCCGCGGTGATGGTCACCGCCGAGCTGCCGCCGATGTCCAAGCCCGGCCAGCGCATTGACGTCAACGTCGGTACGCTCGGCAAGGCCAGCAGCCTGCGCGGCGGCACCCTGATCATGACCAGCCTGCGCGGCGTCGACGGCGAAGTCTATGCCCTGGCGCAGGGGCAGGTGAACACCACCGGCATTGACGCCAATGCGGCCGGTTCGAAAGTGGCGATCGGCGTGCCGACCTCGGCGCGCATCCCCAACGGCGCGACCGTCGAGCGCATCGTCGACACGCCTTTCGACAAGTCCGACACCGTGATGATGAACGTGCGCGAGCAGGATTTCACCACCACGCGCGCGATCGTCGATGCGATCAACAAGAATTTCGGCGACGGCATCGCCACCGCGCTCGACGGCGTGTCGATCGCCGTGCGCGCGCCGATGGACATGTCCAAGCGCGTCGCCTTCATGAGCATGATCGAGAACCTCGACGTCGTGCCCGGCGAGGCGCCGGCGCGGGTGGTGGTCAACTCGCGCACCGGGACCGTCGTCATCAGCCGCAACGTGAAGGTGACGGCAGCGGCGGTGTCGCACGGCACCATCTCGGTGGCGATCGCCGCGACCAACGAAGTCAGCCAGCCGAACGCCTTCTCGAACGGCCAGACGCAGCCGGTGCAGAACGCCAACATCACGGTCAGCGAGCCGAACAAGCCGATGTTCCTGCTGCAGGCCGGCATCGACCTGCGCCAGATCGTCGATGCGATCAACCAGGTCGGCGCGTCGCCGTCGGCGCTGATCGCGATCCTTGAAGCCCTGAAGAGCTCCGGCAGCCTGCGCGCCGAGCTGGTGGTGATCTGAGGACGACATGGCGGACGGCATCGACCACCTCGGCCTCGCCGCACCGCAGTCCTCGCTGGACTTCGCGGGGCTTGGCGCGCTGCGCGGCAAGGCACAGCAGAAGTCCGACAAGGCGCTGCGCGAGACCGCCACGCAGTTCGAGGCGATGTTCATCCAGGAGATGCTGAAGAACATGCGCGCGTCGATCGAAAAGAGCGAGCTGTCCGGGTCCGACGCCGAGGACCAGTTCACCCAGATGTACGACCGCGAGCTGTCGGTCCAGCTGGCGCGCCGCAATACCATGGGCGTAGCCGACATGATCGTGTCGGCGATGGAGCGCAACAGCGGCTCCCAGGGCGCGGACTTCAAGGCGAAAGCCGGGCCGATGCCGCTGCATCCGCCGGCGCAGCCGGTCGGGCTGTCCGCCGGCGCGCCGGCGATGAAGCTGGTGCGGCCGGAAAAGTTCAACCTCGAGCGCCGCGCAACGGCGCCCGCACCCGGAGCTGACGAATGAGCGACCTGCTGAGCATCGGCAGCTCCGCTGTCTCCGCGTACCAGCGTGCGCTGGGCACGGTGTCGAACAACATCGCCAACGTCGGCACCGACGGCTATGTGCGGCAGGAGACCGCGCTGTCGGAGAGCGTGCCGCGCAACCTCGGGCGCGCGCACGTCGGCACCGGCGTGAACGTGGCCGGCATTCGCCGCGCCTATGATGAATTCCTTGAGCAGAACCTGCGCAACACCACCAGCGAGCTGAACACGCAGGGGCCGATGGTGGACTATGCGAATCGCGTGGTCGACGTCCTCGGCAGCGACAGCATCGGCCTGCCGCAGGCGCTCGACCAGTTCTTCTCGTCGGCGCGCTCGCTGTCGACCGATCCGGCGTCGTCGGTGCTGCGTTCACAGTTCCTGCGTGACGCCGACGGGCTGGCCTCGCGCTTCCGCGAGCTGTCCGGCCAGATCAGCGGCGTCGACACCGAGACGCGCGACGCGATCAGCTCGCGCGTGGCCGACATCAACACGCTGTCGCAGCAGATTGCGACGGTCAACAAGAAGCTGGCGCGCCACACGATCGTCGACCGCCAGCCGCCCGACCTGCTGGACCAGCGCGACCTGCTGCTGAAGCAGCTGTCGGCGCTGGTGAACATCAAGGTCAGCACCGCGCCGAACGGGCAGGTGGACGTGAGCATCGGCAATGTCGCGAACGCGGGCGTCATCGTCTCCGGCGCCGACTACGTGCCGCTGGAGGCGAAATTCGACGACAACGACCTGTCGCGCGTGGCCATCATCGCCGACCCGTATGGCAAGGCGCCGCAGGAAGTGGCCGGCATCGGCAGCGGCGAGCTTGGCGGCCTGCTGGGTTTTCGCGAACAGGTGCTCGAGCCGACGATGCGCGCGCTCGATACGCTGGCCACGCGCGTCGCCGGCGAGATCAATGCCGTCCACCGCGACGGCATGGATGCGCGCGGCGATGTCGGCGGCGATCTCTTCACGATCAGCAAGGTGCCGGTCACGGATACGCGCAGCGGCGAGGTGCGCCTGGTTGACCGCGCCGCCGCCGGCATCCGCGTGGCGATCGACGATCCGTCACGGGTGGCCGCAGCGGCCACCTTCCGCGTGATCGAGGACGAGACCAACCTGTCCGGCGCCGACGCCACTCTCGGCTATACGGCCAGCTACACGACCGCGGTGCCGGTGCTGTCGTCCGTCATCAAGAATAACGAGCATCCGTCGGCCGGCGTGCTGCCGACTGCCGGCCAGCCGTTCGCGCAGATACCGGTTGGCGCCGACAACTGGTCGCTGTACCTCGACGGCGCGACCGGTCTGCAGAATTTCCAGGTCTTCACCCGCGACGGCCGTCACCTGCTCGGCGCCGGCATCGACGGCATCAATGAGCAGGATGCGCTGCTGCGACCGGAGAACGGCTTCGTGCAGGGCTCGACCTATTCGGACGCCTACCTGAACCGCTCCGGCGAATACGGCTACAAGCAGCTGTCGGTGTTCTACGGCGACCGCGCGCAGCCGGGCAGCCAGATTACGCAGACCGCCGAAATCACCGCGGCCCATCAGGCGCTGCCGTCCTACCGTTTCAACGAGGTCGACGCCGGCCACGGGCTGCTGGTGCCGTCCGGCATGGCGTCCATTCCGTCCGGCACGCTGATGATCAACGGCCGCAGCCTGCCGCTGGCCATGCCGCGCGCGCCGGCGACCGAATTGCAGGCGAGCGATCTCGCCCGCTGGATCACGGAAGGCATGCTGGGCGCCGAGCCGCCGGTGACGGCCACCGCGCTGACCACGGCGACGCTGGCAATCGACGATCCGGCGGACGGCTTCTATATCAATGGCTATGCGGTACAGGCCGATGCGACCCGCAGCGGCACAGCCGGCGTCGGGGCGATTCGCGACTACATCAACCAGAACATGGGCAGCACGGCGAAGGTGATCGCCGAGGTCGATGCCGACGGTAACCTCGTGATCAGCAATGCGCCCGGCTACGAAGGCGACGACCTGCGCATCGGCGCCATGGCCACCAACGGTGACCCGTTCGGCGCGCCGGTCACCTACAAAGGCCAGCTGTCGCTGCAAAGCGATGCCGACATCATGATCGGCTATGGTCCGGACGGCGGCGACGGCGCGCTTGACCTGATCGGCCGGCCGCTGGGCGCGTATTACACCGAACAACTGCCGGTCGAGCCGACCGATGCCGTACTGTACGGTGCCGCGCCGATCGGGCGCGACCTGACCCGCATCGCCGGCGGCACGCTGAGCCTGAACGGCAAGACGCTGGACAAGCTGGAACTGCTCGACCTCGACGGCAACCCGATTGAGCTGCAGGCCAGCGACATCGCCGAATGGCTGAACCGTACCGGCGACGCGCTCGTGCCGCCGGTGGTCGCCACCGCGTCCACCATGATCCATGCGACCGCGCTGAAGCTCGACGGCATCGCCGGCCTGACCCTTGACGGCATCGCCGTCAGCGGCCCGTTCAACAGCATTGGCGACCTGGTGCAGTCCATTAACGGCAATGCTGCGCTGCGCCGCGCTGGCATCGGCGCGGCCGACGACGGCAAGGGCGGCATCCTGCTGGAGAACGTGCTCGGCCATGACATCATCGTCGGCGGCAGCGGCACGTCGGCCAGCAATGCGCTGGGCGTAGCCAACGGCAAGTACAAGGGCAGCCTGCAGCTGGTGTCCGACAGCGAGATCCGGCTCGGCTTTGCCGGCGACGGCAATGCGGCTGAACTGGCCAAACTGGGCATGCGCGCCGGCCTGCACATCGAGGGCGCGCTGCCCGAGGACCTGCTGGTGTTCGTCACCGGACAGGGCGGCGGCACCGTGTCCGGCAGCTTCGACGCCAGCATGGCCGACCCGGCCTCGCTCGACCGCCTGCGCCTGCAGACGCTGCGCGCGCAGGATTTCGCGGTGGAGTTCACGTCGACCTCGACCTACCAGATCAGCTGGACCAACCCGAAGGGCGGCGCGAAGACCGTGCTGGCCGAGCGCAGCTACGACGCGCTCAGCGGCATCGACTACCAGGGCCTGAAGCTGACGCTGAACCGGCCGCCGGCCGCCGGCGACCGCTACACGCTGGACGGCAACCAGGACGGCACCGGCAACAACGAGAATATCCTGTCGCTGCTGGCGCTCGAACGCAAGCAGGTCATCGCCGGCCCGAACGGCGGCACCATCGCGCAGGCCTACGAGCAGGCGGTCGCCAGGGTCGGCAATGTCTCCAGTCAGGCGCAGGTCGCGCAGAAGGCGCTGGAGGTGGTGAACAACCAGGCGATCGACGCGCGCGACAAGGTATCCGGCGTGTCGCTCGACAGCGAGGCGGCCGACCTGATCCGTTTCCAGCAGGCCTACCAGGCGGCGGCCAAGACCATCCAGGTGGCCGGCGACCTGTTCGACGCCATCCTGCAGGCCGCGCGCTGACCCTAACGAGGCAAGAACATGAACCCGATCTCGACTACCCTGATGTTTGATCGCGCCGTCTCCCAGATGGGCGTGACGCAGCAGCGCCTGGCCAGGGTGCAGGAACAGCTGGCGACCTCGAAAGAGGTGATCCAGCCGAGCGACGCGCCGGACAAGGCGGCGGCGATCACGCGGCTGAAATCCGCGATCACGCGGCAGGAGAGCTATGCCGACACGATCAGCGCGGTGCGCGACAAGCTCTCGCAGCAGGAGACCGCGATCGACAGCGCGAACGACGCGCTGATCCGGCTGAAGGAACTGACCATCCAGGCAGCCAACGACACCAACGGCCCTGAAGGACGCAAGCTGATCAATATCGAGGTGCGCCAGCTGCGTGAGCACCTGCTGTCGCTGGCCAACACGCAGGACGTGAACGGCAACTACATTTTCGCCGGCAGCCGCACCGGAGCGACTGCCTACGAGGCCGGCCCGAACGGCACGGCGGCGTCGCCGGCCTACCGCGGCGACCAGACGGTAAACTCGGTGCCCGTCGGCGACGAGCGCACGGTCGAGGACAACCGCGCCGCGACCCAGCCGTTCGCGCGCACGATACGCACCGGCGCCGATGGCGAGCAGCAAAGCGTCGGCTTCTTCGACGTGATCGACGACCTGTCGGCGGCGTTGCAGAACAATGACTATGCGAACATCCGGCGCGCCGTCTCCGAAGTCGGCGACATGCAGTTCGGCATGAGCGAGAGCCTGGCCGACATCGGCGGCAGCATGAACACGCTCGACCGCCAGCAGGAGCTGGCCGACGCCAACGTGCTGCGGCTGAAGGAGACCCTGTCGTCAGTCGAGGACCTCGACTATACCGAGGCGATCACGAAGATGAACAAGGACATGCTGGCGCTGCAGGCCGCGCAGAGCAGCTTCTCGAAAATCGCGCAGATGAGCCTGTTTACCTATATCCGCTGAGTTTTTCGGCGCAGCGCTGAGACCCGGCTAAAGTTTGCCGGGTTGCTGCCGATTACAAGAACGATCACGACCCGATTTCGATTATGGCTACTTCAGGCGTCAGCAGCAGCACCGTCAGCGGCAGCGATTTGCTCATGAAACTGGGCGCCGGCTCCGGCACCAATACCAAGTCGCTCGCCGAAAGCCTGGTGGACGCCGAACGCCAGCCGCGTGCCGACGCGATCAATGCGCGCATGAGCAAGGCGCAGAACCGCGTGTCCGGCCTGTCGGCCGTGATGCTCAGCCTCGACACGATCAAGAAATCCTTCCAGTCGCTGGACGACCCGTCCGACTGGGCTGCGCTGAACATCCAGAGCAGCCAGTCGGCGGCGGTGACGGCGACGGCCACCGGCGCGGCCGCGGCGGGCAGCCATACGGTCGAGGTGCTGAGCCTGGCCGTCGCGCAGCGCGACATCTCGGGCGGCTTTGCGGCGTCCGACACCCAGCTCAACGGCGGCAATGCGTTCAGCCTGCAGCTGGCGGTCAACGGCGGCGCGGCGAAGACCATCCGCGTGCCGGCCGCGAGTGCGACGCCGGCCGGCATGGTCGCCGCGATCAACGGCGCCAGGCTCGGCCTGACCGCGCAGCTGGTCAATACCAACGACGGCTCGGCGAATCCCTACAAGATCATCGTCAACGGCACCAGCGGCGCGGCCAACGCATTCACGCTGACCACCGACAACGGCGGCGGCAGCGGCGAGCAGCAGACCATGACCTTCGGCCCGGCGACCGCGTCCGGGCGCATCAGCGTGCAGGGCGTGCTGGTCGACGTCAGCGCCGGCGATTCGGCGGCGGCGGTGTCGGCGAAAGTGAAGGCGGCGCTGGACGCCAGTTCCTTCATCACCGGCGCCAGCGGCCGTACGGCCGTGGTCAATGCCGACGGTACGCTGACCCTGAACTATGCGGCGGCCGACGGCGACATGGCCGCGCCCGCCTGGGGCGACGTCGGCGGCACCGGCGTGACCGCCACCTATGTGACCAACAAAGAATTTGTTGCGGGCGCTGCCGTCAGCGGCGTCAGCTTCACCAGGACGGGTCCGCCCGCGGCAGACGCGAAGGTTGCCGTCGATGGCCTGATCATCAGCCGCTCGACGAACACGATCACGGATGCGATTCCCGGCCTGACCCTGAACCTGCTGAACACCACCAGCCCGGCGGCCACGCTGGACCTGACGCGCGACGCCAGCAAGCTCAAGGAGAAGGTGCAGGCGCTGGTGAAAAGCTTCAATGACGCGATGTCGGACTTCAAGATCCTGTCCGGCCCGAAGAACAAGGACGACGAGACCGACGTCTACAGCGGTTCGCTGGCGAACGACGCGACGCTGTCGGGCATTCGCATGCAGCTGCGCAGCCTGTTCATCAGCGATTCCTCGACGCCCGGCACGAATGCGAATGCCTTGCGCGACATGGGCGTCAGCATCCAGCGCGACGGCACGCTCGAGCTGGACGAGACGAAGTTCGACAATGCGGTCAAGGACAACTTCGGCGGCCTCGTGACCATGTTCACCGCTGACCGCGAGAACAAGGGCACGATGGGCACGGCGAAGCGCGGGCTCGGCGGCGATGCGGTCAAGCGACTGACCGACCTGATGAGCAAGTCCGGCCTGCTGATGGCGCAGTCCGAGAGTTCGCAGCAGCAGGTCACCCGCTACAAGAACGACCTTGCCAGGCTTGAAACGCGGATGGAGGCGCTGCTGGCGCGCTACAGCACCCAGTTCGCCAGCATGGACGCCATCGTCGGCAATGCGAACAGCATGAAGACCTACCTGAAGAACCAGTTCGACGCGATGTCGGGCAGCAGCAGCTAAACGACGGTCTTCCGGGGCCGCGCGCTGCATCGGCCCCGGCTCCGGCCCACGCCGGCGTGGCGTTACGGCATTACGGTGTTACGGCCGCAGACGCTCACTCCGCCGACTCCCTCCTAAAGTTTCCGCGCGTCCGGCCGATCTTTCGGCCAAGGGGCGGCAAATCCTTGCCGCCCGAGCAGACATCACCTTAGAAGAGGTATGCCCATGACGCCATCGATTACCCCTGCGGCAGCCATGCCCGTGGCCGTGGCCGCGGCCGGCCAGCGTGCCGGCGCCCAGGCCGCTGCGGCCCCGGCAAGCGAACAGGCAAAGCCGGTTGCGCCGGCGCCGGTCGCCGTCCCGAAAAAGACGTCCGTCGACCTGGAAGAAGGCCTGAAAAAGATTTCCGACATCGTCGCGCAGATGAATCAGGAAATGCAGTCGCAGCAGCGCGGCCTGAGCTTCAGCTACGACGATGCGATCAACACCCACGTGGTGACGGTCACCAGTGCCGAATCAGGTGAGGTGATCCGGCAGATACCGACTGAAGTTGTGGTTCGCGTCGCGCACAACATGGAAAAGCTGAAGGGCATGCTGTTCGACGGCAAGTTCTGAGCGGCCGCGCGTCCTGCCGTACCGGAAGTTTTCAAGAAAAAACTAAAGTTTGTTCGGGTGCATTCGATTCATCGAGCATCGGCGTCTGCCGTACCGAGTGAAGCATTCATTGGAAAAGGAGTTCCAACATGTCCGTCATTAACACCAACCTGAAGGCATTGCAGGCCCAGGATGCGTTGAACATCAACAACCGCAACCTGTCGACGGCGATGCAGCGTCTCTCCACCGGCAGCCGCATCAACTCCGCAGCAGACGACGCCGCAGGCCTCAGCATCTCCACCCGCATGGACACGCAGGTGCGTGGCCTGAACATGGCGATCAAGAACGCCAACGACGCGATGTCCGTCACGCAGACGGCCGAAGGCGCGATGGACGAGGTCACCAACATCCTGCAGCGCATGCGTGAACTGGCCGTGCAGTCGGCGTCCGACACCAACAGCGCGGAAGACCGCACCAACCTGAACCAGGAAGTCGAGCAGTTGTCGGCTGAAATCGACCGCATCGCCGGCACCACGCAGTTCAACAACATGAACGTGCTCGACGGCTCGTATGCCGGCAAGGTCTTCCAGATCGGCGCCAACGCCGGCCAGACCCTGCAGATGTCGATCGGCAGCATGAAGTCGAGCGTGCTCGGCGTCGCTGCCACCACCACCACGTCGATGGCCCCGGGCTCGGCCGCCGCCGGCGCCGGCACGCCGGTCGACGGCGCGAAGGTCAAGGGCCAGGCCGCGACCCCGACCGTGGTCAGCCTCGAATTCGCGTCCAGCGATTCCTACAGCTTCACGCTGACCGACAGCGTGACCGGCATCGCCACCTCCATCAGCGGCGTCAGCGTCGACCTGACCAACAGCCTGTCGAAGCAGGCCTTTGCCGAATCGGTCAACGAGTCGCTGCGCGACGCGCAGGCCGACACCAGCGTGACCGGCTCGACCAACGTGTCGGCGGCCATGACCGGTGGCGTGCTTGACATTACCGATACGGCGAACTCGCCGAAACTGAAATTCGCGATCAGCATCAACGGCAGCCCGCTGCAGAACATCGACCTGTCGCAGAAGCTCAACAGCACCAGCGGCGTGACCGCGACCGAAGTCACCACGACCGAGATCGCGACCGCGATGCAGAGCGAACTGCGCCGCATCTTCGACGACAACATCTCCGTCACGCAGAACGCATCGGGCGAGCTGCAGGTGACCGACGCGCAAGGCCGTCGCATCGACATCAGCCAGGGCAACGGCAGCGGCTTCCTGTTTGGCACGAATTCCGCGAACAGCGGCGCACTGGTCTCCCGCGAGACGCTGCGCAACCCGATGGCGGTCGCCTGGGAAGGCAACAACCTGATGGTCACCAATTCGTCCGGCGGCAAGATCGCGCTGAGCGGCTATGCAGCGTCGGCTGGCAGCGCGGTGATCTTCAACACCGTCGACGACGCCCAGGTCGACGGTCTCAATGACCCGATCCTGCTGGCCGCGAACGGCACGTCCGCGCCGACCATGCCGGCAGTCCGCTTCACCGGCAACACCGAATCGTCGGAAATCTCGCTGCGCTTCTCCGACCTGGTCGGCAACGGTTCCAGCGCGAACTACGCGTTCAAGCTGACCAACGGCGCCGGCGACGTCTATGCCGACTTCAGCACCACCGCGCTGAACGTGTTCGACGGCCTCGACAACCGCAACAACGCCATCGCTGATGCAGTCCGCTCCGCGCTGAGCACCGGCGTGACCGCGCTGGCTACCAGCGGCGACAAGACCTTCAGCGCCAGCGAGTTCGAGGTGGTCGTCAGCGGCGACACCATCAACATCCGCAACAACGCCGGCCGTGCGATGGCGATCGAGGGCTTCTCGTCCAGCGCCGGCTACATGATCGCGACGCCGACCAACGAGCCGCGCACCTCGTCGACGCTGGCATCGCAGAATGCCTACACGTCCGAGACTCGCATCAAGCTCAACACCGGCGCGTTCGGCAAGGATTTCTCGGCGACCGGCACCAACCGCTTCACGCTGGCGGTGGACGGCGTGCTGCAGTCCAGCACCCTGACCATCAGCGTTGACGGTTCGGCCGGCACGTCGCTGGCGTCCGGTGATGATTTCGCTGCCGCAGTCGAGACCGCGCTGCGTTCGGCGTCGGTGAACATCCTCGCCAACGGCACGGCGACCGGCACCACCCAGACGCTGACCAACCTCGAGGTGACCTATGACAAGGACACCGCCGAGCTGGTGATCCGCGACTCGGCCGGCCGCTCGATCGGCTTCGGCTACGACTCGTCGGCCAACACGCTCGAAACGACCGGCGCGATCCTGGTGCAGGACTTCGTCACCGGCGCGTCGAACAAGGGCCTGCAGGTCAACCGCACCTCGGGCGTCGCCCAGGGCGACGTGGTCGAATCGACCCGCGTGTCGATGACGCTGAGCGCCGACGACACCAAGTTCACCTTCTCGCTGAACGGCACCAGCCTGGGCGCCAACCCGGTCGCCTGGGATGCGTCGAAGGACTTCTCGACGAGCGCGATGAAGACCAGCATCGACACGATGGTCGCGGCGATCAACGCCGACCATCCGGAAAACGTGGTCGAGTACGCCGTCAGCGGCCGCACGATCACCTTCTGGCAGCGCGATGGCGGCCCGCTGGAGATCTCCAACTTCAAGACCGCGGATACGCACCAGAACCTGTCGGCGTCGCTCAAGCCGGCCGAAGGCCAGGGTGAAGAAGTCACGCTGAGCTACCGTGCGCACACCACCGCGCAGGCAGCGACCGCTGCCGGCACGCTGGCCGTGGCTTCCAGCGCCGTGCTGAACGTCGAGGGTGACGACATCTACTCGATGACGATCTCTGACGGCAGCAAGGAGTACAAGCTGGCCAGCACGGTGCTGGACATCAGCGACAGCAACAGCGTCAATACCTTCCTGAACAAGCTCGAGGATTCGCTGTCCGGTTCAGGCATCTCGGCGTCGATGGACACGAACGGCAACGTCTACTTCAGCCGCGCCGACGGCGGAGAGATCACGCTGACCGAGTTCAGCTCCGCGACCGGCCGCAAGGGCAGCTGGACGCCGGGCGAAGGTCAGGGCGACGCCGTTGCGCTGACCGGCGGCGGCGCCGTGTCGGTGACCCCGCCGCCGCTGGCGACGGGTACCACCACGACGACCCGCGCCGGCGGTACCTCGGTGGCCCAGATCAGCATCGCGACGCAGAAGGGTGCGAGCGACGCGCTGAACGTGATCGACAAGGCGCTCAGCTACGTCAACTCGCAGCGCTCGATGCTGGGCGCGGTGCAGAACCGCCTGACCCACACTGTCGACAACCTGTCGAACATCGTCACCAACACGGAAGCATCCCGCAGCCGCATCAAGGATACTGACTACGCGACCGAGACCGCAGAACTGGCGCGCACGCAGATCATCCAGCAGGCAGCGACGGCGATGCTGGCGCAGGCGAACCAGGCGCCGCAGGGCGTCCTCGCTCTGCTGCGCTGATCCTCGCAGTGACCTTCAAACGCCCGGCTCCGGCCGGGCGTTTTTTTTGCCCCGACGGACAAGGCCTGCCGCCCGGCGGCCAGCGCTTGCCGCTTGGGCGGCAAAAATTTGTCTATAAAGAAATCCCTGCCAGATGTCGATTCTGTCATCGAGCCGGCAGGCGGTGCTGCCGGCAACGACCACCCATCGAGGCAAGCATGTCATCACGGCGAAATAACCTGCTCCGGCTCCCGTCCGCGCGCTCGCGCATCCAGCCGGCGTCACCGCTGGCCGCTTTCAGCCAGCTGCTCGCGGCGGCCGAGGCGCTGCAGGTGCAGGGACAGGGCGCCGAGGCCGCCGAACTCTACCGCCGCTTCATCGCCGCCGATGCGCATGGCCTCGCGCATGCGGCCGGCTTCAATCTTGGTGTGCTGCTGACGCAGTGCGGCCGCCTCGACGAGGCGATCGACGCCTACCGCGACGCAATTGCGCGCAAGGCGGACTTCCTCGAACCGCGTATCAACCTCGGCAGCCTGCTCGAACTGAAGGGGCAGGTGTCCGACGCGCTGGCCGCGTGGACCGACGTCGTCGATGCCGATGCGCAGGGGGATGCCGCGCGCCGCGCGCTGCAGGTGCAGGCGCTGAACCATATTGGCCGCGTGCGCGAGACCCATCGCGACTATCCGGCCGCCGAAGCGGCGCTGCGCCGCAGCCTCGCGCTGGCGCCGCAGCAGCCGGACGTGATCCAGCACTGGGTGCACCTGCGCCAGAAGCAATGCAAGTGGCCGGTGTTCCAGCCGCTGCCGGGCCTCTCCGTGGCCGAGATGCTGGCGGCCACCTCGCCGCTGGCGATGCTCGCGCATACCGACGACCCGTCGCTACAGCTGCTGGCTTCCGACGCCTTCGTGCGGCGCAAGCTGAACGTCACGCAGGGTGCGCTGGCGGCCGGCCGTCGCTATGACCATGCGCGCCTGCGCATCGGTTACCTGTCCGGCGACTTGTGCGTGCATGCGGTCGGCCTGCTGCTGGCCGACGTCCTGGCGCAGCATGACCGGTCCGGTTTCGAGACCTATGCATTCGATTTCAGCCGCGACGACGGCACGCCCTACCAGGCGCGGCTGCGGCAGGCCTTCGAGCACCGGCATGCGGTCGGCGGCCTCAGCGACGCGCAGGCCGCGCAGCTGATCGCTGACTGCGAGATCGACGTGCTGGTCGACCTGCAGGGCCTGTCCTCCGGCACCCGTCCCGGCATCCTCGCGCTGCGCCCGGCGCCGGTGCAGGTGGGCTGGCTGGGCTTCATCGGCAGCAGCGCGATGCCGTGGATCGACTACGTCATCGGCGACCGCTTCGCGCTGACCGCGGACATGCAGCCTTACTTCACCGAGCAGCTGCTGCACATGGACACCGCCTTCCTGCCGCGCGACAGCCAGCGCGAGCAGGGCGCGCCGGCCACGCGCGCCGCGCACGGCCTGCCGGAAGACCGCGTCGTCTTCGCGTCCTTCAACAATGCGTACAAGCTGAACCCGGAGATGTTCGCCGCGTGGATGGCGATCCTGCGCCGTGTACCGGAGGCGGTACTTTGGCTGCTCGACGACAACCCGGCCGCCAGCGACAACCTGCGCCGTGAAGCCGAGCGCGCCGGCGTCAGCAGCGAGCGGCTGATCTTCGCGCAGCGCACCGGCTATGCCGACTTCGTGTCGCGGCTGCAGCTCGCCGACCTGTTCCTCGACAATCATCCGTACAACGCCGGCTCGACCGCGCAGGATGCGCTGTGCGCCGGCCTGCCGATGCTGACGCTGTCGGGCAGGAGCTTTGTCTCGCGCATGGCCGGCAGCGTGCTGCTGCATGCGGGCCTGCCGGAACTGGTCACCTTCAGTCATGCCGACTATGTCGACGCCGCCGTCGCGCTGGCCGGCGATCGTGAGCGGCTGGCCGGCCTGCGCCGCCGCGTGGCGGCTGCCGGCCGCGAACGCAGCCAGGCGCCGGTGCAGGCGCGCGCGCTGGAAGACGTGCTGCTGC
>CAYZXP010000014.1:0-29790 GCA_964482415.1 uncultured Bifidobacterium sp. | reverse complement strand
GCTCGTGCCGTGCCAATCACAGGAGGCGACAGCACCGGACAGCAGTTCCTGAACCAACCCGAGTCGTGAGATGCAGTGGTACCTAAGCTGACAAGCAACAATAACAAAGTTAAGGAGACACGATGGCACACGCAGCACCCCTTGGAAAATCCGTCGCGGCGACCATGGTCGCCATGGCACTGTCCCTCGCTGCCGGCTCGGCCGGCGCAGAAAGCGCGGCGCAACGGGCGGTCGATACAGCGAAGAAGCTGTGCAACGGCAAGACCATCAATGTGGTTTGGGAAGCAGGACTGCAGTCTCTCGACCCGAAAAACTTTTCGGGCCCGCTCTGGGAAAAGCTCACGGGCTGCAAGGTCAACGTGGTCGAGGTGCCGACCGCTGAGATGTTCACCAAGATCATGCAGGAATACCGCGCCGGCACGGGTGCTTACGATGCGCTGAACATCATTCCCGCATGGCTGCCTGACCTGCAGCAGGCCGGCGCGATCGAGCAGCTGGACAGCTATGTCGACAAATATGGTTATCGCGGCGAACTGCAAAAGATCGCGCCGACCTATCGCGACAACCAGATGACCGTCAACGGCAAGATCTACGCCTTCCCCGACGACGGCGACGTGTTCCTGATGTATTACCGCAAGGACCTCTTTGCCGATCCGGCATTGCAGAAAGAATTCAAGGCCAAGCACAAGTACGACCTCGCGCCGCCGAAGACCTGGAAGGAATTCGATGAAATCGGCCAGTTCCTCACCGAGCGTCTGAAGGCCAAAGGCATCTACGGCGCCTCGCAGTTCCGCGAGCCGGGCTACGGCAACTTCATGTTCCAGGAGCGTTTCCGCAATGAGGGCGGCAAATTCTTCGACGCCAACATGAAAGCGCAGATCAATGGTCCATCTGGCGTGAAGGTGTTCACCGACTGGAAGAACGAAAACAAGTTCATGCCCAAGGGCGTGGAAAAGTTCGGCTTCGTCGAGAACCTCGCCACCTTCCTGAAGGGCGAGAGCGCGATGACGATCTCGTGGCCGCCGTATGGCCGCTTTGCTGCCGGCTACATCAAGGACGAGGCGATGAAGTGGGTGCCGGAATCCAAGGTGGGCGGCAAGGTGGGTTACGCGCTGCCGCCGGGTGGCCATCCGGAGCTCGCGGCCGGCTTTGCGCTCGGCGTCGCATCGACGAGCAAGAACAAGGAGCTCGCCTACCTGTTCATCCAGTGGCTGAATTCCGAAGAAGTGTCGATGAAGCGTGTGCAGCTGCCGTTCGCGCTGCGCGACCCGTTCCGCGATTCGCATTTCACCAGCAAGGAATATCAGGCGAAATGGCCGGACGCGAAGGAGTATCTAGCGGCGCTGCAGGCCGGCTCGAAGACGGGATTGCTTGACCTCTCGCTGATCCAGACGGACAAGTACGAAGAGGCTCTGCGCCAGGGCATCGGCCGTCTGTGGGGCGGCGAGGATCCGAAGAAGATCCTCGATGACGTCGCCAAACAGTGGGACGACATCACGGCCAAGGTCGGCGTGGAGAAGCAGAAGGCGGTCTACACCGCCTGGGCAGCAAAGAGCGGCGCCTATCCGAAGTAATCCGGATTGAACGTCGTGGCCACCGTCTGCGCTGTCGGGCGCAGACGGTGGTGTTCCCTGCCGCCTTGCTTTGGAGTGCTTGCCCTTGTCTCTCGCTCAATCTGCAGGCCGCGACCGGTTTTTCCGGCACTGGCTGGTCGCGCCGTCGATCTTCCTGATGCTGCTGGTCGCCGTCTTCCCGCTGGTGTACCTGATCCTCGTCAGCTTCCAGGGGATCACCATGACCGACAACGACACCAGCTTTGTCGGTTTCACGAATTATCTCCATCTGCTGGAGGATCGCCGCCTGTGGGAGGCGGTGCTGCACACGCTGATTTTCGTCGCAATTGCGCTGCCGCTGGAGCTGATCCTCGGCCTGTTCATGGCCCAGCTGTTGCTGGACGCGCTGCCCGGACGGAAGGTGTTCATCGCCTTGCTGGTGCTGCCGGTGGTGATCTCGCCCATCGTCGCCGGCGCGACCTGGTCGCTGATGTTTGACAACCGTTTCGGGCCCATCAATCAGGTACTGGGGTGGATCATCGGCGATGAAGTGTCGCTGCTCTGGACGATTCAACCCGAACTGGTCTATCCGTCGATTCTGGTTGCCGAGATCTGGCAGTGGACGCCGTTCATGTTCCTGCTGCTGCTGGCCGCACTGGCCAATGTCGACAAGTCGCAGCAGGAAGCTGCAGCCATTGACGGCGCGGGCTACTGGCAGATTTTTTTCCGCATCATCCTTCCGTCGATCTGGCCGGTGATGGCGGTCGCCATGATCATTCGCGCGCTGGACTTGTTCCGTCTTTTCGACGTCGTCTGGGCGCTGACCAAGGGAGGTCCCGGCACTCTGACCGAGACCTTGTCCATCTTTACCTACAACCAGGGATTCAGGCAGTTCGAGACCAGCTATACCGCAGCGGTGGCGCTGATGGTGATTGTGCTGCTGACGGTCTTGCTGCTCTGGGTCCTGCGCCGCGTGGAGCTGGCACGATGAGATTCGCATACCGCCAACGTATACGCACCACGCTGCGGTTTGTCGCGGCTGCGGCTATTACCGCGTTTTTCCTGTTCCCGATCTACTGGCTGGTCATGATCTCGTTCAAGACCGCCGACGAGATCTATGCGTTCCCGCCGGTCTGGTGGCCGGCCAGCCTGCAGTTCGATAACTATCTCGTGCTGTTCAAGGACGGCGACGCCATGGCCGTCTGGAACAGTCTGGTCATTGCCTCGGCGTCGACCTTGCTGGCGATGGTGGTCGGCACCCTGTGTGCGTACAGCCTCGCACGCTACAAGACCGGCGGCGATCACCTGTCGAACTGGGTGCTGTCGCAGCGCATGGTCCCGCCGATCGCGGTGGTATTCCCGGTCTTCCTGCTGTACGCGATGCTGGGCTGGGTCGATACCTATGTCGGCATGATCTTGCTCTACACCGCGTTCAACCTGCCGTACGTGATCTGGATGATGCGCGGCTACATACAGGACATCCCAAAGACGCTCGAGGAAGCCGCGCTGATTGACGGTTGCACGCGCTGGCAGGTGATCTGGAAGGTCGTGCTGCCAATGTCGCGTGCCGGCCTGCTCGCCACGGCGATCTTCACGTTCATCTTCGCGTGGAACGAGTTCCTGTTTGCACTCGTGCTGACGCGGACCGAAGTGGTGACCTACACGGTGCAGGTGACCCATTACTTCGGAGGCCAGTCGAACTTCTGGACCAAGATTGCTGCGATGTCGGTGCTGGGCACCTTGCCCGTCTTCGTTGCGGTGATTTGCATGCAGCGTTATCTGGTGCGCGGCATGTCGCTCGGCGCCGTCAAAGGCTGAACAAACAAGGAAAACAATGGCCGACCTGAACATTCAAAGTCTGCACAAGTATTACGGCGAGAACCATGTCGTCAAAGGCATCGACCTGAACATCCCGGAGGGCCAATTCATCGTGCTGGTCGGGCAATCCGGCTGCGGCAAGAGCACGTTGTTGCGAACCATTGCCGGACTGGAGTCCGTGGACGAGGGCACCATCTCGATCGCCGGGCAGGTGGTGAACGACGTGCCGCCGAAGGACCGCGACATCGCGATGGTCTTTCAGAACTATGCGCTGTATCCGTACATGACGGTGTACGACAACATTGCGTTCGGCCTGCGCATGCGCAAGCGCTCCGAGCGGGAGATTCGTACGAAGGTGATGCGCGCAGCAGAGATGCTGGCGATCGACCATCTGCTCGAGCGTTACCCGCGGCAGATGAGCGGCGGGCAATTGCAGCGCGTGGCGATTGGTCGTGCGGTCGTGCGCGATGCACGCCTTTATCTGTTTGACGAGCCGCTCTCCAACCTCGATGCGCAGTTGCGCGATGAAATGCGCAGCGAGATCAAGCGCCTGCATCAGGAACTTGGTAAGACGATGATCTACGTGACGCACGACCAGATCGAGGCGATGACACTGGCCGACCGCATCGTGCTGATGCGCGGCGGCGTCATCGAGCAGCAGGGCGCGCCGCTGACGCTGTTCGAGCGTCCGGCCACCAAGTACGTGGCCGGCTTCCTCGGATCGCCGTCCATGAATTTCATCCCGGCGCAACTGAACCGTACCGGTGACGGCCTCGCGCTTGTGCTGGAAGGCGGCACGACTTTGCCTTTGCCGGCCGATCGGAGCGAGGCGCTGGCCAGCTGGCAGGGAAGAGCAGTGCTGCTCGGCCTGCGGCCGGAGCACATGCAGTGCCCGTCCAGCCCGGATGCGGTGGCCCTGTCGGTCGATGTCGAGCTGGTGCAGCCCACCGGTTCGCGCACCTACATCGAGTTCCGGCTTGGCGGCACCGCCGCGGTTGCCGAAGTCGGTGCGCATGACGTGCTGCGTGCCGGCGAGCGCGTCCGGCTGGCGCCGGACATGCGGCGCGCGATCGTCGTGGATCCTGCCACCGAGCAGGTGCTGTCGCCGACCGACGCACAGGTGAGCCGTCTGGCCGCCTGATCCCGAATTCATCACCAAGGAGTGGCCATGGGCAATCGCAAGATTTCGCGTTCCATCGTCCTGACGGGGACGGAGCAGCCTGATGTACCGGGCCGCATGCTTCACGCCGGACCACTGAGCGTCGAGTTCGACAACGGCAACCTGCGCTATGTGCGCCTGAATGGCGTGGAGGTCTTGCGGGCCATTGCTTTCCTCGTGCGCGATGAAAACTGGGGAACCTATGTGCCCGAAGTGTGCGGGCTGAAGGTCGAGCAATCAGACAAAGGCTTTGTCGTCACCTATGCGGCCACCTGCCGCCGCGGCAGCCAGAGCCTGGATTACGTCGCCACGATCGAGGGGCGTGCAGACGGCTCGCTGACCTTCGATGCCACGGCCTTGCCCGCCACCGATTTCCTCACCGCGCGCACGGGTTTCGTCGTGCTCCATCCGCTCGAAGGCGTAGTCGGACAGCCGCTGTCGGTCACCCACACCGATGGCAGCGTCACCCGCAGCAGCTTCCCCGAGCAGGTGAGTCCGGACTGTCCTTTCCGCGATATCCGCGAGCTCGAGCATGAGGCACGGCCCGGACTGTGGGTTCGGGTGAGGATGGAAGGCGATGCATTCGAAATGGAGGACCATCGCAACTGGACCGATGCCTCGTTCAAGACCTATGTGCGGCCGCTGTCGCGGCCGTGGCCGTATGTGCTTCCGCACGGCGAACCTGTCCGGCAGCAGGTGGAATTCTCGTTCAGGGGGATGCTGCCGCGTGCGGTTGCGTCCGGCAGCGAGCCGGCGGACGCCATCGTCGTCGAAGCGGGGGATGGCCGCGCGGTTCCTGTGATCGGCCTCGGCCTTCCGCCGGAAGAAGCCGACGCCGCGCTGGCATGCGAAGGCCTGTTGAAACAGCTCGCGCCGAATTTTCTGGTCTGCAGCTATGACGCGCGGCTGGGCCACGGCGTCGGGCTTTTGCGCAAGTATGCGCAGATTGCGGAGCGGCTCGGGGCGGAAGTCATGCTGGAGGCGGTCGTGCAGAGCGTCAGCGGGTTCGCAGAGGAATTGCGGCAGCTGGCGTCGCAGGTCCGGCAGGCCGGTCTGGTACTCGAGTCCGTCGCGCTTTGTCCGGTGGGGCACCTGAAATCCGTGCTGCCGGGAGGCGTTTATCCGCCGGCTCCGGATCTCGGGCAACTGTACCGCGCCGCACGCAAAGCCTTCCCGGGGATTCGCCTGGGCGGCGGGATGTTTTCCTTTTTCACCGAGCTCAATCGCAAGCGCCCGCCGGTGGCTGAACTGGACTTCATTACGAATACGACCAGCCCCATTGTTCATGCGGCCGACGACCGCTCGGTGATGGAAACGCTCGCCGCATTGCCGTGGCAGGTCGATACGGCACGTGCATTTTCCGAGGGCAAGCCGCATCGTGTCGGGCCCAGCGGCATCGGTGCGCGTGATAATCCGCACGGCGCGACCTATTCGGAAAATCCGGATAATCAGCGCATCTGTCTCGCCAAGATGGATCCGCGCCAGCGTGGCCTGTTTTCGGCAGCGTGGACGCTGGGTTATGTGGCCACGCTGGCAAATGCCGGCGTCGACCGCGTCAGCCTGTCCGCGCCGACAGGGCCGCTCGGCGTCATTTACCGGCGTGGCGACCATGCGCAACCGTGCTTCGACGACCTCCCTGCGGCAAGCAGCGCGTCGGCGGTTTATCCGGTCTTCCATGTGATCGCGGCGCTGAACTGTGCGTCGGGCGCGCGGCAGCTCGGTACTCGATTGACGCAGACCGGCAAGACGGCGGCCCTGGGTTGGGAGCGGGACGGCGAGCGCTGGTTGTTGGTCGCCAACCTGACGGACGACGTGCGCGACGTAAAGCTGGCGGGGCTGGGCGGGACGGCGCGCGTCAGCATTCTCGATGCGGCGCACTTTGTGGAGGCGACCACTGATGCACCGGGTTTTCGGGCGCGAGCCAGCGACCTTGCGGGCAACGGGACATTGCGCCTTGATGCCTACGGAGTTGCATGCATTCATGTGCCGCGTAATCCGGATGAAGCATAGCGGGGGCGGCAAGACAAACGACGACCCCGGAAATGAAAAAACCCCGATGACTTGGGTCATCGGGGTTTTTTCTTTCAAGCTTGGTGCCCACGGAGGGACTCGAACCCCCACACCTCGCGGCACATGGACCTGAACCATGCGCGTCTACCAATTCCGCCACGTGGGCTTGAAGAAGGCGCGATAGTACGCGAGAGATTCGTGCTTGGCAAGCAAGATATCGTGCCGGGGAAAAATAATTGCGGAGGGCTGCTTTCGCAGGGAATTTCGGTGAGCAGAAAACAAAAAAGGGAGTTCGTTTTCACGAACTCCCTTTCCGGATTTGGTGCCCACGGAGGGACTCGAACCCCCACACCTCGCGGCACATGGACCTGAACCATGCGCGTCTACCAATTCCGCCACGTGGGCTTGAAGAAGGCGAAATTATAGAGGGTATGCAGAAAATGTCAAACATCTTTCAGAAGAATTTTTCATGACCTTCATTAACGTGCGGCCCAATCGTTCGCGCGTCCGCTACACTAGCGTTGTTCGTTCTCCAATCAATTCCCATATCTTTTGAGTCAATACCCGTACAGCATTCCCAGCCGGGAGGAAATCCTCGGCATCCTGCGCACCTCATCCGAGCCGCAGGCCGTGGCGTCGATCGCGAAGGCCCTGTCCGTGAAGGACGAGGAACTCGACGGGCTGGCACGCCGGCTTGCAGCGATGGAGCGTGACGGCCAGATCAAGCCCGACCGCAAGGGCCGACTGCAGCTCGCCAATTCGTCCAGCTTCATCGAAGGCAGGGTGTCCGCGCACCGCGACGGCTACGGTTTCCTGGTGCCGGACGATGGCGAAGACATTTTCCTGCCCGAGCGTGAGATGCAGAAGGTGATGCATGGTGACCGCGTGCAGGTGCGCGTCACCGGCATCGACCGTCGCGGACGCCCGGAAGGCTCGATCGTCGAAGTGACGCAACGTGCGAACACGCACCTGATCGGCCGGCTGGTCAATGAGAACGGCGTCTGGCTGGTCGTCCCCGAAGACAAGCGCATCAGCCATGACATCCTGCTGGCGGGCTCGCCGGGCAAGGCGAAGTCGGGGCAGGTGGTCAGCGTCGAACTGACCGAGCAGCCGTCGCGCTATTCGCAACCGAGCGGCAAGATCGCCGAAGTGCTCGGCGATATCGACGACCCGGGCATGGAGATCGAGATCGCGGTGCGCAAGTACGGCGTGCCGCATGAGTTCTCGGACGCAGCGCAGAAGCTGTCCGCGAAGCTGCCGTCGGAAGTCAAGCCGACCGACCTGGACGAGCGCGTCGACCTGCGCGATGTGCCGCTGGTGACCATCGACGGCGAGGACGCGCGCGACTTCGACGACGCGGTGTATTGCGAGCCGGTGAAGATCGGCCGCAGCAAAGGCTACCGGCTGATCGTCGCGATTGCCGACGTCAGCCACTATGTGAAGCCGAATGACGCGCTGGACGTCGATGCGCTCGAGCGCAGCACGTCGGTCTATTTTCCGCGCCGCGTGATCCCGATGCTGCCGGAGAAGCTGTCGAACGGGCTGTGCTCGCTGAACCCGGACGTCGATCGCCTCACGCTGGTCTGCGACGCGGTCATCACGGCGACAGGCGAGGTCAAGGGTTACCAGTTTTATCCGGCCGTGATCCATTCGGCGGCTCGGCTGACCTATACCGAAGTGGCGGCGATACTCGCCAACACGCGCGGCCCCGAGGCGCTGCGCCGTCCCGGCCTGCTGCCGCACCTGCAGCACCTCTATGAACTGTTCCAGGTGTTGCTGGCTGCGCGCAAGGAACGCGGCGCGATCGATTTCGATACGACTGAGACTTATATCGTCGTCAATGCGGCGGGCAAGATCGAGCAGATCCTGCCGCGCACGCGCAATGATGCGCACCGGCTGATCGAAGAGTGCATGCTGGCTGCGAACGTTTGCGCGGCCGACTTCATGGAACGCCACAAGCATCCGGGCGTTTTCCGCATCCATGCCGGACCGACCGAAGAGAAGCTGAACCAGCTGCGCACTTTCCTCAAGCAGCTGGGCCTGTCGCTGGGCGGCGGCACGTCGCCGTCGGCGTCCGACTATGCGGCGCTGATGGAGAAGATCAAGGAGCGACCGGACGCTGTGCTGCTGCAGACCATGCTGCTGCGCTCGATGCAGCAGGCGGTATACAGCCCGGACAACATCGGTCACTTCGGCCTGTCGTACAACGCCTATGCGCACTTCACCAGCCCGATCCGGCGTTACCCGGACTTGCTCACGCATCGCGTGATCAAGGCCATCCTGCAGGGCAAACAATATCATCCGAAGGGCATCGTCACCGAATCGCTGAACACCAACCTGTCGCCGGCGGCGCGCAAGATGCAGGCGAAGGACAGGGCGGCGGGCAAGAAGCGCGCGGAAGGTGATCTGGCGATCTGGGAAGCGCTCGGCATCCATTGCTCGGCCAACGAGCGCCGCGCCGACGAAGCTTCGCGCGATGTCGAGGCCTGGCTGAAGTGCTACTTCGTGCGCGACAAGCTGGGCGAGGAATTCACCGGCACCATTTCCGGAGTCGCGTCGTTCGGAATTTTCGTGCAACTCGATGCGCTGTTCATCGAAGGCATGGTGCATGTGACTGACCTGGGGGCCGACTATTTCCAGTATGACGAGGCGCGCCATGAGTTGCGCGGCGAGCGTACCGGCATTCGCTACCAGCTGACGGACCGTGTCACGGTGCAGGTCAGCCGCGTCGATCTCGATGCACGGCGCATTGACCTGCGGCTGGTGCATGAGCCGGGCATACGCACGCAAATCAAGAACGAGGCGAAGCGTGCAGAAGCCGAGCACGCGCGCAGCGGCATGTTCGGCGCCAAGAAGGCAGCGAAAAAGACAGCCAAGAAGGCCGCGCCGGCAAAGCCGGCGAGCGTCAAGGCACGCAATGCGGCACAGCCCGCCAAGACGGCACAGCCCGCAACCCGCGGCAGCCGCAAGAAACGCAAGTAATCCTGATGAAATCGAAAATGATCTTTGGCTTCCACGCGGTGACCGCTCGCCTGCGGCATGACGCGGCATCGGTGGAAGAAATTTATGTGGACGCCGGCCGGCACGACCGGCGCATGGGTGATCTGCTGCGCGCCGCGAAAGGCGCGAACGTGCGCATCATCCAGGCGGACGACGCGCGCCTCGATGCGATGGTCGGCACCCGCCGGCATCAGGGCGTGGTGGCGCGTGCCGGCGAACTGTCGCTGGCGCGTAACCTGGCCGAACTGCTCGACGGCATTCAGGGGCCACCGCTGCTGTTGCTGCTCGATGGCGTGACGGACCCGCACAACCTCGGCGCCTGCCTGCGCGTTGCGGACGGCGCCGGCGCCCATGCGGTGATTGCGCCAAAGGACAGGGCGGTCGGGCTGAATGCCACGGCTGCCAAGGTCGCCAGCGGAGCGGCCGACACGGTGCCCTACATCACGGTCACCAACCTCGCGCGCGCAATGCGCGAACTGCAGGAACGCGACATCTGGCTGACCGGCACGTCGGACGACGCCGAACAGAGCCTGTACGACGTCGACTATTCCGGTGGCACGGCGTTCGTGATGGGATCCGAAGGCGAAGGCATGCGCCGGCTGACGCGCGAGAACTGTGACCGGCTGGTCAGCGTGCCGATGATGGGTGCGGTCGAGAGCCTGAACGTGTCGGTCGCTTCGGGTATCTGCCTGTATGAGGCGCGCCGGCAGCGGCTGAAGGCACCTTCCGCTTAATCGGCGTAAGCTTCAAACAAATCATTCCAATAAAATCGGGTAACGAACCCGGAGATTTTGCATGTTCACCCGAATCAACGAAGACATTGCCAGCATCATGGAACGCGATCCGGCGGCGCGCAGCCGCTGGGAGGTGCTGACGTGTTATCCGGGACTGCACGCCATCGTGATGCACCGCTGGGCGAATGCCTGCTGGCGGCATGGTTTTCGCTGGTCGGGACGCTTCATCTCGCATATTGCTCGCACACTGACCGGTATTGAAATCCACCCCGGCGCGACCATTGGTCGCCGCGTTTTCATCGATCATGGCTTCGGCGTGGTGATCGGTGAAACCGCGGAGGTCGGCGACGACTGCACGATCTATCAGGGCGTGACACTGGGCGGCACCTCGCTGACCAAGGGGAAAAAGCGCCATCCGACGCTGGCGCGTGGGGCGATCATTGGCGCCGGTGCGAAAGTGCTGGGCTCGTTCACGGTAGGCGAGGGCGCAAAGGTCGGTTCGAATGCGGTGGTGGTGAAGGAAGTGCCGGCCGGCGCCACGGCGGTCGGCAATCCGGCGCGCATCATCGAGAAGGAAGCGCAGACGACACGCGACGATGCGGCCGCGCGGATGTTCGCTGCCTATGGGCTGACGCCAAACGGCGACGATCCGTTGTCGAAGGCGCTGCACGGGCTGATTGACAATGCGGCGTCGCAGGAACTGCAACTGGTGAAGATTGTCGCTGCGCTGAAGGCCGCCGGCATTGCGGTGGAGTCGGTGCCTGAGCTGGATAAATTCAATCCGGATCGGCTGAACAAGCTGGTGGAGTGATGTTGTCGGGGCCGGTGTTCTGCTTCGGGCTTCACAACGAGTTCTGAACGGCATGCGTTGCAAACGCTTTGCCTTACCCTGAAGCAGGCAGGGAGTCATCATCGGCGAACCTGTGGGGTGATTCAGAAGGTTTGCGGCGATGGGTCCCGGCCTGCGCCGGGACGACGTTGTTGAGGTCGAGCACCTTCAAATCGTCATCTCAGCGCAGGCCGGGATCCATCGCCGCGCCACCCGTACACGCATTCAAATCGACCCGCTCCGGCTAGGTCACCGCAAGCCTAAGCCGCCTTCGTCGCCCGCTCCTCTTCCAGCAGTCGCAGTACGCGCCGCTGTACCTTGCCGGTTGTCGTCATTGGCAGCGCATCGATGAACTCGATTTCCTTCGGATATTCGTAAGGCGCAAGCAGTCCGCGCACATGCTGCTGCAATTGCTCGACCAGCAGCCTGTCTTCCCGCTCTCCGCGCAGAGTGCCTTCGGTCAGCACGACGAAGGCCTTGACCAGATTGCCACGCTCCGCGTCCGGCTTCGGTACCACGGCCGCATTCGCAACCGCCGGATGCTTGACGAGGCAGTTTTCGATTTCCGACGGGCCAATGCGATAGCCCGCTGCCTTGAACATGTCGTCCGCCCGGCCGCGGTACCAAAGGTAGCCATCGGCGTCGACTTCGGCCAGGTCGCCGGTCAGCAGCCAGTCGCCGCAATACTTGTCGGCGGTCGCATCAGGACGTTTCCAGTAGCCGACGAACAGCACCGGATCCGGATGACCGTGAATGTCGCAGCGATGCAAGGCGACTTCGCCAACCTCGCCCGGTGCGACCGGCCGGCCGGCATCGTCGAGTACCGCCACCCGGTGTCCCGGATAAGGCTTGCCCATGCTGCCCGGACGCGCCGGCCAGTGCAGTGAACAATTGCCGACGAGGTAGTTGGCCTCGGTCTGGCCAAACATTTCATTGACCGTGATGCCGAATGCCTTGCGAGTCCAGCTGAACACGGCGTCGCCTACGGCTTCGCCTGCGCTCATGATCGCGCGCAGTTTCAGCCGGTAATGCAGCGCCGGCTCGGGAACGGCCTTCATCATCATCTTCAGCGCGGTCGGGAAAAGGAAGGCATTCGTCACGCCGTATTTTTCCATCAGCCGGAATGCATTGTCGGCCGAAAAACGGGCGCGGCTGGCAACGATCGGGTGGCCGAAATACAGCGTCGGCAGCAGTGCGTCCATCAGTCCGCCGGTCCATGCCCAGTCGGCCGGTGACCAGAACACGTCACCTGCTTGCGGAAACCAGTTTTGCGACGCGACGAAGCCGGGCAGGTTGCCCAGCAGAGCCGATTGCGGAATCAGCGCTCCTTTCGGCGCACCGGTGGTGCCGCTGGTGTAGATCAGGATGGCCGGGTCGGCGGCGCGCGTGGCGACCGGCTCGAAACTGTCCGGTGCTGCCGCCAGTGCCGCATGCCAGTCGATCAGGTCGTCCCGATCCGCATCGACGGCGATCACATGGTGCAGCGCCGGGCACTGCGCGCGTATCGCATCAATGCTTGCGAGCGCGGCACGGTCGACGATCACCACCGAGGCCTCGCTGTCCTGCAAACGGTACTCCAGCGCATCCGGGCCGAACAGCACCGACATCGGCATCGCGATCGCGCCGACCTGCTGGCAGGCGACATGCGCGACCGCCACTTCAGGCCGCTGCGGCAAAACGATCGCAACGCGGGTGCCGCGCGCCACCTGCAGGTGGCGCAAGACGTTTGAAAGGCGGTTGGCGTCTTTCAGCAGCTCTGCGTAGGTGACGCTGCGGTCGCCTTCGCCGTCGTCGTCGAAATGAATCGCCACGCGACTTTCGTCGTCGGCCCAGCGACGACAGCAGAGCTGCGCGATGTTGAAATCGTCCGGCAACTGCCAGCGGAATTCTCCGTACAGCTGCGCATGCCGGTCGGCCGGAGTGGTCTCCGTCGAGATGCCCATGAAGTGGCTCCCTTATAATTTTCAGACGGGCGATCCTAACCCCCACCGGGAATCGTGGCAATCCCGACTCTTCTCATCCACCCTGCGGAATCCGCTGAACCTGCCGATGTCCATGACGCCTTCATTCTCCGACTTCCTGACCTTGCGCGGCCTGCGCACCCATGTGCGCCACTGGGGGCGCGACGGCGCGCCGAAACTGTTCATGCTGCATGGCTGGATGGATGTGTCGGCATCGTTCCAGTTCGTCGTCGATCACCTGGCGCGCGAATGGCATGTGATTGCGCCCGACTGGCGCGGCTTTGGCCTGAGCGCACGCGCCGGTACGGACTGCTACTGGTTTCCGGATTACTTTGCCGACCTCGACCTGCTGCTCGATCACTATTCGCCGGGCGCTGCGGTGAACCTGGTCGGGCACAGCATGGGTGGAAACATCGCTACCATTTACGCCGGTGTTCGACCTCAGCGGATCGCGAAACTGGTCAATCTCGAAGGGTTTGGCCTGGCCACGACGTCGCCCGCGCAGGCGCCTGGGCGTTATGCGCAATGGCTGGACGAACTTCGCTCGCCACCGCAGATGCGCACCTATGCGACGCGCGACGAGGTGATCGCGCGTCTTTGCAAGACCAATCCCCGGCTGACGCCGGAGCGGGCTGACTTCCTCGCCGCGCACTGGGCTGCGCAGCGTGACGACGGGCAGTGGGAGATCCTTGGCGATCCGGCGCACAAGATCGTCAGCGCGCAGCTGTATCGTAGCGACGAGGTGCTGGCCTGCTGGCGCAACATCACCGCGCCGGTATTGTGGGTCGAGGCCGAGCATACCGACATGTGGCGCTGGATGGGGCCGAGAGACAAGGTGCGTGCGGAGGTCGAACGCCGCATGCAGGCCATCCCGCAGGTGACGCCGGCGTGGGTGCAGGACGCGGGGCACATGCTGCACCATGACCAGCCTGCGGCGGTGGCACGACTGATCGAGGATTTCATCGCTGGTTGAACCCGCCGGCAGCCGGGAGCGGACGGCAGTAAAATCCGACTGTGTCCCGCTATCCATCTTCCACGCCTTTCCCATGCTGAACGCTGACCTTCACTGTCACTCGAACGTGTCGGACGGCACGTTGGCGCCTGCCGAACTTGCTGTGCGTGCGAAAGCAAACGGCGTTGAGCTGTGGGCGCTGACGGATCACGATGAAGTCGGCGGCATCGCCGAAGCCCGCGAGGCTGCCGCAGCCCTCGGCTTGCGTTTCGTGGCCGGCGTCGAGATTTCCGTCACCTGGGCCGGCAAGACAGTGCATATCGTCGGGCTGGATATCGATGAGAACGCGCCTGCGCTCATTGACGGGCTGGCGTCGGTGCGTGGCGGGCGCGTGATGCGCGGCCGCGAGATCGCCGACCAGCTCGGGCGTGCCGGCATCGCCGGAGCGTTCGAGGGCGCATTGCGGCATGCGGACAATCCGGAAATGCTCGGCCGCACGCATTTTGCGCGCTTCCTCGTCGAAGCTGGCGTACGCCCTTCGATGACCGAGGTGTTCCGCGATTTCCTCGTCGAGGGCAAGCCCGGCTTCGTGCCGCACCGCTGGGCGACGCTGGAGCAGGCCGTCGGCTGGATTCGTTCTGCCGGCGGGCAGGCCGTGATCGCGCATCCCGGTCGTTATGCGTTTAGCGAGCTGCAGCGCAATGTGCTGATTGACAGTTTTCGCGACCTCGGCGGCGTGGGCATCGAGGTCGTCACCGGTAGCCACACGCCCGACCAGTACGGCGAATATGCGCGTGTGGCGCAGCAGGCGGGCTTGCTGGCGTCGCGCGGTTCCGATTTCCACGGGCCGTCCGAGTCACGCGTCGATCTCGGGACCTTGCCGCCATTGCCTGCCGGCTTGTCGCCGGTATGGCATCATTGGTAGGTATTTTCTGATCTGGCCTGCAAAATACTTCGCCTTTTTCTGAGTTGAAAACGCCTGCCCGAGTCGCCAGATTTGGCCGTGCTCGTGGATAATTGTTTGTCCTTCAACTTGCACTACACAGGGAAGCTTGTATGAAAAGAATCGTGCTGTTCTTGCTGACCAATATTGCCGTCATGGTGGTGTTGTCCATCGTGCTGTCGGTACTCGGCGTGGACCGCTACCTGAGCGCGCGCGGACTGAACGTCGGCACGCTGCTCGTATTTTCGCTGGTCGTCGGTTTTGCCGGCTCGATCATTTCGCTACTGATGAGCAAGCCAATGGCGAAATGGTCGACCGGTGCGCGCGTGATCGAGCGCCCGGCCAATCCGACCGAGCAGTGGCTGGTCGATACGGTCGCTCGCCTCGCACAGCGCGCCGGCATCGGCATGCCGGAAGTGGCGGTGTATGACGGCGACCCGAACGCCTTTGCCACCGGTGCGTTTAAAAACGAGGCGCTGGTGGCCGTCTCGACCGGGCTGCTGGTGAACATGACCCGCGAAGAGGTCGAGGCAGTGCTCGGCCATGAAGTCGCGCACATTGCCAACGGCGACATGGTGACGATGACGCTGATCCAGGGCGTCACCAACACCTTCGTGGTGTTCCTGTCGCGCGTGGTGGGCTTCGTGGTTGACCGCGCGCTGTCGCGCAATGATGAATCCACCGGCGGTGCGGCGTACATGGTGACGGTGATCGTCTGCCAGATCGCGTTCGGCATCCTCGCGTCACTGATCGTGGCCTGGTTTTCGCGCCAGCGTGAATTCCGCGCTGATTCGGGTTCCGCGCAACTGCTGGGCGCACGCCAGCCGATGATCAATGCGCTGTACCGTCTGGGTAGCCTGCATGATAGTGCGCTGCCGCAGAACGTCGCGACGCTGGGCATCCGGCATTCGGGCGGGTTCTTCGAGCTGTTCTCCTCGCACCCGCCGATCGAGCAGCGCGTCGCAGCGCTGCAGCAAGGCTGATCCCGATCACCTCCATCGATTTGCAAAAGCGACAGTCTGACAGGCTGTCGCTTTCATTTTTTCATGACCCAGTTCTTTCACATTCATCCCGAGAATCCGCAGCAGCGGCTGCTCCGCCAGGCGGCGCAAATGATCGACAGCGGCGGCATCGTCGCGCTGCCGACGGACTCCAGCTATGCGCTGGTCTGCCATCTGGATGACAAGGCGGCGGTCGACCGGCTGCGCCGATTGCGCGGCGTCGACGAGAAGCACCACCTGACCCTGTTGTGCCGCGACCTGTCGGAGATCGCCACCTATGCGCGCGTCGACAACAAGCTGTACCGGCTGCTGAAGGCGGCCACGCCGGGGCCGTATACCTTCATCCTCGAGGCCACGCGCGAGGTGCCGCGCCGCCTGTCGCACCCTTCGCGCAAGACCATAGGCCTGCGCGTGCCCGAACATGCGATTGCGCAGGCCTTGCTGGAGGAGTTGCGCCAGCCGCTGCTGGGCACCACGCTGATCCTGCCGGACAGCGATGTGCCGCTGAACGATCCGGAAGAGATTCGCGACGCGCTGCAGAAGCGGGTCGAACTGGTGATCGACGGCGGCGGTTGCAGCCTGTTGCCGACGACGGTGATCGACCTGACCGGCGACGTCCCTGTGGTCTTGCGCGAGGGCAGGGGCGATGTTTCGCTGTTTGCCTGATCGGCCGGTACAGTCGCTCTGCTAAAATCCGGTCGATGAACGACATAATCCAGTCGATTGCGGTCTACTCGCTCCCCATCCTGTTTGCCATTACGCTCCACGAGGCGGCGCACGCATTTGCAGCGCGCTATTTCGGCGACCTGACGGCTTATGCGCAGGGGCGGATGAGCCTGAACCCCATTCGCCATATTGATCCCGTCGGCACGATCCTGATCCCGCTGGGCCTGGCGCTGCTCCATAGTCCTTTCATCTTCGGTTACGCGAAACCGGTGCCGGTCGATTTCTCGCGCCTGCGCCGCCCGAAAAGCGACATGCTGTGGGTCGCATTGGCAGGTCCGGCCGCCAACCTGGTGATGGCCTTTTGCTGGGCTGTGCTGTACTTCGTGCTGGTGGGCGCCGGCATGGAGGAAGAGTATTTCTTCCGCGTCGCCGAGGCCGGCATCTGGGTGAACGTGATCCTGTTCGCCTTCAACATGTTCCCGCTGCCGCCGCTCGATGGCGGCCGCATCCTGACCAGCCTGTTGCCGATGCGCCTCGCCATCCGATTCGCGCGGCTTGAGCCCTATGGTTTCTTCATCATGCTTGCGCTGATGTTCCTGAACCTGCTCAAGTACTGGATGCTGCCGGTGAGCGCCGGCGCGAACATGCTGCTGAACCTGCTGCTTTCTCCTCTTAAATTCCTGCTGACCTGAGAACCCCATGTATCCTGATCGTGTAGTCTCCGGCATGCGCCCGACCGGCGCCATGCACCTTGGTCATTACCATGGCGCGCTGAAGAACTGGGTGCGCCTGCAGTCCGAGCATCCCTGCCTGTTCTTCGTGGCCGACTGGCATGCGCTGACCACGCACTACGATGATCCGTCGATCATCGAGAGCAGCACCTGGGACATGGTGATCGACTGGCTGGCGGCCGGCATCGATCCTTCGCAGGCGACCATCTTCATCCAGTCCAAGGTGCCCGAGCATGCCGAGCTGCACCTGCTGCTGTCGATGTCGACGCCGCTGGGCTGGCTGGAGCGCGTGCCGACCTACAAGGACCAGCAGGAGAAGCTGGCGGACCGCGACCTCGCGACCTACGGTTTCCTTGGCTATCCGCTGCTGCAGGCAGCCGACGTGCTGATCTATCGTGCGAGCAAGGTGCCGGTCGGCGAAGACCAGGTGCCGCACATCGAGATGATGCGCGAGATCGCGCGTCGCTTTAATCATCTGTACGGCCGCGAGAAGGACTTCGAACAGAAGGCGCAGGAAGCCGTGAAGAAGCTCGGCGCGAAGCGCGCGAAGCTCTACAGCGAACTGCGGGCCGAGTTCCAGGAGCAGGGCAAGGAGGATGCGCTCGAGCAGGCGAAGGCGATGCTGGACGACGCGCAGAACCTGTCCATGATCGATCGCGAGCGGCTGTTCGGCTATCTGGAAGGCAGCCGCAAGCTGATCCTGGTCGAGCCGCAGGCCTTGCTGACCGAAGCCTCGCGCCTGCCCGGCCTCGACGGCAACAAGATGTCCAAGAGCTACGGCAACACCATCGCGCTGCGTGACGACCGCGACACCGTTACGAAGAAGGTGCGCACCATGCCGACCGACCCGGCACGCGTGCGTCGCACCGATCCGGGCGATCCGGAAAAATGCCCGGTCTGGCTTTTCCACAAGGTCTACTCGGACGAGCCGACGCAGCAATGGGTGGTCAAGGGCTGCAAGTCGGCCGGCATTGGCTGCATCGAGTGCAAGCAGCCCGTCATCGACGGCATCCTGAAGGAACAGGAGCCGATGCGCGAGCGTGCCCAGCAGTACCTCGACGATCCTTCGCTGGTTCGCGCCATCGTCGCCGACGGCTGTGACAAGGCGCGCAAGCTGGCGCAGGAAACCATGCGCGACGTGCGCGAAGAGATGGGCCTGTCGTACAACTGAGCCTGATGGCAGACCACCTGAAGCAGGACCGGCCGTCGCGCTGGGTCGTGCGCTTTGCCCCGCTGATGCCGGACGGCGAAGTGCTTGATCTTGCCTGCGGCGGCGGCCGCCATGCGCGCCTGCTTGCCGGCCTTGGCCATCCGGTGCTGGCTGTCGACCGCGATGCGGCGGCCGTTGCCGCATCAGCGGGCGACGACATATCTGCATTGCAATTCGACCTCGAGCGCGAGGGCGCTGCGCAAGCGCCCGGCTGGCCGTTGCAGCCGCTGCGCTATGCAGGCATCGTCGTCACCAACTACCTGCACAGACCGCTGATGCCGGCCTTGCTGGCCAGCCTTGCGCCGGGCGGCGTGCTGGTCTACGAGACCTTCGCGGCCGGCAATGGCCAATTTGGCAAGCCGTCGAATCCGGCTTTCCTGCTTGCGCCGGGCGAGCTGCTGCAAATGACCATGGCGGTTCCCGGGCTGCGGGTGCTGGCGTACGAGGATGGTTACGTCAGCGAGCCTGCGCCGGCGATGGTGCAGCGTATCTGTTGCAGGCGTGATGCGGGCAGCGTCTTGCCTGCTGCGCTGTCGCTCTGAACGCCTTGCGAATCTGACCTGCTGCGGAAGCTATCCGCTACAATCACGTTTTTAAAATTTTGCGGTGAAACAACCATGATCAAGGGCAGCATTGTCGCGATTGTGACCCCGATGCACGAAGATGGCAGCCTCGACCTGCCGGCGCTGAAAGCCTTGCTGGACTGGCACATTGCGGAGGGTACCGATGGCGTCGTCATCGTCGGCACCACCGGCGAATCGCCGACGGTATCGGTCGATGAGCACTGCGAACTGATCAAGGTGGCGGTGGACCATGTCGCCGGCCGCATTCCCGTGATCGCCGGTACCGGCGGCAATTCCACGACCGAGGCGATCGAACTGACGCAATACGCAAAGAACGTCGGCGCCGACGCTTCGCTGCAAGTGGTCCCGTATTACAACCGGCCGACACAGGAAGGCATGTACCAGCACTTCCGCCGCATTGCTGAAGCGGTCGATCTGCCGGTGATCCTGTACAACGTGCCGGGCCGCACCGTCGCCGACATGCACAACGACACCATCGTGCGGCTGTCGTCGGTGCCGGGCGTCGTGGGCGTGAAGGACGCCACCGGCAACCTTGCGCGCGGCACTGAACTGCTGCGCGCCGTCCCGAAGTCTTTCGCCGTCTATTCCGGCGACGATCCGACAGCGATGGCGCTGATGTTCTGCGGCGGTCAGGGCAACATTTCGGTCACGGCCAACGTCGCGCCGCGCGCGATGCATGAACTGTGCGTGGCGGCGATGGCTGGGCGCCTCGCCGACGCGATTGCGATCAACGACAAGCTGATCCCGCTGCACGCCAAGCTGTTCATCGAGCCGAATCCTGTGCCGGTCAAATGGGCGCTGGCCGAGATGGGGCGCATGAAGGGCGGCATCCGGCTTCCGCTGGTGCAGCTGTCCTCCTCCTGCGAGGATGCGGTTCGCAATGCGCTGCGCGAGTCCGGCGTGCTGAACTGACACCCGCACACAATCCATATCCGATCCCTTACCCGATCCCTTACATGAGCAACGCCGTGAACACCAAGCTGTCCCTCAGGATCTCCTCGCGCGCGCTGGCGCTGGCTGCAGCCGCGGCCGTCGCCGGATGCAGCGGCATCAGCGACATGCTCGAGCCGGAGAAGATCGACTACAAGAGCGCCGCCAAGGCCAGCAAGGGCAGCAAGCTTGAGGTGCCGCCGGACCTGACGCCGCTGAAGTCGGACAGCCGCTATGCCGTCGGGAACGCTCAGGGCACGGCAACCGCATCCGAGTACAGCGCGCAGCGCGCGGCCGCTGCGCCGGCTGCGCCCGGCAAGGCCTCCGCGCCGGCTGCCGAAGGCAAGGTGGCGCCGTCGGCCAACAGCGTCGCCGGCTTGCGTGTGGAACGTGCCGGTTCGCAGCGCTGGCTGGTATCGACCGACGCGCCCGAGGTCCTGTGGCCGCGCATCAAGGATTTCTGGCAGGAGAACGGTTTCCTGATCGCCATCGAAAACCCGGAATCGGGCGTGATGGAGACGGACTGGGCAGAGAACCGCGCGAAGATCCCGCAGGATTTCATTCGCAGCGCGCTCGGCAAGGTGTTCGACTCGCTGTACTCGACCGGTGAACGCGACAAGTTCCGTACGCGTCTTGAGCGCCATCCGGGCGGCGGCACCGAGATTTACATCAGCCATCGCGGCGCCGAAGAAAAGATTACGGGCCAGACGGTGACGAACCAGAACGCCATCTGGACCAGCCGTCCGTCGGATCCTGAACTCGAGGCCGAGTTCATCTCGCGCCTGATGGCCGCGCTCGGCACCGACGCGAAGGAGGCGAAGGCTGCCGTCAAGGAAGCGAAGGTCGCGCCGTTGCAGCGCGCACGCATCGTGAAAGAGGGCGGCGCGAACGTGGTTGATGTGGATGAAGGTTTCGACCGTGCATGGCGCCGTGTCGGCCTCGCGCTCGATCGCGTCGGCTTTACCGTCGAGGATCGCGACCGTGCGCGCGGTGTCTATTTCGTGCGCTACATCGACCAGGAAGGCGACGCGAAGAACAAAGCCGAGAAGGGCTTCTTCGCCCGCCTGTTCAGCTCGAAGGACGAGAAGAAAGAGGCAACGCGTTACCAGGTCCAGGTGAAGGCGACCGGCGAGCGCAGCCGTATCGGCGTGCTCGATGAAAAAGGCGCAGCCGCGGCCGACGCAACGTCGGGACGCATCCTGAACCTGCTGAACGACCAGCTGAAGTAAATCCTCCCGAGGCGTTCCGGCGCGGCGTGGCCTGATGAAGTTTGCCAGTCTGGGCAGCGGCAGCGAGGGCAATTCCCTGCTGATCGCTGCCGCCAGCGGAACGACGCACACTTGCGTGATGGTCGATTGCGGCTTCGGCCTGAAAGAGGCTGAACGACGGCTGGCACGCGTCGGTGTCAGTCCCGCACAGCTTGGCGGCATTGTCGTCACGCACGAGCATTCTGATCATATCGGCGGCGTGTTCAAGCTGGCGCGCCGCCATCGCATCCCGGTCTGGCTGAGCCACGGCACCTTTGAAGGCGCGCGTCAGGACGACGCGCTTGGCGTCGACATTCGCCTTTGCCGCGACGGCGAGCCGATTGCGATCGGCGACCTTGAAATGACTCCCTACACCGTGCCGCACGATGCGCGCGAACCCCTGCAGTACCTGGCCTCCGACGGTCGGCGCAAGCTCGGCGTGCTGACGGATGTCGGGCAATCGACGCCGCACCTGCAGGCCGCGCTCGGTGGTTGCGACGCGCTGCTGCTCGAGTTCAATCATGACAGCGAGATGCTGGCGCGCTCCGCTTATCCCGCATGGCTGAAGGCCCGCATTGCCGGGCCGCTGGGTCACCTGTCGAATGCACATTCGGCAGCGATCCTCGATGCGCTCGACAAGTCGCATTTGCGCAAGCTGGTGGCTGCCCACCTGTCGCAGAAGAACAATACACCGGCCCTGGCCAGGGCGGCCATTGATGGCGTGATCGGGGGAGAGGGTATCGACGTGGTGATCGCCGATCAGGAGGAGGGATTCACCTGGCTAGACTGCTGACGCGATGTGCTTGTGCAAGCGTGCCGCCGCGATTGCGGCGACCAACAAAAAAGCCGCCCGAAGGCGGCTTTTTTGCCAGAGCAGAGAGAATTACTTCTTCTCTTCAGCAGCCGGTGCAGCCGGAGCAGCAGCGTCAGCCTTCGGTGCTTCAGCAGCCGGTGCAGCAGCGTCAGCCTTCGGTGCTTCAGCAGCAGGAGCAGCAGCCGGAGCAGCAGCCGGAGCTTCAGCGGCCGGAGCAGCAGCTTCTTCTTTCTTGCCGCAAGCAGCCAGAGCCAGAGCCAGCAGGGAGGCGATCAGCAACGATTTTTTCATGATTATCCTTCAGGTGAGTAGGAAAAATTAAACGTGAGGCCAGTTTAATAACTACCGGTAGTTATCGCACATTTCTAGGATGCCTTGCTCACTGGCGCTGCAGCATGCCGCGCTGCCACATCGCAAAACTTCCTAAACGGCAATTATACTGGCCTTTTTGAAACGCTTGCAAGCCTATTTCGGTCTGTTTCGCGTGCTTTGTACTCAATTTCTTGTAAGTAAAAATAACAATTGCCAACTTGTTGCCGACAGCGCGTGAGCCGGATCGCTGAACGAAATTAGCGTCCGATCGAGGGCACTTGTGATGCGCAATCAGTGGCCCGCAAGCCATCCGTCCCGATACCACTGGTGCAGGCTTTCCTGCAGGTCAGGGGACGCTTGGGTGATTTGTCCTGCGGGCAGTTCGCGCTGGTCTGCCAGTGCCTGCAACAAGCGACGATCGGTGCCGGTCGGCTGGAAGGATTCACCGTTGATGAAGACGAATTTGCTGCGATACAGCATGCGTGTCTTCCGGTGCAGTCGCAGTCCGCGCTTGTCCGCCGTGGTGATGAAGCGCGCCAGCGGCAACGCGCGCTGCGGCGGATCGAACCAGATGGTTGGCTTGGGTTCGGACAGGTATTCGCCGAGGAAGATGGCGATGTCTTCGGGGCGAGCTGCCAGCTTCGCGAACTGCTTGCCGACGTTATCCACCATGTCGTCGCCGATTTTTGCGGGATGCGTCGTGGGAGCCAGTTGCGGATCTGCATAGCGGCCGGACAGGTCAACATTGTCGGCCATGAAGTTCATGAAGGCTTCGCCGAGCTCCTGCCATGACGGTGCGCGGAAACCGATCGAATAAGTCATGCACTCGCCCTCGGCGACGCCTTCATGCGCGTAATGCGGCGGAAGGTAGAGCATGTCGCCCGGCTCAAGCACGTATTCCTGCGTCGGCGTGAAGTTGCGCAGGATTTTCAGCGGCATGCCTTCGACCAGCGACAAATCTTTCTGTGCGCCGATGCGCCAGCGGCGCTTGCCGTGGGCCTGCAGCAGGAAAACGTCATAGGAATCGAAATGCGGGCCGACGCCGCCGGTGTCGGTCGCGTAGCTGATCATCAGGTCATCAAGGCGCGCATCGGGAATGAAGCGGAACCGATTCAGCAGGCGGTCTGCCATATCGTCATGCAGATTGACCCCCTGGACCAGCAGCGTCCAGTTCTTGCGCGATACGGGCGGCAATTCGGTCACGGGGCCGTGATGCATTTTCCAGCGCTGGCGGAAATTCGTGATCAGCCGCGATTCCACGGCTTCATTGCCGGCAAGTGCGAACAGGGCTTCACGGGATAGCAGCGGCTGGAAGCCGGGAATCGCCTGACGTATCAGCAGAGGTTTTTTCTGCCAGTAGGTCTTGAGGAAATCGCGGGGCGGCAGTTGCCCGAGTACGCTGTGAATTTTCATGCCGCGATTATATCGGCATGCGTCGCAGCGGCGGCCGCATCATGGCCGGCGGTTATAATGCGAGCTGGCTCATTGAAAGGATCAACATGAACATTTCGAAGGACACGGTCGTGACACTGCACTACCAGCTGTCCGATGCACAAGGCAACCTGATCGAGGAAAGCAGTGAGCCCATGGTCTACCTGCACGGCGGCTATAACAACACGCTGCCGAAAATCGAGGAGGCCCTGGACGGCAAGGCAGCAGGCTATCAGGTCACGATCCAGGTCGAGCCGGAAGATGCTTTCGGCGAATACGATGCGGAACTGGTGAAAATCGAGCCGCGCAACCTGTTCCCCGACGAAATCGAAGTCGGCATGCAATTCGAAGCGGCGCCGGAAGGTGGTTCGCATGCCGACACGCATGTCTTTACCGTGACCGACATTGCCGACGGCAAGGTTGTCCTCGACGGCAATCACCCGCTGGCCGGCATGGCGCTGCGGTTTGCGCTGAATGTTGTCGAGGTGCGCAAGGCCAGCGACGAGGAAGTCGCGCACGGCCATGTGCATGGCCCGCATGGTCATCATCACGACGACGATGACGACGACAGCGATCAGTTTCGCTCGATCCAGCTGCAGTAATCGTTTGCCGTAAGCACGTCCGGAATCCGCGCTTGACCGGCGCGGATCATTGCGCGGGCCCGGTGCCGTTGTCAGGGCCGGCCAGTGCAAACGGAAGCGCCGCTTCCGGATCGACTTCGAGGTCGGTCACTCCTTTGGGCAGGCTCAGGTGGCCGAGTTTGCCCTGCCATTCGATGGCAGGTACCGCCGGCCCGTTGGCGGCTGCCGGACCTTGCACCAGCAGCACCGGCATGCGCACGGTCGTTGCGAATGCGCGCAGTGCGCTGCGCATCTCCTGAAAACCATCCCGCACGCCCGCCGGAGGTCGCGTGGCCGGCCACAGCCGCCCGTCGCAGAACAGCACGATCGCCTTGCGATGTTCTATCGACGCCAGTTGCGCCAGCCGGCGCAGCCAGTCGCGGTTTGCTGTCAGCCTGTCTTCGAATTCGCTGTTTCGTCCCGCGGCCGTGAGGTAGTGGTTGTTCTGCGCCGGCAGGTGCAGGGTCGCGAACATCACCTGCTGTACTGACCAGCGGGTGTTTTCCGCATAGCTGCGGAAGGCCGGCAGCGCCGATTGCCGTCGCAGGCTCAGTTGCTTGGAGCCGTTCCAGCTGATGTCGCCATACAGCTGTTCGCGCAGCAGGCCGAGCCAGACGGTCTCTGCCGGTCGCCCGCGGCGGTCGCGGCAGTTGATCCAGTCGCTGCCGGCCATCGACAGAAAGACGGGCGCCGCGGCCGCCTCGAGTACCGCCTTGCGGCGCCGGAACAGCCGGTCGCTGCAGGCCTCGGAAGCTTCTTTGAGTCCGTTTACGACAATGAAGGCAGGGTCGTGCGATTGCGCCTGTTCGAGCGCGCCGCGCAGCGCTGCTTCGCCGTCACTGCCTGCGGCCGCGTGCATCAGTACGGAGATTCGGAACGGCTCTGCTGCTGTCGGCGCGGCGAGCGCCGACAGCAGCGCAAACAGTGCGGCTGGCAGCAGCGTCGCGCGTCGCATCACCGCTAGTCCTCGTTGCCTGCGGCCAGCCGCTTGAGCTGGTACAGCACATCCAGCGCCTCGCGCGGGCTGAGGCTGTCGGGATCGATGTCCCTGAGCGCCAGCAGCGCGGGCGGCGGTTCGGTACTGGCCGGCGGCTCGTCGGCAACGGGCGGCGGCGCCGAGAACAGGTCAAACTGCCCGCCGGCGTCGGCCGATTGCGCCTCAAGTGCCGCAAGGTGGCGGCGCGCTGCACGGATGACCGGCTGCGGCACGCCGGCCAGTTGTGCGACCTGCAGGCCGTAGCTCTGTGACGCCGGACCTTCCTGCACGGCGTGCAGGAAGACGATGCTGTCCTTGTGCTCGACGGCCGACAGGTGCACGTTCGCACAGCCGGGGTGCTTCTGCGGCAGCTGCGTGAGCTCGAAATAGTGGGTGGCGAACAGCGTATAGCTGCGGTTCTGCTGCAGCAGCGCGATGGCGATCGCCCAGGCCAGCGCGAGGCCGTCGAAGGTCGATGTGCCGCGGCCGACTTCATCCATCAGCACCAGCGAGCGCTCGGTTGCGCCGTGCAGGATGGCAGCGGATTCCATCATCTCGACCATGAAGGTCGAGTAACCGGCGGCCAGGTCGTCGGCCGCGCCGATGCGGGTGAAGATGCGGTCAACCGGCCCGAGCGTCGCCGACGTCGCCGGCACATAGCTGCCCACGTAGGCCAGCAGCGCGATCAGCGCGAGCTGTCGCATGTAGGTCGATTTGCCACCCATGTTCGGGCCGGTGATCAGCAGCAGCCGGCGCTCGGCGGTCAGCCGGCAATCATTTGCGATGAAGCGCTCGATCGCGTTCTCGACCACCGGATGGCGGCCCTGCACGATCTCGAGACCCGCTTCGGCCGTCAGCAGCGGGCAGCACCACTGGTTGCGTTCGGCATGCGAGGCCAATGCGACCAGTACGTCCAGCCGTGCGCTTGCCTGTGCAATACGCTGCAGCTCGGCGATGTGCTCGCCGAGCTGCAGCAGCACCTGTTCGTACAGCATCTTCTCGCGCGCCAGCGACCGGTCCTGTGCCGACAGCGCCTTGTCCTCGAAGGCTTTCAGTTCCGGCGTGATGTAGCGCTCGGCATTTTTCAGCGTCTGGCGGCGGCGGTAGTCTTCGGGGACTTTTGCAGTCTGTCCGTGCGTGACCTCGATGTAAAAGCCATGCACCTTGTTGTACTCGACCCGCAGGTTGGCGATGCCGGTGCGTTCGCGCTCGCGCGTTTCGAGGTCGACCAGGAACTGGCCGGCGTTTTCAGACAGTCCGCGCAGTTCGTCGAGTTCGGCATCGAAGCCGCGCGCGATCACGCCGCCGTCGCGCACCAGCGCGGCCGGCTCCGCGGCGATCGCACGTTCGAGCAGCGACAGGCAGACGTGCGGCGTCGCCAGTTCGGCATGGGTTTGTTCAAGCAGCGCGGCCTGTCCGAGGGGATTTACGGGCGACAGCGTGTCTCGCAGTGCCGGCAGCTGTTGCAGGCCGGCGCGCAGCGCGGACAGGTCGCGCGGGCGCGCCGACAGCAGCGCGATGCGGCTGGCGATGCGCTCGATGTCGGGCACGCCGGCCAGCAGCGCCGACAGCGGGGCGCAGGCCTGTGCGTCGAGCAGCGTGCCAATGGCTGCGTGGCGCGCCTGTGCGATTGCCTGCGCGCGCGGCGCATGGTGCAGCCAGTGGCGCAGCAGCCGCGAGCCCATCGCGGTGCGGCAGTGGTCGAGCAGCGAGAACAGGGTGGGTGATTGCCCGTCGCTGCCGCGCAGCGCTTCGGTGAGTTCGAGGTTACGGCGCGTGGACGCATCCATGCCGATGAACTCGTCCTCGTTTTCCACCTGTAGCGCGCGCACATGCTGCAGGTTCTTTCCCTGCGTATGCCGCGCATAGACCAGCAGCGCACCGGCCGCGCCGATTGCCGCCGTCAGGCCGTCGGCGCCGTAGCCGGCGAGGGTGGCTGCGCCGAGCTGCTCGAGCAGCGACTTCTGCGCGGCGGCGATTTCGAAGTGCCAGTCGGCGACGGTGGTCGGGCGTAGTCCGGGGATTTCCTGCAGCAGCGCCGAACGCTGGCTGTCGACGAGAATCTCGGCGGGGGCGATGCGTTCGAGTTCCTGCCGTATCCGCAGCGGCACCTGCGTTTCGTCGACCAGCAATTCGGTGACGCGCAGTTGGCCGCTCGCCAGCGACAGCCAGGCGAAACCGAGCAAGACGCCTTTGCGCTGCGGCAGCACATGCAGCGCGAGCAGCGGGCGGTCGGATTTTTCCGGCAGCAGCTCCGATTCGGTCAGCGTGCCTGGCGTGACAATGCGCTGAACCTTGCGCTCGACCGGTCCCTTGCTGGTGGCCGGGTCGCCGATCTGTTCACAGAGGGCGACGGATTCGCCCAGCTTGACCAGCTTGGCGAGGTATTGGTCGACCGAGTGGAAGGGCACGCCGGCCATCTTGATCGGCGTGCCGTTCGATGCGCCGCGCTGGGTCAGCGTGATGCCGAGCAGGCGTGCGGCCTTCTCGGCGTCATCAAAGAACAGTTCGTAAAAATCACCCATCCGGTAAAACAGCAGCAGGTCCGGATAGTCGGCCTTGATGCGCAGGTACTGTTGCATCATGGGCGTGTGCTTTTCGGCGCCGTTCCGGTCGGGAGCATTCATGGATTCAGGACGATAAAGTGAAAGAAGCCGGGCTTGCGCCCGGCCTCCGTGAGTGATGCGAAATGTAGCACAGCCTCGGCTGTGCGAAAGCGATCCGTTGCGTGGCGGATCAGTTCTCGCCGCTGCGCTGCTTGCGGGCCTGCGCGTTGGCGGCCGGCTGGCTCAGCAGGGCGCCGCCACGCTGCACCGGACGAGCGCCGGTCGGACGGGCCGCCGGCTGCGCGCCTTGTGCAGGACGAGGTGCCTGCGGCGCGCGGGGCGCTTGTCCCTGTGCCTGGCGGTTGCCCTGGGCGGGGCGTCCGCCGGCCGGCTTCGGCATGCCGTTGCGCTGTCCTTGCTGGCCACCGCCTGAACGCGATTGGCCGCCACCTGAACGCGACTGGCCGCCGCGCTGCGAATGATTGCGATGATCCTGGCTGCGCAGCTGGATAGGCTGCGCCTTGGCGGTCGGATCAGGCTCGAAGCCTTCCACAACCTCGCTCGGCACTTCGCGCTTGATGAAGCGCTCGATGTCGCGCAGCAGGCCATGCTCGTCGACGCAGACGAGCGACACCGCTTCGCCGGTTGCGCCGGCGCGACCGGTACGACCGATCCGGTGCACGTAATCTTCCGGCACGTTCGGCAGGTCGTAGTTGACCACGTGCGGCAGCTGGTCGATGTCGATGCCGCGCGCGGCGATGTCGGTGGCCACCAGCACCTGCAGTTCGGCGCTCTTGAATTCGGACAGTGCGCGCGTGCGCGCCGCCTGGCTCTTGTTGCCGTGGATGGCGAGCGCGCTGATGCCGCTCTTGCCGAGTTGTTCCACCAGCTTGTTCGCGCCATGCTTGGTGCGCGTGAACACCAGCACCTGGAACCAGTTGCGCTCCTTGATCAGGTGCGCGAGCAGCAGGTGCTTTTTGTCGCGGTCCACCGGATGGATCTTCTGGCTGATGACTTCAACGGTCGAGTTGCGCCGAGCGACCTCGATCATCGCGGGGTTGTCCAGCAGGCTGTCGGCCAGTGCCTTGATTTCGTCGGCGAAGGTGGCGGAGAACAGCAGGTTTTGCCGCTGCGGCGGCAGTGCCGCGAGCACTTTGCGGATGTCGCGGATGAAGCCCATGTCGAGCATGCGGTCGGCTTCGTCCAGCACCAGAATCTCGACCGATTTCAGGTCGACGGCGTTCTGCTGCATCAGGTCGAGCAGGCGGCCCGGCGTGGCAACAAGGATGTCGACGCCGCGCGCCAGCTTCTGGATCTGCGGATTGATGTTGACGCCGCCGAAGATCACTTCGGAAGTCAGCTTCAGGTACTTGCCGTAATTGACGACGCTTTCGCCGACCTGCGCGGCCAGTTCGCGCGTCGGCGTCAGCACCAGTGCGCGGATGTGGCGCGGCGCCGGACGCTTGCCGCCATTGAGACGCTGCAGCATCGGCAGCGTGAAGCCGGCGGTCTTGCCGGTGCCGGTCTGTGCGCCGGCAAGCAGGTCGCCGCCTTTGAGGACGGCCGGGATGGCCTGCGCTTGGATGGGGGTGGGTTGGGTATAGCCGCTTTCCGTGACGGCACGCACGATGGGTTCGGCCAGGCCGAGTTCAGCAAATGACATAAATGAGAAATTGGTCGAACCGCCGCCGCTTCAGGCGCCAGTCACGGGTTCGGAGGGGTGAGTCAGGAGGGGCGGCAAGGAGACTGGAACAATTGCCGCA
>CAYZXP010000013.1:21215-30728 GCA_964482415.1 uncultured Bifidobacterium sp. | reverse complement strand
AACCTGCACGACAAGACGCGAAACAGCACGCTGTTGATGCCGGAAGACGTGAAGCAGTATTTCAGCAAGGCGGCACTGGAGGAAATCGAAGCACTCGATCAGGAAATCGAGAACATTGCCGACAATGTCGACCTGATGCTGGAAACCCGCCGTCGACAGCAGCGGCCAACCGGACCGGACGGACAGGCGGACGACCCTGAAGAACGGCAGGAAAACCTGCAGGCGCTGGACAAGCGCATCCTGAAAAGCAACCTCAGGCTGGGCAAGCTGATCGAGCAGCGCGAAAAGCTGGAAAGCAAAGTGCTTCCGGCCAAACCGGGATTGACCGCGAAAGAGCAGGCGGCGCAGTACAAGGCTTTCCTCGACCGCTACAAATCCGAGAAGACCCGCGGGCTTGAAAAAAAACATGCGGAACAGCTGGCGCAGCAGGCGAAGGAATGGGCGTCCGGTTGCGCCGAATGGGGACTGCAGTCGCTGGCCGGCTTCACCGCGAATTTCGGCTCCTTCTTCATCGGCAATTCCATTGCCCGCGCGCTCGCGATTCCCGTCGTCGGCAGCGTCGTGTCCATGCCGGTGGCCGCCTTCCTGCACGTCATGGTCGGTGGGCCGATCGTCAAACAGGTGCTGAACCGCACCTGGAGCGCTCCGGTGCTGGTCGAGTTCAACAACTATTTCAAGCTGCTGGGCGCCTCCTGGGCGGATCGCGCGAACGGCGAAGAAAACGTCCGCAAGTACGCCAGCAAAAATCCTGACCTGAAGGAAAAGCTGACCATCGGTGAAAGACTCGCCGAAGAACGCGGCTTCTGGGCCATGCTGTGGGATCGCTACAAGACCGAGGAAGTCGGCTACTACGCGTACACCATGAACTATGGATTCAAGGCACTGGCCGCCGGCGCGCTGGCCACGGCGATGGATCCGAAGGGCTCGACATTCAGGGCAGCCGAATGGGCCATGCACGGCGTGATGGGCTGGATGTCCGGCGCCGAGTATGTCGTCTCGATGCAAGCGGCGCGCAGCCAGATCCCCGGCGCTTCACAGGCCGTGCTGCCGAACCGGGCGACGTCGGCCGCCGAGGCTAACGCATTGCAGTCGCTGCTGAACGATCTGCAGCAAGGGCTGGCGGCTTCGCGCGCTCAGCTGCCGAAGGATCCCACCGACCCGACCGAACGCGACCTGCTGAAGGCCATCCGCAAAACCGAAAAGGCGCTGGCGGTCGCTCGCAGGAAATCGGAATTCCTCGGCACGTTCGCCCATGAATTCACCGCACAGTTTGCGACGAAAGAGGCGGTTGCCGACACGTTGTCCGAATCCCTCGGACGCACGATCTCGCTGGCGCCGGTCGCGGTGCTGGGCGAGTTCCTCGGAGTCTGGCGAAACAGCGGAAACTTCTGGCTGACCTCGGCGGCACACGCGCTGCAGGCATTGCTGCTGATCATGCCCCCGGGGTTCACGGCGCGGCCGTTGTACAGCGGCTTGCTGCGCGCGCTGATGCAGGCCGGGCTCACCGAAAAAGACACCCGGACCACGGCACCCGGACAAGTCAGGGGGCCGCAGCCATCGAGTTCGACCGCGACGCCGGACGCCGTTTCCCTGTCCGATCAGGGCGACGAGAGCACCATCATTGACGGTTCATCGACCGACAGCGATGACGACGAGGGCTGGCACGGCAACCCGACCGACCGCGACCGGGAATTCGACTGGTAAGTGGAGGCGGCAGGAACGCACTGCCGCAGGAGGAAAACAGAAGGCAAGCAGGCGCATGCGACTCGCATGCGCCTGTTTTTTTACAGCGCCTGGTCGATCAGCTCGATCCAGTGCCTGACCGGCGTGTCAGTGCCGGACTGCAGCTGCGTCAGGCAGCCGATGTTGGCCGACACGATCATGTCGGGATCGGTCGCTTCCAGGTTCTTCAGCTTGTTGTCGCGCAGACGGTAGGACAGCTCCGGCTGCGTCACCGAATAGGTGCCGGCCGAGCCGCAGCACAGGTGGCTGTCGGCACAGAGCTTCACGTCGACGCCGCAGGCGCGCAGCACGGATTCGACCTTGCCGCGGATCTGCTGGCCGTGCTGCAGCGTGCACGGCGGATGATAAGCAACGCGCTTGCCGATCTTGCCGGCCAGCTTCTGCTCGAGCTCCTTCTCGAACGCCGGCATGATCTCCGACAGGTCCTTCGTCAGCTCGGAGATGCGCTGCGCACGCTCCGCATACGCCGGATCCTGCGCGAGCAGGTGGCCATATTCCTTGACGGTCGCGCCGCAGCCCGACGCGGTCATCACGATCGCCTCGGCGCCGGCTTCGACATACGGCCACCACGCGTCGATGTTGCGACGCATGTCATCGAGGCCGCCGTCCTGGTCGTTCATGTGATAGCGGATCGCGCCGCAGCAGCCGGCCTTCGGCGCCACCACCAGCTCGATGCCGAGCTTGTCCAGCACGCGCGCAGTCGCTGCGTTGATGTTCGGCGACATTGCCGGCTGCACGCAGCCATCCAGCAGCAGCATCTTGCGCGCATGCGCACGCGACGGCCAGACGCCCGCATCGCGCGCGACCGGCACCTTGTTCTTCAGCGCTTGCGGCAGCAGCGGCCGCACCAGCTGGCCGACCTTCATCGCCGGCGTGAACACCGCCTTGCGCGGCAAGACTTCCTTCAGCGCGGTGCGCACCAGCTGCTGCGCGAACGGGCGCTTGACCTGCTTTTCGACGATGCCGCGGCCGATGTCGACCAGCCGGCCGTAGGTCACGCCCGACGGACAGGTGCTTTCGCAGTTGCGGCAGGTCAGGCAGCGGTCCAGGTGCAGCTGCGTCTTTTCGGTCGCGGGCTTGCCTTCGAGGACCTGCTTGATCAGGTAGATGCGTCCGCGCGGCCCGTCGAGCTCGTCGCCGAGCAATTGGTAGGTCGGGCAGGTCGCCGTGCAGAAGCCGCAATGCACGCATTTGCGCAGGATGGCGTCGGCCTCCTGCCCTTCGGGCGTGTGCTTGATGAAGTCGGCGAGATTGGTTTGCATCGTCAGAAATCGTTATACATGCGGCGCGGGTTGAAGATGCCGGCCGGGTCGAAGGCGTTTTTCAGGTTGCGGTGGATGCGCGCGACCGCAGGCGCGAGCGGCTGGAATACGCCGACCGACTTGTCGCCGCCCTTGTACAGCGTCGCATGGCCGCCGGCCGCGATGGCCGCGGCACGGATCGTCGCGGCGTCCGCGCTCGTCTTCAGCCAGCGCTGCGCACCGCCCCATTCGATCAGCTGCTGGCCGGGCAGGTTCAATGCCGGCGCGACGGTCGGCACCGACACGCGCCAGAGCCCCTGCGGCGCATCGGCGAAGAACGCATGCTGCTGCTCGCGCAGTCTGTCCCAGAAGGCGTCAGCGTCGGGCAGCTCGGTGCCGCCCATCTTCGCGATCGCCGCGTCGACAGCTGCCTGCGCGCCGGACAGGCGCACCGCCAGCTGGCCGTCATGCCAGCAGGTAGCCGACACCGGCAGCGGCTGACCGCCCCAGACGTTGACCTGATGCAGCGCCTCCTCCTCGCTCATCGCGAACTGCAGCGAATGCTGCGCGAACGGGCGCGGCAGCACCTTCAGCGACACCTCGAGGATCAGCCCGAGGGTACCGAGCGAGCCGGCCAGGAGGCGCGACACATCGTAGCCGGCGACGTTCTTCATCACCTCGCCGCCGAAGTTCAGCACGTCCCCCTTGCCATCCATCAGCGCACTGCCGAGCACGAAATCACGCACCGAGCCGACCGCTTGCCGGCGCGGGCCGGACAGGCCGCTGGCGACGATGCCGCCGATCGTGGCCAGCCCGTCGAAGCGCGGCGGCTCGAAGGCCAGCATCTGCTTATTCTCGGACAGCGCTGCGCCAATCTCGCGCAGCGGGGTGCCGGCGCGCGCCGTGATCACCAGCTCGGTCGGGTCATACGACACGATGCCGCTGTAGGCCGTCGTGTCGAGCACGTCGCCATCGAGCGACTGGCCGTACCAGTCCTTGGTACCGTTGCCGCGAATGCGCAGCGCCGATTTCGACGCAGTGGCCGATGCGATGCGGTCGCGGAATTCCTGCAAAACCTGATTCATTGTTGACGTTTTCTTTGTTCAGAAGCGCGGCAGGTCGGCGAACTTCAGCTCGCCGCGCTTGACGTGCATCTTTCCGTATTCGGCGCAGCGATGCAGCGTCGGTATCCCCTTGTCCGGGTTCAGCAGGAAGGCGGTATCGAATGCGCGCTTGACCGCGAAGAACGCCTCGCGCTCTTCCTGCGAGAACTGCACGCACATCGAATTGATCTTCTCGATGCCGACACCGTGTTCGCCGGTGATCGTGCCGCCGACCTCGACGCACAGCTCGAGGATGGCCGCACCAAACTTCTCGGCGCGATCGAATTCGCCGGGCATGTTCGCATCGAACAGGATCAGCGGATGCAGGTTGCCGTCGCCCGCGTGGAACACGTTCGCGCAGCGCAGGCCATAGGTCTTTTCCATCTCGGCGATGCCGAGCAGCACCTGCGCGAGATGCTTGCGCGGGATCGTGCCGTCCATGCAGTAGTAGTCGGGCGAGATGCGGCCGGCCGCCGGGAACGCGTTCTTGCGGCCCGACCAGAATTTCAGGCGCTCGGCTTCGCTGGTGGACACGGCAATGGCGGTCGCGCCGGAGGTCTTCAGCACCTCGCTCATGCGCGCGATCTCTTCCTCGACTTCCTCGACCGTGCCATCCGATTCGCACAGCAGGATCGCTTCGGCATCGGTGTCGTAACCGGCCTTCACGAAAGGCTCGACCATGCGCGAGCTGGTCTTGTCCATCATCTCGAGGCCGGCCGGAATGATGCCGGCGGCGATCACGTTCGCCACTGCATTGCCGCCCTTCACGACGTCGTCGAACGACGCCATGATCACGCGCGCCTGCTGCGGCTTCGGCACCAGTTTCACGGTCACTTCGGTGACCACGCCGAGCATGCCTTCGGAGCCGATGAAAACGGCCAGCAGGTCGAGGCCCGGCGCATCGAGTCCCTCGTTGCCGAGCTCGACCACCTCGCCTTCGATGGTGACCATGCGCACGCGCAGCACGTTGTGCACGGTGAGGCCGTATTTCAGGCAGTGCACGCCGCCGGAGTTTTCCGCGACATTGCCGCCGATCGAGCAGGCGATCTGCGATGACGGATCCGGCGCGTAGTACAGCCCGTGCGGGTTGGCCGCTTCCGAGATCGCCAGGTTGCGCACACCCGGCTGCACGACCGCCGTGCGCGCATACGGATCGAGCTTGAGGATGCGGTTCAGGCGCGCAGTCGACAGCACCACGCCGTCGGCGATCGGCGTCGCGCCGCCGGACAGGCCGGTACCCGATCCTCGCGGCACGATCTGCACCTGCAGGCGGCAGCAAGTCTTCAGCGCCGCGACCACCTGCGCTTCGTTTTCTGGCAATACGACGACCATCGGCAGCTGCCGGTAGGCCGACAGGCCATCGCATTCGTAGGGGCGGGTATCTTCTTCGCTGTACAGCACGGCCTGCGCAGGCAAGACGGCGCGCAATGCAGCGACGACTTCCTGCTGGCGCGCAAGCGCGAAGGCCGGTTCAGTGGGGGCGTTCATTTCAGGCAATCCTGGGCCGGTCGCCGCAAATCGCACGACCGAATGAGAAAGGCCCATAGTGTAGCGAAACACCCCGCCTCGCGACCGGGAATCAGCGGTTTTTGGCCTGAAAAGCTTTGGCGGGAAAGATGAAAGTTTTTGCCAAGCAATCAACCGGGCCGCCGGAGGGCTGCCCGGACCGGCCCGGGTCAGGCACTCTTGAACGTATCCCGCATCCACTGCAGGAACACGGCCACCTCCGGACGCTCCAGCACCGGCTTTTCGTAGACCGCGTAATAAGCGTGCGGCGGCGAAGACATCTGCACGTCGAACAGGCGAACCAGCTCGCCGGCCTCGATCAGTTCGCGCGCGAAGTGCGCGCGCGCCAGGCCGACGCCATGGCCATGGCGCACCATTTCCTGCAGCAAGCCGAGGTCATCGACGCGAATGCCGGTGGTCGGCTCCGGCCAGTCCAGGCCGGCGGCCTCGAACCACGGCTGCCACGGCTCCAGCGCCGAGCGGATCAGCGTCGCCTTCTTCAGGTCAGCCGGTTCATTCAGCTCGCCGATCTTTTCGAGGTACTTCGGGCTGGCCACCACGAAAGTCGGCTCGGAAAACAGCTTTTCCGTCTGCAGGTTCGGGTACCTGCCGGGACCGAAGCGCACCTCGAGGTCGCTCTCGGCCAGCGCCAGGTCATACAACGGCACCGACAGGAAGATCTCGATTGCGATCTCCGGATGCAGCGCAGTGAACGAGGCCAGATGCGGCACCAGCATGTAGCGCGCAAAGGTCGGCGGTGCGGTGATCTTCAGCCGCGGCTGCGCCGACGCGGCGCGCCGCGGAATCGGAAAGTCCGTCAGCGTGCGCAGCGCCTGCCGCACCACATCGAGGTAGCGGCGGCCGAATTCGGACAGGCCGACATTGCGGCCGTCGCGCACGAACAGGCGCTCGCCGACGAATTCCTCGAGCAGGCGGATTCGATGCGACAGCGCCGATGGCGTGATGCAAAGTTCTTCCGCTGCCAGTGCGAACGAGCCATGCCGCGCTGCCGCCTCAAATGCGGACAGCGCGTGGACTGGAGGGATGCGTGTTGCCATCGGAACCTTGCGTCAAAGGGCGGGTGTCACCAGCGGAGCACCTTGCCCGGGTTGAGGATATTGTTGGGGTCGAGCGCGTGCTTCAATGTGCGCATCACGTCGATCGCGTCCTCGCCGTGTTCCTGCACGAGGAAGCCGATCTTGTGCAGGCCCACGCCGTGCTCACCGGTGCAGGTACCCTGCATCTCGATCGCCCGGGTGACCATGCGCTCATTGACCGCCTCGGCGCGCGCGACATCGGCCGGATCATTCGGATCGACCAGCATCTGCACATGGAAATTGCCGTCGCCGACGTGGCCGATAATGCCGTGCACGATGTTTTCGCGCTCGAGGTCCGCCTTGGTCTCGAGCAGGCAGTCGGCCAGCCGCGAGATCGGCACGCAGCAGTCGGTCGAAATCGCGCGGCTGCCGGCGCGCAGCTGCAACAGCGCGAAGTACGCGTTATGCCGCGCCTGCCACAGCCGTGTACGGTCTTCGGGGCGGGTCGCCCATTCGAAGCCGACCGCGCCGTGCTCGTCGGCGATTTGCTGCACCAGCTCAGCCTGCTCGGTCACGCCATGCTCGCTGCCGTGGAATTCGAACAGCAACAGCGGCTTTTCCGGCAGGGTCAGCTTGTCATGCTTGTTCAGCGCACGAACGCTGTTCTCATCGACAAACTCCACGCGCGCAATCGGCACGCCCATCTGGATCGTCTGAATCACGGCATTCACCGCGCTCGCAATGTCGGAGAAAGAACAGACAGCCGCCGAGATCGCCTCGGGCTGCGGATAAATTTTCAGCGTCACCTCGGTGATGATGCCCAGCGTGCCCTCGCTGCCGACGTACAGGCGGGTCAGGTCATAGCCGGCCGACGACTTCTTCGCGCGCGTGCCGGTCCTGATGATCTTGCCTTCGGCAGTGACGACCGTCAGCGCCAGCACGTTCTCGCGCATCGTGCCGTAGCGCACGGCATTGGTGCCGGACGCACGGGTCGCGGCCATGCCGCCGATGGATGCATCCGCACCCGGGTCGATCGGGAAGAACAGGCCGGTGTCCTTGATCTCCGCATTCAGCTGCTTGCGCGTGACGCCGGGCTGCACCGTCACCGTCAGGTCTTCGGGATTGACCGACACCACCTGGTTCATCTGCGACAGGTCGATCGACAGCCCGCCCTGCACCGCGAGGATATGACCCTCAAGCGACGTGCCGGTGCCATAGGCGATCACCGGGAAACGATGTTCATTGCACAAGGCCACCGCCGCGGCAACATCTTCGGTCGACAGCGCAAACACCACCGCATCCGGCAGCATCGGATCGTACGAAGATTCGTCACGGCCATGATGCTCGCGCATCGCATGGCTGGTCGACAGGCGGTCACCAAACCGCGCTTGTAATCCCGCCAACAAGGGGGCGGGCATTTCGCGCCTGAGCGCGGTAGGAATCGGATGGTTCATGGGAATTCTCCTCAAGCAAGCTATTGTACTCTGACCGGCTCAATCGACCGTTTGACGACGCCCCCCCTTTACGGAAGGCGAAGGCTGAAGGCGGGATTTTCCCGTATTCTTGGGGGTCGCACGTTTGGAATTGACAATATGGGCAATCGACTTTCAAAAATCGCGACCCGCACGGGCGACGACGGCAGCACCGGGCTTGGCGACGGCAGCCGCACTGAAAAAAATGCGCTGCGCGTGCAGGCGATGGGCGATGTGGACGAACTGAATTCCCATCTCGGGCTGTTGCTGTGCGACGAGCTGCCCGGCGAGATGCGTGAAGCGCTGGTGACGATACAGCACGACCTGTTCGACCTCGGCGGTGAACTCAGCATCCCGGGCTTCGCGCTGATGACTGACGCACAGGTGGCGCGGCTCGACGGCCTGCTGGAGAAGTACAACGCAACGCTGGAACCGCTGAAGGACTTCATCCTGCCGGGCGGCTCGCGCGCAGCAGCGCTGTCACACGTGTGCCGCACTGTATGCCGGCGCGCCGAGCGCAGTATCGTCGCGCTCAGCCGCGACGAGAAAGTGCATGCGCGGCTGGGCCAGTATGTGAACCGCCTGTCGGATTTGCTGTTCGTGCTGGCGCGCGTGCTGAACCGCTATGCGGGCGGACAGGACGTTCAGTGGGAAAAGGGCCGCGCGCGCGAATGAAACATGCCCCGCGGCGGCTGTGCCGCAGCGGGGCATGCAGAAGGATGCCGGCGCCGCGTCAGCCGTTACCGCGCATCCGCACCTGCTCCTGCAGCAAGCTGAACGCCGCGTTCTGACCGGACTGCACCGCCGAGTCGAGTGCGCTGTAGCGCTGCACCACCTGCCCGTTGGTTCGGTCGACGACGATCTTCGCCCCCAGCTGCAACAGCCGCTGCATCATCGGCAGGTCACCCGTCGTGGCCGCCTGCATCAGCAGGGTCACCTGAACGCTGCCCGGGCCATGCAGCGAGCCGGGCGCGTTGATGTCGATCCGGAAGTTGTGCACCAGCCAGGCCACGGCATCGTGTTTTTGTGCCGCCATCGCCTCCAGGCACATCGCATGGCCATCCAGCTGCCAGCCTGTGAACTGCGACTGCAGGATCGTGTGCAAGGCCTCCATCATCGCGATATCGCCGGCCCGGATCGCGGTCACCATCCATTCCTTCGCCTTCTTCATTGCGAAGGGCTGTGCGATGAGCTCCAGTTCGAATTGCTGGCTGCAGAGCGTCAGTACCGAATTCACCTTGCCGGCCTTGACAGCAATTTCAATCGCGGCGACCAGTTCGCCGGGTTCGGTCAGCTTTGCCTGCGCCTGACGGCGCGCATCGACCACCATCTGCAGTATCGCGAGGTTGCCCCCCTCGGCCGCACAGGTCAGGCTGGTGACGATTTGCGCACAATCGCCCCACGACTCGGC
>CAYZXP010000013.1:0-21115 GCA_964482415.1 uncultured Bifidobacterium sp. | reverse complement strand
GCGAGCAGGAACTTGAACAGCGCCAGGTCCGGATGCCGCAGCGATGCTGCCAGCGCGCCCATTTCGCTGCCATCGACATGCCAGGCATTGATGTCAGCGCCCTGCTCGAGCAGCAATTGCGCCATGGCCAGATCATTGTTCTGCGCCGCCACCACGATGGGCGGATCGCCATCGTCATCCGTATCGCCATTCGGGTCGGCGCCGGCTTCCAGCAGGAAGCGGGCGATCTCGACCTGGCCTGCGCTGACCGCCGTAGCGAAGAAGTTATCGGCGCCGCCCTCCAGCGTGCCGGATTGCCAGATCTGCAGGAAAGCGTCGGCATTGCCAGAACGAATGGCGGCCCGACACATCGTGTCCGGATCATTCTCGTCCGGCATGTACGCCGGCACAGGGGCCGGCGCTGCGCCCGCAGCGACCGGACCGGCAGCGCCCGGTTCGACACGTGCACGTTTGGCCCGATCGTTGACCTCGCCCTCGCCTTCTTCACGATCACGCTTGCGATCACCGCGCAGTTCAGGCGGACCACCGGCCTCAACACCGGCGGGGAAAGGCGCCGGCGCATTCGGCATATTCTGGTAGCCCGCCGGCTGCGGCTGCATCGGCTGCGGCTGCATCGGCTGCGGTTGTGGTTGCGGCTGCAGCATCCGGGGCGCGGCATTCTGCTGTCCGGGCGCTTGTTGCGGCCCCGGTGGTGCGGGCTGTTGCGGCGCTTGATGCGGCGCCTGATTCAGAAGATGGGAATAGGCCGAGCTTGGATAATTCGGTGGCAGGTTGTTGCCGTTCGGTGCGCTCATGCGGGAGAGTCCTTTCTGCAGGTGGGTGGCAGACGCATGCCGGCAAGCTGCCGGCGATGCGCTGTGTAACCATCACCTGTGCAGCTGTTCTGCCCTTTCGCGCGGGCGTTCGCTGTGTGGCAGATGCGTAAGAATTTCGAACATTTTCACAGGCGGGCGAGGTAATCGATATGCCGCGGCTGTGTTTCCAGCAGGGTGACCAGATACTGCCTGCCCTGCTGCGCCGCGAGCTCGGCGGCCGTCTTCCCGTCCCGATTCCGGTGGTCCGTATCGACCCGGCATTGCAGCACGAGGTCGGCCACGATGCGCCACCCCGGGCCTTGCACAGCGTAGTGCAGCACCGACTGTCCTTCGGCGTCGGTCGCATTCGGATCGGCGCCATGAAAGCGCAGCAGTTCGTACAGGCCGTAGCGCCCCTTCGCCGCTGCCAGCATCAGCAGCGACCTGCCGCCCTCACCGGTCAGGTGCGCGCTGGCACCACACACACCGAGCAGGTACTCCGCCGCCGGCCAGTTGCCCACATCGACGGCCTTCCACAGCGATGCAGAAAAGACCGAGGGATCGAAGCTGCCGACATAGCGCGCCATCAGCCATTCCATGATGACCGGCGAGGAGGCGCGCGGGCAGTGCTCGTTCTTTTCCCACAGCGTGGCGTGCATGAAGATCATGCGCATCTCGTCAGGCTGGAAACGGATGCCGGCCACATCCGCCGCTGCGCACAGGCGCTGCAGAAAATCCATGCCGCCTTTCCGGGCCGTGAAGGCAATCGCCATCACCAGCGCATCGCGCGGGAATTCGTGGAGTGTCATTCCACATCGGGCGAATCGATCCAGTATTGCCGGGTTCTGCCCCCACGCAGCGTACGCCAGCAAGGACTGCTGGCCGACTTTCGGCACGTCGTTTCGCAACGCCTGCAACGCGCCGAATTCGAGCAGCAGGTCGAATGCGGCGACGTTGCCGGTGCCCGCCGCATGACGCAGCAAGCCGGCCTTGTCCGCCATGCTCCAGCCCGATGCCGCGCCCTGTAGCAGGCTGCGCAAGGCCCGCAGGTCATTCTCGTCGATCATCTGTTCCGGCGTCCTCGGCTGATCGCTCGCCGGTGCCAGGGCGGGATCGGTGACGTCCGTCCGGGTATCGTTCGTCAATCGAAAGCGAACCCGCTTTTCAGGCGGTGCCGGCGCAAGATCCGCGACCGTCGTCCAGGTGTCATCGGTCAAGCGAACGCGAACCCGCTTGCCGGATGATGCCGGCAATTGATCGGGTGCCGCCGCCGCAGACGAGGCCGACGAAGAGCCGCCAGCCGCGAGCGTCAGCGGCTTCAATTGGGGAGCGCTCGACACAAGCCGAGCGGGCTGGAGTTCAGCGGACTGCGGCTCAGTGGACGCGTTGGCCGGCGGCTCGGTGCGTGACTTCTTGGCAGGCCGGCCATCGGCCTCGGCCTGTCCGATCTCGGCGAACTCCCGTTTCATTCGCCGGGTGCCAAGGGACGGCCCGTTGCGGCCGGAAGGCGGCGGGCCACCCGCAGCAGAAGAGGGAGGAATGCGCGTCGCCGGCACATAGGTGCCGTCTGCGGTGCGCACGAGAGCGATGGATTCAGCAGAACTACCGGATTTCGGAAACATGGATTCGCCAGGTGGAAGGAGTGATCAAAGCCCTGCCTGCGTCACCCTACATCGCACGCTGTTCCGGCCTGCGCCTGAATGCATCGAAAGACCTGTCACCGCACATCGAGGCGCAAAAAAAAACGGCGCACGCAGCGCCGCTTTTTCATGCAGGGAATCGCTCAGTGGTTGTTCACCACCAGCCTGGGCTCAGTCGCACCGAGCCGCTCGCGCACCGAAGCCGCGATGCCCTGCGCGTCGAGGCCGCATTGCGCAAGCAGTACCTGTGCATCGCCGTGGTCGATGAACTTGTCCGGCAAGCCGAGCTGCAGCAGCGGCCTGACGATGCCGGCCGCTGCCAGCGCTTCGGCCACAGCCGAACCGGCGCCGCCCATCACGCAGCCCTCTTCCACCGTCACGATCAGGTCGTGCGTGGCGGCGAGTCGCGCCACCAGTTCCGCGTCGAGCGGCTTGACGAAGCGCATGTCGGCCACCGTCGCATTCAGTTCTTCGCCCGCCTTCAGTGCCGGCGCGACCATGGTGCCGAACGCCAGCAGCGCAACCTGCCGCCCTTCGCGACGCACCAGGCCCTTGCCGAAGTCGACCGCTTCGAGCGCCTCGCCGGTCGCCGCGCCGATACCAGCGCCGCGCGGATAACGCACCGACGCCGGGCCCGGATAACGGTAGGCGGTGGTCAGCATCTTGCGGCATTCGTCTTCGTCGCTCGGCGTCATCACCACCATGTTCGGAATGCAGCGCAGGAAGGCAATATCGTAATTACCTGCATGCGTTGCGCCGTCGGCGCCGACCAGACCAGCGCGGTCGAGCGCAAAGGTCACGTCGAGGTTCTGCAGCGCGACGTCATGGATCAGCTGGTCATACGCGCGCTGCAGGAAGGTCGAGTAGATCGCAACCACCGGCTTGATCCCTTCGCAGGCGAGGCCGGCGGCAAACGTCACCGCATGCTGCTCGGCGATGCCGACGTCATAGTAACGATCAGGGAAGCGCTGCTCGAACTGCACCATGCCCGAGCCTTCGCGCATCGCGGGCGTGATGCCCACCAGCTTGTCGTCGGCGGCAGCCATGTCGCACAGCCAGTCGCCGAACACCTGCGTGTACGTCTTCTTTGCCGGCGCGCTCGCCGGCTTGATGCCCTCGGCCGGATTGAACTTGCCGGGGCCGTGGTACAGCACCGGATCCGCCTCGGCCAGTTTGTAACCCTGCCCCTTCTTCGTGACCACGTGCAGGAACTGCGGGCCCTTCAGGTGCTTCAGGTTCTGCAGTGTCGGGATCAGCGCATCGAGGTCATGGCCATCGATCGGGCCGATGTAGTTCAGCCCGAATTCCTCGAACATCGTCGCCGGCGTCAGCATGCCTTTCGCATGCTCTTCGAAGCGCTTCGCAAATTCCAGCATCGACGGCGGCAGCACCGACTTGCCGACGTTCTTCGCCGCCGCATAGAACTTGCCCGACATCAGCCGCGCAAGATAGCGGTTCAGCGCGCCGACCGGCGGCGAGATCGACATGTCATTGTCGTTCAGCACGACCAGCATCTTGATGTCTTCGTACACGCCGACATTGTTCAGCGCCTCGAAGGCCATGCCGGCCGTCATTGCGCCGTCGCCGATCACGGCCACCGAATGGCGCGACTCGCGCTTGGTACGCGCGGCCAGTGCCATGCCGAGCGCGGCGGAAATCGATGTCGACGAGTGTGCGGTGCCGAAGGTGTCGTAAGCGCTCTCGTCGCGCTTCGGGAAACCGGACAGGCCGCCCATCTGGCGCAGCGTCGGCATGCGGTCGCGGCGTCCGGTCAGGATCTTGTGCGGATAGGTCTGGTGGCCGACGTCCCAGACGATGCGGTCTTCCGGCGTATTGAAAACGTAGTGCAGCGCGATCGTCAGCTCGACGGTGCCGAGGTTCGACGACAGGTGACCGCCGGTCTTCGACACCGAATCGAGCAGGTACTGGCGCAGTTCGCCGGCCAGCCGCTGCAGGTCGGCGCGCGAAAGCTCGCGCAAGTCAGCCGGGTCATTGATTTTCTGAAGCATTTCCATCGGTCAGGCTTTCCTTTGCACGACCAGGTCGGCAAGCTCGCGCAGGCGCCGGGCGCTGTCGCCGAAGGGCTGCAGTGCCTGATGGGCATCCTGCCGCAACTTCTCGGCCAGGACAAGCGACGCCTCCAGTCCCAGGATCGACACATAGGTCGGCTTGTCGTTCGCCGCATCCTTGCCGGCGGTCTTGCCCAGCGTCGCCGAATCGGCAGTCACGTCAAGAATGTCGTCGACCACCTGGAACGCCAGTCCGACGGCCGCCGCATACGCATCCAGCGCCGCCGCTTCTGCGGGGAGCAGCGCCTTGCCGGCCTCGCCGCCGAGCATCACCGACGCCCGCAACAGCGCGCCGGTCTTCAGGCGATGCATGTTCTCCAGCTGCGGCAGCGTCAGCGCAACGCCGACCGAATCGAGGTCGATCGCCTGGCCGCCGCACATGCCGGCCGAGCCGGACGCCTGCGCGAGCAAGGCCAGCATCGCCACCTTGCGGTCCGCTGGAAGATCGCCGCCGGCCAGCACCATGAAGGCCTGCGACTGCAGCGCATCGCCGACCAGCAGTGCGGTCGCTTCGTCAAATTGCTTGTGCACCGTCGGCTTGCCTCGGCGCAGGTCATCGTCATCCATGCACGGCATGTCGTCGTGCACCAGCGAATACGCGTGGATCATCTCCACCGCTGCAGCGGCGCGCTCGAGCGCGTCGCGCGGCGCGCCGGACAGCTCGCCCGCGGCGAACACCAGCAGCGGACGCACGCGCTTGCCGCCGTCCAGCACCGCATAACGCATCGCCTCGTGCAGTTTGGCCGGCGACTGCGCCGCCGCCGGCAGGTGCCGGTCCAGCACCGACTCCATGGCTGACTGCACCTGCGTGCGCCAGCCGGCAAAATCCGTCGTCATTCTTCGTCGTCCTCGTCGGCGTCGCTGTCGAAGGGCCTGAGCATGTCGCCCTCGAGGACCCTGACCTGCTTTTCCACGCGCTCGAGCTGGGCGGCGCAATATTTCACGAGTTCTGAGCCGCGCTGGTAGGCCGCGAGCGACGCTTCGAGCGGCAGCTCGCCGGACTCCATCTTCGCGACGAGCTGTTCAAGCTCTTCCATCGCCTGCTCAAAGGAGGCGACCGGCTGTTCCGCAGGATTCTTTTTCGGCATGGGGTGGGACTATCTGACTGACCGCCTATTTTAGTGCAATCACCGGCTGTCCCGGACGAAATACGCTGCCGCCGGGTCGCTGGCCAACCCGCATCCGCTGCTGCTCCCCCGGCGGCCACGGTGGTTTATTTGCCAACATTCGCGCGCGTCGCACGGCCTGAAGCACGCTGGCCGGGCCGGCCTGCCGGGTAGCCCCCCCGCTCTCCGGCGGGTTATAATCCCGCCTTCGTCCAAAAAATAACCGTTTCATTTCGTTTGAACACAGTTTTTTGCGGATTCTTTAACTCTTAGGTTGGTGCAAATTAATTTGGGGGTGGGGATGTCCGATCTGGCCAGTCTCTCAAGGCTCGCGCGCTCCAACGCGCAACTTCCGGTAGGTGCGTACTTCGACGACGCACTACTGAAACAAGAAAACCAACTGCTGTTCAAGCAAGGTCCGCGTTACGTGGGCCACGAACTCATGGTGCCGAACGCCGGCGACCATGCGACGCTCCCGTGGGAAAACGACGGCCGCGTGCTGGTTCGCGGCCCGCAGGGCATCGAACTGATCTCGAACGTCTGCCGTCACCGGCAGGCGAAGATGCTGACCGGCCGCGGCAATGCGACCAACATCGTCTGCCCGCTGCACCGCTGGACCTACGACCTGAAGGGCGAGCTGATCGGCGCACCGCACTTCGGCGAGACGCCGTGCCTGAACCTGTCGCGCTTCGGCCTGCAGAACTGGAACGGCCTGCTGTTCGACGACAACGGCGTCGACGTGCCCGGCATGCTGAAATCGCTGTCCGTCACGAAGGACCTGAACTTCGACGGCTACCTGCTAGACCACGTCGAAGTGCACGAGTGCGACTACAACTGGAAGACCTTCATCGAGGTCTACCTCGAGGATTATCACGTCGAGCCCTTCCATCCGGGCCTGGGCAACTTCGTCACCTGCAACGACCTGCGCTGGGAGCTGGGCAACGGCTACAGCGTGCAGACGGTCGGCGTGAACTCGGCGCTGAAAAAGTCCGGCTCGCCGGTCTACCAGCGCTGGCATGACGAGGTGCTGCGCTTCAACAACGGCCAGCTGCCGCCGTACGGCGCGATCTGGCTGACGCTGTACCCGAACATCATGGTCGAGTGGTATCCGAACGTGCTGGTGGTGTCGACGCTGTGGCCAAACGGCCCGCAGAAGACCACCAACGTGGTCGAGTTCTACTACCCGGAAGAGATTGCGCTGTTCGAGCGCGGTTTCGTCGATGCCGAGCGCGCCGCCTACATGGAGACCTGCGTCGAGGACGACGAGATCGCACTGCGCATGGACGCCGGCCGCAAGATCCTGCTCGACCGCGGCGTCAACGAGGTCGGCCCGTACCAGTCACCGATGGAAGACGGCATGCAGCACTTCCACGAGTGGTACCGCAGCAAGATCGCGCTGTGATGCGCAGCGCCTGAAGAAAGACCGGCGTGCAGTCGCTCTGGATGCTCGTCGCCAGCTTCGTATTCGCCATCATGGGCGTCTGCGTGAAGCTGGCGTCGGACACGTCGTCAACTTCCGAGATCGTGATGAGCCGCGGCGCCGTCGGCGTGCTGGTGCTGTATTCGCTGGCACGCGCGCGCGGCCTGCCGCTGAAGACAGCCTATCCCTGGCACCATGCATGGCGCGGCTTCGTCGGCGTCACCGCGCTGTGGCTGTGGTTCTTTGCCATCGGCCAGCTGCCGCTGGCGACCGCGATGACGCTGAACTACATGGCGCCGATCTGGATCGCGGCGATCGTCTTCACGCTCGGCTGGTGGCACGGCACGCGCCGCTTCGAATGGGGGCTGGCCGCAGCCATCACCACCAGCTTCTGCGGCGTCGCGCTGCTGCTGAAGCCGACCATCCACGCGGAACAATGGCTTGGCGGCGTGACCGCGCTGGTCTCCGGCTTCCTCTCCGCGCTTGCCTACATCCAGGTGAAAAAGCTCGGCCAGCTCGGCGAGCCGGAATACCGCGTCGTCTTCTACTTTTCCGCCAGCGGCGTGATTGCCGGCCTGCTCAGCGGGCTGGTCGACAGCTGGCTGCAGACCGGCGAGCTGCGCATCATGCACGCGCTGTCGTCACGCGACCTGCTGTTGCTGGCGTCGATCGGCGTGACCGCCACCATCGCGCAGATCGCGATGACGCGTGCGTACCGGCTGGGCGCGATGCTGGTCACCGCGAACCTGCAGTACACCGGCATTGTCTTTTCCAGCATCTGGGGCATGCTGATCTGGCATGACCGGCTCGACCTGTGGGGCTGGTCGGGCATTGCGATCATCCTCGCCAGCGGGGTGGCCGCGACCTTTTATAATGCCCGCAGCAGTAGCAGTAACGCGTCCAAAAAAACAGACCAGGAGACCTGCTGATGCCGTTCACCACGCTGATCACCGCTGCCGAATTGAAGCAGCACATCGACAACCCCACCTTCGTCATCCTCGACTGCCGCGCCGAGCTGACCGACCCGAAGGCCGGCGCCGCCGCCTTTGCCGCCGGCCACATCCCCGGCGCCCAGCATGCGGACGCGGATCGCGACCTGTCGGACAAGTCGCCCGGCCCGAACGGCGAATTCCGCGGGCGCCACCCGCTGCCGGCGCCGGAAGCCTTCATCGAAACGCTGCGCAACTGGGGCGTGTATCCGAATTCGCAGGTGATCGCGTATGACGCGCACGGCAGCATGTTCGCATCACGGCTGTGGTGGATGCTGCGCTGGGTCGGCCACCACGGCGTGGCCGTGCTCGACGGCGGGCTGGCCGCGTGGCAGGCAGCCGGCGGTGAACTGACGAAGGATGTGATCAATCGCCCGCGCGGCTCGATCACGCTGCAGCCGTCGCTGGTGTCGACGGTCCGTGCCGACGACGTGCTGGCCAACCTGTCGGCGCGCGCGAAGACCGTGCTGGACGCGCGTGCCAATGACCGCTACCGCGGCGAGAACGAGACCATCGATCCGGTCGGTGGCCGCATCCCGGGCGCGAAAAATCGCTTCTTCAAGGACAACCTGCAGGCCGACGGCTCTTACAAGCCGGCGGAGCAGCTGCGCACCGAGTTTTCCGCGCTGATCAAGAACCCCGAGAGCACGATCGCGCAGTGCGGCTCCGGCATCTCCGCCTGCCATAACCTGCTGGCGATGGAAATCGCCGGGCTGTCCGGCGCGGCGCTGTATCCGGGGTCGTGGAGCGAATGGTGCGCCGACGCGTCGCGGCCGGTGGCGACCGGCCATCCCTGAGCCCCCCGGGGTACCGGATCACGTTCCTGCAGGCCGGGATCCGGCCTGCCCTCCCTACCTCAATGCACGTGGAAGCGCTGTGTCAGCAGCAGCACGATGCCTACGCCGAGCGCGATCAGGAGCACCTGCGGCACCGTCTCGCGCCAGGTCGCGCGGCGCTGCATCTGCGGCATCAGGTCGCTGACCGCGATATAGATAAAGCCTGAAGACGCCAGCACCAGCACATACGGCAGCAGGTGGATGCCTTCGCCGAGCGCGTAGTAGCCGACCACGCCGCCGACCACCGACATCAGGCTGCAGATCAGGTTGTACACATAGGCGCGCGTCTTCGTGAAGCCGGCATTCAGCAGCACGATGAAGTCGCCGATTTCCTGCGGTATCTCGTGCGCGGTGATGGCCAGCGCGGTGATCACGCCCAGCTTCGGGTCGGCGAGGAAAGCCGCCGCGACCAGCACGCCGTCGGTAAAGTTGTGCAGGCTGTCGCCGACCAGGATCATCCAGCCCGACTTGCCGGCCTCGTGCGCGTCATGGCCATGCTCATGGCCGTGGCCGTCGCCCTCGTAATGATGCGAGTGGCGCAGGATCGCAAGTTTCTCGAGCAGGAAAAAGCCGAGCAGGCCGGCCAGCAACGTGGCGAACAGCACATGCGGGTTGGCGTCCGATTCGAAGGCCTCCGGCAGCGCATGCAACAGCGACGTCGACAGCAGCACGCCGACCGACAGGCTGACCAGGCGTTCCACCATCTTCGACAGCAGGCTGTACGACAGGAAGGCGGCGGCTGAAATGCTGAGCGCCCCGGCCAGGGCCGTGGCGAGCAGGATGGATGACAGCGTGGTGTTAATTTGTTTTTCCCGGAAAGGCTGCGCAGCCGGCCGGCGCCGGCCGCGTCAACAGCAAAGCCCGCTATTTTACGGGTCTGTGGATTAAAGCATGCAGCTCCCGAGCCGGCAATGCGCCGAATGCCGTACGCGGCCCGGTCAGACGCCGTGCTTGTGCAACCAGTCGATGCAACGCCGCCAGCCGTCGCGTGCGTCTGCTTCGACGTAGCTCGGCCGGTAATCCGCATGAAAAGCATGGCCGGCGTCCGGATACACGACGATCGCCGAGCCGCTGTCGCCTTTGGCCAGCGCTGCACGCATCGCATCGACCGAGGCCAGCGGAATGCCGTCATCCCGGCCGCCGTATAGCCCGAGTACCGGCACTTTCAGCGCCGGCGCAATGTCCACCGGATAAGCCGGTTGCAGCGCGTTCCGTTCGCCGGTCAGCCGGCCATACCAGGCGGCTGCCGCCCCGAGCTTCGGATTGTGCGCGGCGTACAGCCAGGTGATGCGGCCGCCCCAGCAGAAGCCGGTCATGGCCAGACGCGATGTATCGCCGCCATGCTGCGCGGCCCAGTCCCGCCAGGCGTCGAGGTCGAGCATCACCTGCTCGTCGGGCACTTTCGCGACCAGGTTCTTCAGCAGGTCGGGAATCGACGTGAAGGCCGACGGATCGCCCTGCCGTGCAAAGAGGTCCGGTGCGATCGCAAGGTAACCGAGCTTCGCGAAGCGGCGCGCAATGTCGGCAATATGCTGGTGCACGCCAAAAATCTCGGAGACCACCAGCACCACGGGCAGCTTCGCCTTACCCTTCGGCTGCGCGCGGTAGGCCGGCAGCGAGCGCCCGCCAATATCCGTCAGGACCGTGCCGGCCTCGAGCCCGTCGGCATCGGTGACGATGGCCGCAGACGACAGGGTCGGCAGCACGGCGGCAGCAAAACCGGTGCCCAGCGCCACCTTCATGAAACCGCGCCGATCCGGGAGCGGCTGTGCATTCGGGTTGGACAGCAGGGAATCGAGCTCATCGGCAAGGTCGTTCATCGCGTCACTCCTGAGACAGCGGGCGAGGTTTCCATGGAGGTCATGTGGCTGGATGATGCGTACCGACCGCTCGATCAGTGCGCCTCTTCCCAGTTCGCGCCCGTGCCGACTTCCGCCACCAGCGGCACCTTCAGCTGCGCGACGCCGGCCATCAGTTGCGGCAGCTTTTCCTTCACCCGCGCCAGCTCCGCCTGCGGCACGTCCAGCACCAGTTCGTCATGCACCTGCATCACCATCCGCGTGCCGAGCTGCTCGCTGTCCAGCCAGTCCTGCACGGCGACCATCGCGAGCTTGATCAGGTCGGCGGCGGTGCCCTGCATCGGCGCATTGATCGCCGCCCTTTCCGCAGCCTGCCGGCGCGGGCCGTTCGGCGAATTGATCTCGGGCAGCCACAGGCGGCGGCCGAACACGGTCTCGACATAGCCCTGCGACTTTGCCTGCTGGCGGATGTCGTCCATGAAGCGCTTCACGCCGGCAAAGCGGGTGAAGTACTTGTCCATGTACATCTGCGCAGCCGAGCGCTCGACGCCGAGGTTGCCGGCCAGCCCGAACACGCTCATCCCGTAGATCAGGCCGAAGTTGATCACCTTCGCTGCGCGCCGCTGCTCGGCCTGCACTTCGTCCAGCGGCACGCCGAAAATTTCGGCGGCAGTCGCCCGGTGGATGTCCTCGCCGGACGCGAACGCGGCCAGCATCCCCTCGTCCTCCGACAGGTGCGCCATGATGCGCAGCTCGATCTGCGAATAGTCGGCCGACACGATCACGTTGCCCGGCGACGCGACGAAGGCCTCGCGAATGCGGCGGCCCTCGGCAGTGCGCACCGGGATGTTCTGCAAATTGGGCTCGTTCGACGCCAGCCGCCCGGTGACGGCGACCGCCTGCGCATAGTTCGTGTGCACGCGCCCGGTGGCCGGATTCACCATCTTCGGCAGCTTGTCGGTGTAGGTCGACTTCAGCTTGGCGAGGCTGCGGTAGTCGAGCAACAGGCGCGGCAGCGGATAGTCCTCGGCCAGCTTCTGCAGCACCTCTTCATCGGTCGACGGCGCGCCGCTCGCGGTCTTCTTCACCACCGGCAGCTGCAGCTTGTCGAAAAAGATCTCGCCGATCTGTTTCGGCGAATTCAGGTTGAACGGCTGGCCGGCGAGTTCATAGGCCTGCCGCTCCAGTTCCATCAGCTTCAGGCCCAGTTCGTGTGACTGCGCGACCAGCCGCGCCGCATCGACCAGCACGCCGTTCCGTTCGATCCGCTGCAGCACGCGCGCTGTCGGCATCTCGATGCGCTCGTAAACATAGCGCAGGCCATCGTTCTTCTCGATGCGCGGCCAGATCGCCTGGTGCAGCTGAAGCGTGACATCGGCGTCCTCGGCCGCATATTCGGTCGCGCGATCGATCGCGACTTCGTCGAAGCCGATCTGCGATGCGCCCTTGCCGCAGACGTCCTGGTAACTGATGGTCTTGCGCTCGAGCCAGCGCAGCGCGAGGCTGTCCATGTCATGCGTGCGGTGCGACTCGAACACATAGGATTCCAGCAGCGTGTCATGCACGATGCCCTGCACGCGGATGCCGTAGTTCTCGAGCACGTGGCAGTCGTACTTCAGGTGCTGCCCGAGCTTGGGCCGGGACGCATCCTCGAGCCACGGGCGCAGCTTCGCCAGCACATGCTCGCGCGACAGCTGCTGCGGCGCATCAGGATAACGGTGCGCCAGCGGGATGTAGGCCGCACGGCCGGCCTCGCAGCACAGCGAGATGCCGACCAGCTCGGCGCGCATCGCGTCCAGCGACGTGGTCTCGGTGTCGAGCGCCGTCAGCGCGGCTGCATTCACCACGGCGATCCACTGGTCGAGCTGCGCGTCGGTCAGTACCGTCTCGTAATGCGTCTCGGCCGGCGGGTCGGCGGCGAACAGGCTCCCCTGCGGCTCGCCGTCGGCGGCCACCTGCGGCTGCGCATCGCGCGCCAGCTCCGCATTCAGCTCGCGCAGCCAGGTGCGGAAACCCATGCGCTCGAAGAAAGCCTTCAGCGCGAGCTTGTCCTCCGGCTGCTGGCGCAGCGATTCAAGGATGGACACATGATGGCCGGACAGGTCGCAGTCGCACTTCACCGTCACCAGCTGTCGCGACAGCGGCAGCCACTCGAGCGCACGGCGCAGGTTCTCGCCGACCACGCCGCCGATTCCGGCCGCATGCGCGATCACGCCGTCGAGGCTGCCGTACTGCGCCAGCCACTTCACCGCCGTCTTCGGGCCGACTTTGTCGACGCCGGGCACGTTGTCGACGGCATCGCCGACCAGGGTCAGGTAGTCGACGATGCCTTCCGGCGGCACGCCGAATTTTGCGATCACGCCTGCGCGGTCGAGCGTCTCGTTGCTCATCGTGTTGACCAGCGTGACCTGTTCATTGACCAGCTGCGCGAGGTCCTTGTCGCCGGTCGACACGATGGTCTTCAGGCCGCGCCGGGTGGCTTCGCAGGCCAGCGTGCCAATCACGTCATCGGCCTCGATGCCCTCGACCATCAGGATGGGCCAGCCGAGCGCGCGCACCACTTCGTGGATGGGTTCGATCTGCCGCGCCAGGTCTTCCGGCATCGACGGCCGGTGCGCCTTGTATTCGGCATACAGGTCATCGCGGAAGGTCTTGCCCTTGGCGTCGAACACGCAGGCGATGTAGGCCGCATCGTGATCCTGGCGCAAGCGGCGCAGCATGTTGATCATGCCGTAGATCGCGCCGGTGGGCGCGCCGTCCGCGTTGCGCAGGTCGGGCATCGCGTGAAATGCGCGGTACAAATAGCTGGAACCGTCGACCAGCAGCAGGGTATTGTTCATGTGAAAGCGGCCGGAAATCCCCGCTGCGGCTGCAGCCGGGCTGAAAGGGGGACGCCGCGGTGCGAAACGCGCGCGGCAAACGCGCCCGATTATGGCAGAGTTTGCTGCGCTCGCAGGCCGCGCTGGAGACGATCCGGCACGGTTTGCTAGAATGAGCGCGTCGCGCCCGATCGGGGCGCCCACCGTACGGATCACGATGAACCAGCCCATGAACCGACTGCACAATCTGCGTCTTGCCTGCCTCGGCGCGCTGCTGTCGGTCGCAGCCGGCATGGCCGTGGCGGACGAGCACGCAAGCGACGTCGCCTCGCCTGACAATCCTGTCGCGTCGACGCGCGTGCCGGACGGCACCACCACCCTCACGCAGACGCGCGAACAGAACGCGGTGACGTCAGTGCGCGTGCAGCGTGGCGACAATGTGTACCACGTGACGCCGGCCGAGCAGATCCCGTATTACCAGGAAGGCGGGCGCGCCGCGACCTGGGAGATTTTCCAGTTCCGCCCCGGCAGTACGCCGGACCGCAAGTCCTTGCCGCCGCCGCAACGTTAATTTCAACCGTCACCGGCTTCGCCGGACAACCACTACAGCTATGGCAGTTTTCACCCCGGTCACCCTGGACGAGATCATTCCCTGGGCGGCCCGATTCCCGATCGGCACGGTCAAGTCGCTGCGGGGGATCTCCTCCGGCATCGAGAACAGCAACTTCTTCCTCGGCACCGACCGCGACGAGTTCGTGCTGACCCTCTTCGAAAAGCTCAGCTTCGAACAACTGCCGTTCTACCTGAACCTGATGCGCCATCTCGCCGAGCGCGGCGTACGGGTGCCGGCGCCGATCGCCAGCGACCGCGGCGAGATCATCAATACGCTGCACGGCAAGCCGGCGGCGATCGTCACCAAGCTGCACGGCGACTGGCAGCCGTCGCCGCAGCCGGTGCACTGCCGCGAAGTCGGCGCGATGCTGGCGAAGATGCACCTCGCCGGCCGCGACTACCCGCTGTACCAGCCGAACCTGCGCGGGCTCGACTGGTGGCGCGAGACCGCGCCGGTGGTGCTGCCCTACCTGCCCGCCGACGCACAAGACCTGCTGCGCGCCGAGATGCACTTCCAGGAAGCCTTCGCCGCTTCTGCGCTGTACCGCAAACTGCCGAGCGGCCCGATTCATGCCGACCTGTTCCGCAACAACGTGATGTTCGACGGCGAACGGCTGTCGGGATTCTTCGACTTCTACTTCGCCGGTTGCGACACCTGGCTGTTCGACGTCGCCGTCACGGTGAATGACTGGTGCATCGACCTCGACACCGGCGAGACCGATCCGGACCGCGTGCGCGCCATGCTCGACGCCTACCACGACGAACGTGCGTTCACGCCCGAGGAAGAGGACGCATGGCCGGCCATGCTGCGCGCAGCCGCGCTGCGCTTCTGGCTGTCGCGGCTGTATGACTACTACCTGCCGCGCGAGGCCGAGATGCTGACCCCGCACGACCCGACCCACTTCGAACGCATCCTGCGCCACCGGATCGGGCACGCGGTCGAGGCGCTGGCCTGATGGAGCGCCTTCCCGCCAGCGCAGGCATCGACTGGATCCGGCAGGGCTTTGGGCTGTTCCGCCGGCAGCCGGCTGAATTGTCGCTGCTGTTCCTGCTGTACATGCTGCTGATGTTCTCGCTGTCGCTGATACCGCTGGCAGGACAGGTGCTGCCGCTGCTGCTGATGCCGGCGTTCTCGATGGCCTTCATGCAGGCCTGCGTCGACATTGAAGCCGGGCGCAAGGTGCGGCCCGGCCTGCTGCTGACGGCCTTCCGTTCGCCTGCGCTCGGCACGCTGCTGCGGCTGGGCTCGCTGTACATGCTGGCAGCGATCGCCGCCGTCGCGCTGTCATCGCTGGTCGATGGCGGCACGTTCTGGAAGCTGATGTCCGGTCAGCTGAAAGCCGATGACGAAGGCGTTGCGGCAGCCAGCCTGCCGCTGGCGATGGTGTTCTCCGCACTGGTCTACCTGCCGTTCGCAATGGGCTTCTGGCATGCGGCGCCGCTGGCCACCTGGCAGCGGATGGGCCTGTTCAAGTCGCTCTTCTACAGCTTCTTTGCCGTGCGCCGCTGCGGCAAGGCCTTCCTTGCGTACACGCTCGGCTGGATCGTGGTCGGGATTGCCGCGCCGGCGATGCTCAGCGCACTGCTCGGCTTGCTGCTAGGCAAAACCCTCGTGACCGTCATGCTGCTCATGCCGCTGTCGGTCATCCTTACCCTCGTGATGTACTGCTCTTTCTACCCCACCTATACGGCGGTGTTCGGCCAGCCGGAACAACGGTAAACCTTGCGTTCCAGATAGATATCTATTTGTCGTTAGATCGAAAACTGCGTTTTTCGATGTTATTTCGCGACATAGTTTCTCGGAGGGAACGCATGAAAAACATCGGGAGCCGCATCTCCAGTTCGCTGGCCGAGCTTGTTTCCAAGCCGGGCCGGCAGGAAAAAGACAGCGACGTATTGATGGGCGTCGGGGTCAAGGTGCTGAAAAACGGACCGAACATCGGCAAGATGGTCGGCCTTTTTCGCGGCGTCAGTAACTCGTCGGCCGGCACCCAGGTCCGGAACTCGATGCTGGGCCGCCAGGTAGCCACCCAGCAGGACATCATCAACGTGTTCAAGTCTTGCGGGATGAGCGAAGACCAGGCCACTCGGGCAATGGACAACGTACGCGTGATCGGCAAGGGATTTTCCGCGGGCGATGTGAAGCGTGAGGTTTCGCAGTTCGAAACCCGCGAGACCCAGTTCGTCGGGGCGAGATCATTCCTCAGTTCAGAGCCGGACAAGGCCTGAGCGCAACGCCAGACCGGCGACATGCGCGGAGATTCTCAGGCGGGTGATTCGCGCTCGCCCTGATAAAAAGCCGATCGATCATTTTCTGCGAGGGATCTCATGGGTGAGCTAATCCAGGGTATCTGCATTCAGAAAAGCAATCTGCCGAAAAATGCTCCCGTTGAAGAATGCGAAAAGGTGGAAGACGGCTTCGTCTACCGCTTCCAGCGCAGGACCGACGTGAGCCCCATCGAACGATTCCTTCGCATCTTTTCGGACCTGTTCGACGGTGTGACCAAGGCCAGGGGCACGCTGTGCCATGCCTCCGAAAAATTGCCTGACCTGATCTACGTCCGGGGGCACGCCATTCCCATCAAGGATCAATCGGAGCGCGGCGCGACCGGCATATCGACAGCTCATCAAAAGCCCTGGCCGAGGGCCTTTGACACGATCGATATCATTTTCAAAGCCCCATCGTCCGAGATCGCCGGTGCCGCGAAACCCGCTGAGGCCACGCGCAACAGTGCCGCCGCGGCAAAACCTGCGCCGGCACCGTCATCGCGGGAAGGACGGTCTGGGCCTGGCCATCCCGCCGATGCGCCGCAACCCTTGCCCCCGGCGAACCGGCGAACCGATGCGAATGACGTCATTCCACCGCAGCAGAACGCAGCGGCAAAACAGGCGCCGCCGCCTGTGCCGGCGCGGGACGGGCGGCGGCGCCTTGGCGACCCTGAGTCAGCTGACGCCATTCAGCCCGCACCGCCGCCTGCGCAGAATGCAGCGCCCCCGGCGGCAAACCCCGATGACGTGGTTCTCGCGCAACCCCGCCCGGACGTAGCGCCGCAAGCACAGGTGCCGCAAGACCCGATTCCGCCTGCGCCACCGCTACCCGCGGAAATCCAGATGGAGGCGCCGCCTGCACCGCCCCTGCCTGCAAAAGACGGGATCGACGAGGCACCACCTGCGCCGCCGCTGACAAAAACACTGATTGAAAAGCCTGCCACCACGCCCTCCGCGGCAGGGCCCGTCGGCGCGGAAGCACTTCAACAGGCGCGGCAAGGCCTGAAAAAAACGGCAGATGATCCGGCATTGCGGGAAGCTGGCAGGAAGCCCCCGCCCACTGGTGCGGATGACCTGACCTCGATCATGCAGAAGAAATTCGCGTCAATGCGCATGGCCAATGGCGATCCGGATCCGGCGAAGTCCGCCAAGGACGCTGACGAGTGGGATGAGTAGGCAAGCGCGCAGGCTGACACCGGACTGCAGGGTGGCAGCGGAGCGTTGCGAACACCCGGCCTGAAGACACACTGGGTTCCGGCCTGCGCCGGGACAACGACGTTGAAGCCGACGCCTTTTAAGTCGTCATCCCGGCGCAGGCCGGGATCCAGCGTCGCTGAACCCCAGACGCCATTCGTGAGGAGCGCGACGACGGGCCCCGGCTTGCCATGGGATGACGTTTAACCGCCGTGAGATCGAAACTCGTCGCTCCAGCCACCGCCCCGGCGTCGCGCACGTCGTCGCACCCTTCATGGCCCCGGGTTCTTTGACCTGGCATGCCTGATTCACTGACTTCAGGCGGCGGAAGGTGCTATCCGGCTAGCCCACCCGCTCCAGCTTCGCAATCCCCAGATCCAGCAGCTTCATGCCGTTGCGCCCGAAGTTGATGTGCGCGCGCGCCTGCGTACCGCTGCCCTCGATGTTGACGATCACGCCCTCGCCAAACTTCGCATGGCGAACGCTTTCGCCAATGCGCCAGCCGACATCGCGGTTCATCTTTTGCGCGATCTGGTTGCTGCCGGCCTCCGGCGAATCGACCCACGCCGCCTTCTGCTGCGGCTGGCCGAACCAGTGCGACTGCACCTTCGGCGACAGCCACTTCAGGCTCTCCTCGGGCAGCTCATCGAAGAAGCGCGACTTCATGTTGTAGCGCGTCTGGCCGTGCAGCATGCGCGTCTGCGCAAAGCTCATGTACAGCCGCTTGCGCGCACGCGTGATCGCCACGTACATCAGGCGCCGCTCTTCCTCGACGCCGTCATCGGCCTGCTCGCTGTTCTCGTGCGGGAACAGCCCCTCTTCGAGACCGGTGATGAATACCGCATCGAATTCCAGACCTTTTGCCGAATGCACCGTCATCAGCTGGATCGCATCCTGCCCGGCCTGCGCCTGGTTGTCGCCGGCCTCCAGCGACGCATGCGACAGGAAGGCCGACAGCGGCGACATCACCGTCACCAGCGGCGCATCCGCATCGATCAGCTCGGTGCCGTCGCCGGTCACCAGCATTGCCGCCGCCGGCTGCGCCTGCGGCCCGAGCAGCGCCGGCGCGTCCATGCCGAAACCTTCTTCCGACACGAACACGGTGGCCGCGGCGACCAGCTGCTCGAGGTTCTCGATGCGGTCCGCGCCTTCCTTCTCGGTCTGGTAGTGCTGGATCAGACCGCTCTTGTCGAGCATCACCTGCACCATCTCCGGCAGCGGCAGCTGCTGCGTCTCGAAGCGCAGGCCCTCGATCAGCTTCACGAAACTGCCAAGCACCGAGCCGGCCTTGCCGGCCACATGCGGCACCGCCGCGTATAGCGAGATGCCGAACTGCCGGGCCGCGTCCTGCAGCTGCTCGATGCTGCGTGCGCCGATGCCGCGGGTCGGGAAATTCACCACGCGCAGGAAGGCCGAATCGTTATGCGGATTGTCGATCAGCTGCAGGTAGGCGATGCCGTGCTTGATCTCGGCACGCTCGAAGAAGCGCTGGCCGCCGTACACGCGATACGGCAGACCGGCCGTGAACAGCGCATGCTCGATCACGCGCGACTGCGCATTCGACCGATACAACATCGCGATCTCGCTGCGCAGCCAGCCTTCGGCGATCAGGTTCTTGGTCTCTTCGATCAGCCACTGCGCTTCCTGCAGGTCGCTCGATGCCTCGTACACACGCACCTGCTCGCCATGACCGGCGTCGGTGCGCAGGTTCTTGCCGAGCCGGCGCGTGTTGTGCGAGATCAGCACGTTGGCCGAGTCGAGGATGTGGCCATGCGAACGATAGTTCTGCTCGAGCTTGATCAGGTTCTGCACGCGGAACTCGCGCTCGAACGCGGCCATGTTGCCGACGTTCGCGCCGCGGAATGCGTAAATGCTCTGATCATCATCGCCGACCGCGAACACCGCATTGTGCTCGCCGGCCATCAGCTTCAGCCACTTGTACTGCAGGTCGTTAGTGTCCTGAAATTCGTCGACCAGGATATGACGGAAGCGCGCCTGATAATGCTCGCGCAACGGCTGGTTGCGCGACAGCAGCTCATAGCTGCGCAACAGCAGTTCGGCGAAATCGACGACGCCCTCGCGCTGGCACTGCTCGTCATAGGCCGAATACAGCTCGACCAGCTTGCGGGTGAAGTCATCGCCGGCTTCGACTGCATCGGCACGCAAGCCCTGGTCCTTTGCACTGTTGATGAAGTACATCAGCTGCTTCGGCGGAAACTTTTCGTCGTCGACGTTCAGGCGCTTCAGCAGCCGCTTGATCGCCGACAGCTGGTCGGCGGAGTCGAGGATCTGGAAAGTCTGCGGCAAGGCGGCGTCGCGGTAGTGCGCGCGCAGCAGCCGGTTGCACAAGCCGTGGAAGGTGCCGATCCACATGCCGCGCGTATTGATGGGCAACATCGTGGAAAGGCGCGCGAGCATTTCCTTCGCCGCCTTGTTCGTGAAGGTGACGGCCAGTATGCCGGCCGGCGACACCTGCCCCGTCTGGATCAGCCACGCGATCCGCGTGGTCAGCACGCGCGTCTTGCCGGAGCCCGCGCCCGCAAGGATCAGTGCAGGCTGAGACGGAAGGGTGACGGCGGCGAGCTGCTCGGGATTGAGGTTGTGCAGGAGATTTTGCATCCCGCGATTATATGCCGGCGCGTCGTGGCAACGCGCCGGCCTGCGGGCTCAGCGAGCGCCTGTTACTGGTTCTCGTCGACCGGACGCATGCTGCCGGCCCCAGCGCTCGACTCGCTGCTGGACAGCACCTCGGTTTGCGACACGTCGGGCACGCCGGACAGTTGTGTGGCGGACAGGGTCGCCACCCGGCTGAGGCTTGCGGCTTCGCTGCCGGTGGTCGGCAAGGCCAGCGAGCTGTAGGTGATGCCCGGCGTTTCGTCGAACTTTCTCACGATCTCGATCAGCGAGCCGAGCGAGCTTCCCGACGGTTCGATGGCCCTGCCGGACGAGACGACCGGGAACGCCTGCGGCGGATCGTCTGCAGCGGACGACACCGCGGACTGCGGCCAGTCGGCCAGCAGGCTGCCCATCTGCAGCTCTGGGAAAATCATCGAATAGTTGGTCGTGACGTGCGCGGTCACCCGTGTGCGCGCCGGCGCGGGTTCATCCGGCGGCACGTCGGAAATCTCATGCAACGATGCCGCGATGGGTTGGCCCTGCACCTGCTGACGCGGCAAGGTCATGCCTTGCAAGTCGCCGGTTGCCGCCACCAGCGGCGTGGCGGGCGTAGCCGGCGCGGGCGGATGGCCGCTGACGGTCGGCGGCAACGGCGGCAACGACGTCAGTGACGGACGCTGGTACAGCAGCGAACCCGTACTGCCGCCCTCGCTGCCATGCACCGGCAGCACCTTCGCATTGCGCTGATGCCGCTTCTCTTCTTCGAGAATGATCGGACAGATGCGGTCGAGTTCGGTCGCCCAGGATTCCGTGCCCAGCCGACGGCGCTCGAGCGATTGCGGCGCCAGCGAAATCAGCTGCCAGCGGCGGGCAAAATATTTCAGGTGCGTCCCCACGACGTAGCTGCGCAGGAAGGCGCGGAAGGGCTGCCTGCGATCCGCCGGCTGGTTCAC
>CAYZXP010000012.1:0-31404 GCA_964482415.1 uncultured Bifidobacterium sp. | reverse complement strand
TAACGGCGCTGCTGCGACCAGTCGGAATGCTCGACGCCGAACACCACGCGGTTGCGGCCGATCGCGACGTCATCGACACGCTGGCCACTAAGGCCGACGAACTGGTCATCGCCGCGGTACTGCATCGGCACCGGGAAGCCGCCCATCACGGCGACAGCGTCGAGGTCACGGCGGCGCGTGCTGGCGTCGATGCGCCACTGGATGCCGGCCAGGTCCGTCTCGGCGAAGGCCGACACGCGGGTGGACTCGATATTGGCGCGCGTATTGTTCGCGACCGACGAAGGCTGCGCCATCCGGCGATCGGCTCGGTACTCGTCCAGCGTCAGCGAACCGGGCGTCTGCGCGAAATTGTCTTCGGAACTGACGCTGAAGCCGAAGCGCGCGAAGCTGGCCGCATACTTCGCGGTCAGCAGCAGGCCGCGGTCATTGCTGGCCGAATGCCGGCGGAAGCCGTCGGAATCGCGATCGGTCGCCGCAATCGACAGATCCAGCCCGTCTTTCACATAGCGACCATTGACACGGTATTCGCGCGTGCCGAACGAGCCGACGCCCGCATACACGCTGCCCGACGTCGCTGCCCGCGCATCCTTGCCGGATGCGCGGGTGATGATGTTGATCACGCCTGCGGTGGCGCCGCCGCCGTACAGCACGCCGCCGGAGCTGCGCTGGACCTCGATGCGCTCGACGCTCTCCACCGGAATGCCCGACAGGCGGACTTCGGTCATGTCGCCTTCGCGAACGGGCATGCCGTCGATCAGGATCAGGGTGTTCGAGCCGGCCGTATCGCCAAAGCCCATCGGGTCGATGGTCAGCTCATTGCCACCGGTGAGGCTGGTGCGTGTGGCGATGCCGCCGAGACGGCTGACCGCCTCATTGATGGTGCTGACATTCGCGGCTTCCATCTGCTCGCGGGAGATCACGGTGACGTACCCGGGAATGGACTGCAGCTCCTGCTCGTAGCGGTTGGCAGTGACGACGACTTGCGGCAGCAGCGAGATGTCGTTCGACGTTTCTTTCGATTGTGCGCCGGCGAAAGCCGAGCACAGCAGCGCCGGCAATGCGGCCAGCACGGGCGCTCCGCGCCGCGGATTAAAGCGATAGGACATGGATTTGAGGGCAATGATTCTTTCGCCAGCTTCCCCGCAGGCGAAATTCGAACAGGAGCGCGAACCGATGAGGACCAGGCGCCTACGCCCGGACCGGATGACCGGCGAATCCATCCCGTTCGCCTCTCCCACCTGTTCTGGCCGGTATCCGGGCTGACAAGCGTATCCACCGCGCCTTCCCATGCGCAGGCACAGTGGCGATTGGAGGGTGGACAGCATGACGGGTGTCATGCGCTTGCTTACCGTTGCGGGGGCAGCACACGTTGGCCGGCGACCGGTAGGTCGGCGTGGTTCCGTGTTTCCCGTTTAACTGCCCGTCGAGACCGACGGGCGGGCACCAAAACACCCGCAGTGTAGGCGAACCGATGACAGGCCGTCAATGTGGCGGACCTGTGGCCACTGCCCCCGGCGCCGCTACCGCGGGGCGTGGCGAACGGCTACACTGTCGCGCACCGCAAGCCATAACAATCCACAAGCGAGGAACCCGCGCATGCGCAGCCCGAACCGCAGCCCGGCCAACGGCCGGCAATCCCTGAGCGACTACTACACCGAGCAGTACAACGCGCGCGCCGGCATCCCCGACCACCCGCAGATCTTCACTCGCTGGCAGAAAGACTCGGCGCTGGTCCGCCGCACGCACGCGGGCCTGCTCGACCTGCCGTTCGGCACGGCTGCGAAGGAAAGACTGGATTTCTATCCAGCCCGCCGCGCCGGCGCGCCGCTGCTGGTGTTCATCCACGGCGGCTGGTGGCGCTCGCTCGACAAGTCGGATTTCACGTTCATCGTCCCCGCGTACCGGCAGGCCGGCTTCAACGTCGCGCTGACCAACTACACGCTGGCGCCGGACGCATCGGTCGAGGAAATCACGCGGCAGCAGGTGCATGCCCTTGCCTGGCTTTACCGCAATGCCGACGCGCTGGAATTCGACCGCAACCGGATCGTCATCGCCGGGCATTCGGCCGGCGGCCATCTCGCCGCCATGATGCTGGCGGCCCAATGGCCGGCGCACGCGCCGGACCTGCCGGCGGCGCTGGTCAAGGGCGGCGTGCTGATGTCGGGCCTGTATGACCTCGATCCCGTCTGCCACGCCGACTTCGTGAACGTCGACCTGAAGCTCGATGCCGACAGCGCGCTGAAGCTGTCGCCGGCGCGCATGCCGCAGGCGCATCCGGCGCCGTTCATCACTGCGGTCGGCGACCTCGAATCGGAAGAGTTCAAGCGGCAGACCGCGCTGATCGCCTCCTCGTGGCAAGGCAGCTTCCGCAACGAGGTACCGCTGCAGGGCTTCAATCACCTGACCATCTGCGACGCATTCGGCGATCCGTCGCATCCGCTGTTCAAGGCCAGCTGCGAGCTGATCGCCTCGGCCTGAGCTTGCGTCGGCCGGCCGGCAGCATCATGCGCTGCCGATCGCCGATCGCCGGCCGCAGCCGTCACGCCGTCTCAGGCGTTCGGTTCACGTTCCGTCCGATACCGTTGCTGCTGGCTGTTCATGAAATTAGTCGCCAGCAGCACTTCCCTGAGCAGGTAAACAAAGCTGCCCGTCAGCGCAATCATCGCCAGCACGAACATCCCTGCGATCACTGAAGCAAGTCGCAGGTCGAGCGCGTCGGTGACAAACAGCGCCGCGACGACCATGCAGATCAGCAACGCACAACTGGTTGACAGGAAGATCGCGCGGTTGATCTTGCGCGCGCGCTGGAACAGCACTTCCAGCTCGGCGCGGTACAGCACATCGCGGTCTTCCGCGAGGCCGGCGCTGTCGTCGAGGTTTTCTTCCAGCAGCCGCGTGCGGTCGATGATGCGGGCCAGCCGGTTCGTCAGCACCAGCATGTTGGTGCCGACGCCCGTCAGCAGGAACACCGGCGCGATCGCCAGCTGAATGATGTGCCCTATCTCTCCCGGCTTGATTTCCATTGTCTGCGTCGGCGCAAATGCGTTGATTGATTGCAAAGCGCACAGTCTAGCAGTCGGCCACTACGCGCGGCGAATGCCGCTTCCCTTTCCCGATTTTCCTTCGGGGAAATGATTTAGTTAATTGCAGGGAACGGATTAATTAACCCCAAGGAATAAATCGAATTCGACAAGCATGAAATTCGATTCAACCGGCGAAATTTGATCCAAATCATATAGGTCGCTTGGTGAAAAGCTGCTACATTTACCAAGAATGTTGCTATTTTGTTACTAAGAGGAAATCGTGATGCGGAAAAGATTGATCTGTTTCAAGCTGCAGCATGAGAGCGGTCGCAATGTCTGAGCGGCCGTGCGGGATGGCCCGGACCTCTGGCGTTCCGGGGCAGGACGAATGATCCGGGTGGTTCTGGCAGATGACCATGCGCTGATGCGGGAGGGATTGAAATACATCCTCAGCAAGGCGGAAGACATCGAGGTGTGCGGCGAAGCGACTGACGGGTTCGAAGTGCTGGCCCAGGTGCGCAAGGGCGGTTTCGATGTGCTGGTCATGGACCTGTCGATGCCGGGAAGGAGCGGAATGGACCTGATCAAGCAGATCAAGCAAGAGGCGCCGGACATCGCGTTGCTGGTGCTGACCATGCATGACGAAGATCAGTATGCGGCACGCGCGATCCGCCTCGGCGCCCACGGCTACATCACGAAGGAAAGCGCGGGCACCGATCTGGTCAACGCCATTCGCAAGGTGCGCTCCGGTCGTCCGTACATCAGCATGGAAGTCGCCGAGCAACTGGCGATGGACGCGATGCCGACACGCGACGATGTGCCGCACAAAACACTGACCAACCGCGAGTTTGAAGTTTTCAACATGCTCGTGACGGGCAAGTCCGTCACGGACATTGCCGAAGTGCTGCACCTGTCGGTCAAGACCGTCAGCACGCACAAGGCGCACATCCTGGAAAAGCTCGGCACGCCATCGCTCGCCGAGCTGGTGCAGTACGCGGTGGCACAGGGACTGCTGGACAAGTTCAAGCCTTGACTTGAGCGCGCGCAGTTCCCGTAGCGAGAGGAGAAAGCAATGCTAGGAAAGGCCTTAAGAAATCTCGGCTCGTGCTCCGGATGCATTCAGGGTGCCCCGATAGCTTTGGAAAACCCGAGCCGAGATACTAGCAGCGCAGTGAGAGTGACATGCAGCAAGCGCAGTAAATCGCGATGAAGCGCAACCGATCCATCGGCACGAATCCGGCAGCGCGATGTCCCGTCCCCGGCCAGGCCAGATCCTGGCAGCCGCCACTACCTGGCGCAGTGCGTGGCGCAGTGCGGCACGACGAAGGGAGCAAGACATCGCCGGTTCGATGCTGAATCGTTCCAGCCTTTAAAACAGGAGATGACCATGACATCCACCCATACTTCCGAGTTGCACAACGAATCCGCGGCCCCCGCCCTGTCGGCGGCGGCATCGGAAGCCGGCTGGCAACGGCAGGGAAAGCTATGGTCCAACCTGAAGGAATTGTGCGACCTGCTGCGCATCCCCTCCGCACCGTCGGTGAATGACGAAGAATTCCTCTTCCAGCATGTGCAGTTCAAGACGGGCCAGCGCATCCACACGATCGGCCAGCCGTTCGACACGCTGTTCATCGTCCACTCGGGTTTCCTGAAGACCGTGCTGATCGACGAATTCGGCAATGAGCAAGTGCTGAGCTTCCCGATGAAGGGCGACCTGTTCGGCGTCGACGGCATCCACACACGTCGCTATGCGTCCGAAGCCGTCGCGCTGTCCAACTGCGACCTGATCCTGCTGCCCTTCAAGAAATTCACCCAGCTCGGCCGCACGTATGTCGAGCTCGAACATGCGATGTACAGCGTGATGAGCCGGGAACTGGTGCGCGAGCAGGCGATGGTGAGCATGCTCGGCGCGCTGTCGGCTGAAGCGCGCGTCGCGCGCTTCCTCGTGTCGCTGTCGGAGCGCTTTGCCGAAATGGGCTATTCGAGCAAGCTGTTCAACCTGCGCATGACGCGGCATGAAATCGGCAGTTACCTCGGGCTCACGCTCGAGACGGTCAGCCGCACGCTGTCGGCCTTCAATGAAATCGGGCTGATCAGCGTCGACCAGCGTTCGATCGGCATCAAGGATCTTGATGCGCTGCGTACATTGCGCCGACTGCCGCCGTCCAGTTCGCGTTCGAAGGCAGCCAGCCGCCGTTCTCGCGAAGCAGCCGCACAAGCGGCGCAGTCCGCGCAGGCCGACACCGACAAGGACCTTCCCAGCGTCGCTGCCTGACTCGTCCGAATCACCTGGCCGGCCCGGAGCGGCGGTCAGGTCACTGCGCGCTTTCTCAATTTACTGCCGCTCCACACGAACGGGATCGCTGAAACGATCCCGTTTGTTTTTTGCAGCGCGCGAACTGCGGTCTGTGCCTACTTGTGCCGCCCGGCGCGCCCCTTGTGGCCATGGTGGGCATGGCCATTCGACCCCAGGTCAACGCCTTCCATCGATTTGCTCACCACTTCCCGCGCTGCATTGGTGGCGCTCTCGACGCCGGAGCGCGCCAGCAGCATGTTCTGGTTCGCCATCCTGCTGGCCTCGCGAAAGGCCTGCTCCCAGACCGACATCATCCCGGTAAACGGATTCAGCATTGCATCGGACTGGCCGGTCGCGCCGGCGGCTATCTGCTCGCCCGCCTCGCCGGCCTGTTCGGCGGCGCTCTGGCTCAGGCGATCCATGTAATTTCGGACCGACTTGCCGAACTCGGCCTGCATCTCGACCAGCGCCGCCAGGATCTGCTGATGGCAATGCATGGTCTTTTCGGGACGGGCGGCGATGGCCACCTGCAGGTCGGCCAGCTTCGCCGGATCACGCATGTCGGCCACGGCGCGCACCAGCTTCAGCTGCCCGTCAACCGCGTGATGTGTCACATCCAGCATCGCGCGGTCGATCTTTTCCGTTCCCGAAAACACGGCGTCGGCAAGATGGATGGACGCATCCAGCTGGTACTGCATCATGTCCACCACCGGGTTGTGCTGCTGGGTTCTTCGCATCATCGACTCCTTGATCGTTTGAATCGGTCGCATCCCGCTCATCCAATCCAGTTTGTCATCCGATACCAGGCAAGCCTTGAGCGATCACAAACGCGCTTGCCGCGAATTCTGCCTGCGCGAACGGGTCGCCGCAAACGCGGTAGCCAGCGACAGGCCGGCGCCGCAAAAATGCGCGGGCGACACAGGCTCGGGAAGCTCAATTTGCCTGGGGGACATGGGTATAATACGGCGCCGCAAGCACTGCCTTGCCCCGGTGCCCCGGACAGGGCGCCGCGCCGTCGTCATCACCCGGGACCGTATGTCAAACAACCAAGCCAGGAAGCCCCTGGAGCTCAAGATTTCGACCGTGGTCGCTGTCGCCGCGCTGCTCGGCGACACCGACCAGGCCAAAGTGTCCGCCGCACTCGCACAAATTACCGGCGGCACCCCGGACTATTTCGAAGACGAATTCACGCTGCTCGACCTGGCCAACCTGCCGACTGCGCCCGCGCCGGGCAGCATTGACTGGGCGAGCCTGATCGCGCTGTTCCGCAATCACCGGCTGAATCCGGTCGCGGTGCGCAATGCGCCGGCAGCGCTGGAAGACGAACTGCGCGCGCACGGGCTCGCGATCGACCGGATGGAGCAGCCGCGCCAGCCGGAGGCCGCGCCGAAGGCCGCGGCACCGGCACCTGCTCCCGCTCCGGCTCCCGTGCCAGCCCCGGCAGTCCCCGCTCCCGCCCCCGCTGCAGCGGCTACGGCAATGGTCATCGACCTGCCGGTGCGCAGCGGCCAGCGCATTTATGCGCGCGGCAGCGACCTGATCGTGACGGCCACCGTGAACCCCGGCGCGGAAGTGATCGCCGACGGCAGCATCCATGTGTATGCGCCGCTGCGCGGCCGCGCGCTCGCGGGCGCTTCCGGGAACGCCGAAGCACGCATTTTTTCGCTGGCGATGGCGGCGGAGCTGGTATCCATTGCCGGCGTGTACCGCACCTTCGACGAAGGCTGGCCGAAGGAGATGGCAGGCCAGCCGGCGCAAGTACTGCTGAAAGACGACAAGCTCGAGACCCGCGCGATCGCGGCGAAATAGCCGGTCCGACACCAACCCAACCGACAGACAAGACAGACTCAACCAAGGAGTTCCTCGTGACAAAAATCATCGTCGTGACGTCCGGCAAGGGCGGCGTAGGCAAAACCACCTCCAGCGCGAGCGTCGCGTCGGGCCTCGCGCTGCGCGGCCACAAGACCGCGGTGATCGACTTCGACGTCGGCCTGCGCAACCTTGACCTGATCATGGGCTGCGAGCGCCGCGTCGTCTTCGACATGATCAACGTGATCCATCGCGAGGCCAGCCTGACGCAGGCGCTGATCAAGGACAAGCACTGCGACAACCTGTATGTGCTGCCCGCCTCGCAGACGCGCGACAAGGACGCATTGACCGAGGACGGCGTCGAGCGCATCCTCGAAGAACTGAAGACGATGGGCTTCGAATACATCATCTGCGACTCGCCGGCCGGCATCGAGCGCGGTGCGGTGATGGCGCTGACCTTCGCCGATGAGGCAATCATCGTGACCAACCCGGAAGTCTCGTCGGTGCGCGACTCGGACCGCATCCTCGGCATCATCCAGGCCAAGTCGCGGCGCGCGCAGAACGGCAGCGAGCCGGTGAAAGAGCACCTGCTGATCACCCGCTATTCGCCCAAGCGCGTCGAGGCCGGCGAGATGCTGTCGTACGAAGACGTGCAGGAAATCCTGCGCATTCCGCTGCTGGGCATCATCCCCGAGTCGGAGTCGGTGCTGCATGCGTCGAACCAGGGATCGCCCGCGATCCACATCGCCGGCAGCGACGTGTCCGAGGCCTACAAGGACGTGGTCGGACGCTTCCTCGGCGAGGAGCGCCCGCTGCGCTTCGCCGAATACGAGAAACCCGGACTGCTGGCACGCATCTTCGGAGGCAAATGAGATGGATATCTTCTCCTTCCTGTTCAATAACAAGAAGCAGTCGGCCAGCACCGCAAAAGAACGGCTGCAGATCATCATCGCGCGCGAGCGCCACATCACCACCGGGCCGGACTTCATGCCGGCGCTGCACCGCGAGCTGATCCAGGTGATCTCGAAGTACGTGAATGTCGATCCCGAGGACATCAAGATTTCGCTCGACAAGCAGGGCAACCTCGAGGTGCTGGACGTGAACGTCGTGCTGCCGGATGGCGGCAACTGACGGCGCGTCGATCACGCTGCACGGCGTCGACTTCACGTCGGCGCCGCGCCGCCGCAAAGGCATCACCATCGCCACCGGCCGCCTGGCCGGCGGCCGCTTCCGCCTCGAAGCGCTGACCACGCTGCACGACTTCGCCGCCTTTGCCGACTGGCTGCGCCAGCCCGGTCCCTGGCTCGGCGGCTTCGATTTCCCCTTTTCCTTCCCGCGCGAGCTGATCATGCTGCTCGGCTGGCCGACCGACTGGCCGGCGCTGATCCGCCACGTGGCCGGCATCGGGCGCCCGCAGTTGCGCGAGACTTTCCAGTCCGTCTGCAATGCGCGCCCGGCCGGGCGCAAGTTCATCCATCGCGCCAGCGACCTGCCGGCCGGCTCGTCATCGCCGATGAAATGGGTCAACCCGCCGGTCGCCTGGATGCTGCACGCCGGCGCGCCGCTGCTGCTGGACGCGAACGTACACATACCGTTCATGCATGAAGGCGACCGCTCGCGCATTGCACTGGAAGCCTATCCGGGGATGGTCGCGCGCAGCATCACGCGCGCGTCGTACAAGAACGATGCGCCGGCCATGCAGACGCCGGAACGGCACGCGGCACGGGCCGCGATCGTCAGGGCGCTGGAAGCCGGCGACTATCCGCAGCAGGTGCCGCTGGACGCCGGCCAGTTTCGTCGGCAACTGCTCGACGACGGCAGCGGCGACCTGCTCGACGCGGTGCTGTGCGCGCTGCTGGCCGCATGGGCATGGCAGCGGCGTGAGCATGACTTCGGCCTGCCGCCGCATGACGGGCTGGAAGGCTGGATCGTCGGCGCCTGACGCACCGACGCCGGCCTGCCCGCCGCCTCAGGCGGCCTTGCGTTTCGCCGCAAACGCGGCAAACCACTGCAACGACGACGGATTGGCCATCGCGTCCGGGTTCGCGACTTTTTCAACCGGCGTGCCGAGCAGCAGCTTCTTGATCGGCAGCTCCATCTTCTTGCCGGTCAGCGTGCGCGGAATCTGCTCAACCGCTATCACGTCGTTCGGCACATGCCGCGCCGACAGTTGCGTGCGGATGCGGTCGCGGATGCGCTGCTCCAGTTCCGCATCGAGCGCCACGCCGTCGCGCAGCACGACGAACAACGGCATCCAGGATTCGCGCCCGAGGTATTCGAGGTCGACCACGAGGCTGTCGAGCACCTCGTCGAAATCCTCCACCACCCGGTAAATCTCGGCCGTGCCCATGCGTATGCCGTGCCGGTTGATGGTCGCGTCGGAGCGGCCGTAGATCACCGCGCCGCCGCGCGGCGTGATGCGTATCCAGTCGCCATGCCGCCACAGGCCCGGGTAATGGTCGAAGTAACTCTCGAGATAGCGCTGGTCGCCGGGGTCATTCCAGAAATACAGCGGCATCGACGGCATCGGCTCGGTGACGACCAGTTCGCCGACTTCGTCGATCAGGCTCTTGCCGCTGTCATCGAACGCATGCACCGCCACGCCGAGCGCACGGCACTGAATCTCGCCCGCATACAGCGGCAGGTTCGGACAGGCGCCGACAAATGCGGCGGCGATGTCGGTACCGCCGCTGATCGATGCCAGCAGCACGTCTTCCCTGACCTGCGAATAAACCCAGTCGAACGCTTCCTCGGCCAGCGGTGAGCCGGTCGAGCCTATCGTGCGCAGCGACGACAGGTCGGCAATCTGCGACGGCACGATGCCGGCCTTCATGCAGTTCGCATAGAAGGCCGCGCCGGCGCCGATGAAGGTCAGCCGATGCTCTTCCGCAAAGCGCCACAGGCGGCCGAGGTCGGGATAGCCGGGGTTGCCGTCATAGATGCAGATCGTGGCGCCGACCAGCAGCCCCTTGATCTGCGAGTTCCACATGATCCAGCCGGTGGTCGAGAACCAGTGGAAGCGGTCGTCCTCGCCGATGTCGAGCTGCAGCGCATGGCCCTTCAGTCCTTCCAGCAGGCTGCCGCCGTGCCCGTGCACGATCGGCTTGGGCATGCCGGTCGTTCCTGACGAATACAAAATCCATAGCGGATGATCGAACGGCAGCTGCTCGAAGCGGATCGGGCCGGCATGCGCGGCCGGATGGGACAGCAGTTCGTCCCAGCGCAGCGCGCCCGGCAGCGATGCGTCGCGGTTCAGGTACGGGAACAGCACGGTCTGCTGCAAGGTCTTCAGCTCGGCGCGCATGGCCTGCACGACCTCGAGCCGGTCGAAGTCCTTGCCGCCGTAACGGTAGCCATCGACCGCAATCAGCACCTTCGGATCGATCTGGCGGAAGCGGTCGAGCACGCTGGCGCTGCCCATGTCGGGCGAGCACGACGACCAGATCGCACCGATGCTCGCGCACGCATAGAAGGCGATCGCCGCTTCCGGCGTGTTCGGCAGGTAGGCGACCACGCGGTCGCCGGGGCCGACGCCGAGTGCGCGCAGCGCGTTCGCCACCGCCGTCACTTGTTCGCGCAATTCACGCCAGCTGAGCGTGACCGGCGCGCGCAGTTCCGACTCGGCGATGATGGCCGGCTTGTCCGCGCTGGCTTCGTCAAGATTGAAGCGGAACAGCTGCTCGGCCAGGTTCAGGCGGGTGCCGGTAAACCATTTTGCGCCCGGCATCGCATGCGTGGACAGCACTTCGTCAAAAGGCTGCGAGTGTTTGACGCCGAAGTATTCCCACAGCGACAGCCAGAAACCTTCGAGGTCGTCGATCGACCATTGCCAGAGCTGCTGGTAATCGAGGAAGGCATGCTGGCGCTCGCGCGCCAGCCAGTCGAGGTAATGGGTCAGTCGGCTGTTGGCGATGCGCCCGGCGCTGGGCTTCCACAGAAGCCGCGGTTCTGCCGTCATTCGTGTCTCCCGCTAATCGTGTTCCAGAGGCGGGAGATGATAAATCAAAGCAGGTGCCGGGCTGCATGTGAACCCGGCACCTGTGCGCTTGCGCGCCGTACGACTCAGTGCAGCTGGTGCTTCAGCTGGCTCAGTTCCTGGTGCGCCTGCAGGACTGCCTGCTTCACCTGCTGGTCCACGCCCTGCTGTTTTTCACAGGCCGCCTTGGCCTGGTCGCCGAGTTCTTCAAGCTGATCAACGCAATCGATGATGGACTGTTCGTCGCTGGTCTGCTGCAGTTGCTGGCGCGCCTGCGAGGATTGCGAGTCCAGTTGCTGGATGCAGTTCTTCAGGTCCATCGGCACGCCGGTGCCGGCACGCTCGCAGGCCTGGCTGGCCTGACGGATGGTCTGCTCGATCTGGCTGAAGCGCTGCCGGACTTCTTCTGCTTGCATCATGATGTCGCTCCTGTGATGGTGGGACGTCCCGGAACGGCCGGCCATGATTGGATGCAAGGCCGTCAACCAAGTTCCGGCGGCTGATTCAGTGCAGCACCGTCCCGCTGCCAGTGGCGCTGCCACCCGCGCGAGCGGGCAGTCCGCGTTCGATGAACTGTTTCATCCTTTGCAGGTCGTCATCGAGCGCCGTGACCGGATCGGCGCCGGTCAGCACCGCCAGCCCCTGTCCGACCGCACCGGCCGGCGGCTGCCATGACATGCGCACGGTCGCCCGCGTGCCGCCGGCCTGCGGCGTCAGCGTCACCGTGCCCTCGCTGCGCACACCGGCGCCGGGCTCGCTCTGCCATGCGAGCCGCTGTGGCCGCTCGGCTGCCGTCAGCACCGAATCGAACTCGACCTCGCTGCCGGCCGGCCCCTGCACCACCCAGTGCGAGCGCTGGTTGCCGAGGTCGCGCACCTCGATCACATGCGACATGAAATGCGGGAAATTCTCATAGCGGCTCCAGACGTCATACACGCTGTCGGGCGAGGCGGCGATATCGATCGTGCGCTCGGCCTCGAAGCCCTGTGACGCCGACGCTTCACCCATCGCTGCAGCGCGTCCGCGTGCACCGCCGCGCGCCATCAGGCCAAGGCCGGTGGCGGCGGCCACCAGTCCGAGCGGCTGTCGCCGCGTCAGGCCGTACCAGGCGAGCAGGCCGGCGCCAGCCGCACCGGCCATCCACCATGCGCTGCGTCCTGCCAGCACGGACGGCATCCAGCCGCCCTCGCTGCCCTCGTCATCGAGCTGAGCGCCAAACCGCACCGCCTCGACGCCGGGAATGCCCTCGACCAATTCGAGCAACGGCCCTTCCTCCTCGGCCTGCAGACGGCCGCTGAGCGTGACCATGCCCTCGTCGGCATCGACGCTCAAGTCGGCGAGTTGCGGCATCGCCCGGGCGACACGTGAACGCACGCGTGCCTCGAGCACATGGTTGTCGATCGGCTTGGCCTGGCGTGACGACATCATCCGCATCGCCTCAGCCTGCAAGCCGCTGAGCCGGTTGCGCGCATCGCGCACCTTGCCACCCACCATCTTCTGGGTCCGCGCCGAATAGCTGCTCATCTTGTCCTGCAACAGCGCGCGCCGTCGCCGCCCCTCGGACGGGTCAGCGATGTACATCGCCAGGGCGCCGATCGCCATGCCGGCCAGCCAGTTCATCCACGGGGCTTCACTGGTTCGCGTCTGATATTCCACGGTGCTCTCCTTTCATTGGGAAGGAAATGGCGGAGCGAACGCCGCAGCCGCGCGCAAGACAACACCGCACCTGGCCCGAACCCTCGCCGTCCTCAGCCTTTGACTGACGCGCTGAAATAAAGCTCAATTTTTCCCTGGATTAAAATTCTGTACCGTTGTTCGATTTGAGACCGGAACTTCATCTCCACCATCCATTCGAATTCGCAAGTTCCGTTCACCGCTCCACCCATGAAAAAAATTGTTGTTGTACTGCTTGGCCTGCTGCTGTCCGTCACGGCGCAGGCGCAGACCACCGGCTGCGACCGGCATTTCTTCCAGAAAACCCCGCCCGAATTCACGCGCAAGGCTTTGCAGGCCAGCACGGTCGGCCTGTGTTTCGAGGCGTTTTCGGTGATGCATTCGGGCGTGTCGAAGACGCCGCTGTGGTCGGCCGAACACCTGACGCGCGACAGCCTGCGCGCCGCGCGCGAGGTGCCGCGCGAAGACAGCTTCCATGCAGAAGCGACGCTGCCGCCGAAACACGGCGCCGAACTGGCCGACTATGCGCGTTCCGGCTTTGACCGCGGCCACATGGCGCCGGCGGCCGACATGCCGACGCGACAGGCGCAGCATGAGAGCTTCTCGCTGGCGAACGTGGTGCCGCAAAACCGGCGCAACAACCAGCAGCTGTGGGCAGCGATCGAGGGCGCGACGCGCCACCTGGTCAACCAGCGCGGCGAACTGTATGTGGTGACCGGACCGATCTTCGAGGGCGACCGGATCGAGCGCATCAATGGCCGCGTATTCGTGCCGACGCATGTGTTCAAGGCCGTGGTCGACCCGGCCACGAACGAAGGCGCCGCGTGGCTGGCACCGAATGACGACAGCGGCGACTATCAGGCAATACCGATCGCCGAGCTGGAACAGAAGACCGGCATCAACCTGTTCCCCAAACTGCCGGACGCCGCGAAGCAGAAGGCAATGACGCTGCCGCAACCGAAGCTGCGCACGCGCAGGTAAGCCTGCGCCCACCGAGGGAGGAAAGCATGAGCACACTCAAGCCGTTCGAGAACGAGACCGATTCGCTCGCCATCGACGAACTGACCATCGAGAACCGGGTCGACCAGCTGGAGCTGTACGGCTCGCTGTCGATCACCCGTGACCAGGCCGGGCTGGCGCGCGCGCTGCAGCTCAAGGCGGTGCTGGACGCGGCGGTCGCGCACCTGCAGGCCGCGCCGGACCTGCCGGCACAGCTGAGCTTCCGCCCCACCGACAGCATCGACAATCCGTTCAAATAGCTTGTCGTTCTGACAGCCCCGCTGCCGCCGGCGACCGCCGCGCGGCGGCCGGCCGCGCACGCCGAATCGTCAACACTGGCATACTGTCGCCCTGTTTCAGCCCACCGGCAGTGCCCATGTCCCCCACCCCGAAAAACCTCCGTTCCTATCCGTGCTTCCGCCCCGGGCTGAAGCCGGCGCCCTTCCTGCCCATGACGCGCAAGGAGATGGAGAAACTCGGCTGGGACAGCTGCGACATCATCCTCGTCACCGGCGACGCCTACATCGACCATCCGAGCTTCGGCATGGCGCTGATCGGGCGGCTGCTGGAATCGCAGGGCTTCCGCGTCGGCCTCATCAGCCAGCCGGACTGGCAGTCGGCCGAGCCGTTCCGCGCGCTCGGCAAACCGAATTTGTATTTCGGCGTGACCGCGGGGAACATGGATTCCATGATCAACCGCTACACCGCCGACCGCAAGCCACGCTCCGAAGATGCCTACACGCCGAACGGCGAGCCGAACAAGCGTCCCGACCGCACCGTGACCGTGTATGCGCAGCGCGCGCGCGAAGCCTTCCCCGGCGTGCCGGTGATCATCGGCAGCATCGAGGCCAGCCTGCGCCGCATCGCGCATTTCGATTACTGGTCCGACACCGTGCGCCGCTCGGTGCTGACCGACTCGAAGGCCGACATCCTGTTGTTCGGCAATGCCGAGCGCGCGCTGCTCGAGCTGTCGCATCGCCTCGCCGCCGGCGAGCCGGTGAAATCGATCCGCGACCTGCGCGGCACCGCATTCATGGCGCCGCGCGGCTGGAAGCCGGCCGACGACTGGACCGAAGTCGATTCCACCCGCGTCGATACGCCGGGCCGCATCGAGCCGCACGTGAACCCCTACGAGATGAAGGAAAAGGAGCCCACCGCCTGCGGCACCGACGGCAAGGCCGAAGCCACCGTCGCGCCGATCCGCCTGATGACCCGCGAGGAACGACTCGCGCAGCAGAAGGAGATCCGCAGCCGCAGCGTGGTGCGTCTGCCGTCCTATGAGGCGGTCAAGGAAGATCCGGTCGCGTATGCGCATGCGTCGCGCGTGTTCCATCTCGAATCCAACCCCGGCAATGCGCGCGCTCTGGTGCAGGCGCACGGCGAGCGCGACGTCTGGCTGAATCCGCCGCCGCTGCCGCTGGCGATGGAAGAGATGGACTATGTGTATGACCTGCCGTATGCGCGCGCGCCGCACCCGGCCTACGGCAACGCGAAGATCCCGGCATGGGACATGATTCGTTTTTCGGTAAACATCATGCGCGGCTGCTTCGGCGGCTGTACCTTCTGCTCCATTACGGAGCATGAAGGCCGCATCATCCAGAGCCGTTCCGAACCGTCGATCCTGCGCGAGATCGAACTGATCCGCGACAAGACCAAGGGCTTCACCGGCACCATCTCCGACCTCGGCGGACCGACCGCGAACATGTACCGGCTCGCCTGCAAGGACAAGGCGATCGAAGAGAGCTGCCGTCGGCTGTCCTGCGTGTACCCGACCATCTGCAGCAACCTGAATACCGACCACAGCAAGCTGGTGCGCCTGTACCGCAAGGCGCGCGCGATTCCCGGCGTGAAGAAGATCCTGATCGGTTCCGGCCTGCGCTACGACCTCGCGGTGCGCTCGCCCGAGTATGTGAAGGAACTGGTCACGCACCATGTCGGCGGCCTGCTGAAGATCGCGCCCGAGCATTCGGAAGACGGCCCGCTGTCGAAGATGATGAAGCCCGGCATGGGCTCGTACTACAAGTTCAAGGAATTGTTCGACAAGTACTCGAAGGAAGCCGGCAAGGAGCAGTACCTGATCCCGTACTTCATCGCCGCGCACCCGGGCACGACCGATGACGACATGCTGCACCTCGCGCAGTGGCTGAAGCAGAATGACTTCCGCCTCGACCAGGTGCAGACCTTCATGCCGACGCCGATGGCGATGGCGACCACGATGTACCACTCGCGCAAGAACCCGCTGCACAAGATCTCGAAAGACTCCGAGACCGTCGAGACGCCGCGGCTGGCGAAGGTGCGCAAGTTCCACAAGGCGCTGCTGCGCTATCACGATCCGGCGAACTGGGAGATCCTGCGCGAAGGCCTCAAGCGCATGGGCCGCAGCGACCTGATCGGCAACGGTCCGCAGCACCTGGTGCCGCGTTCGGACGCGGCCGTGCCGCCGGCCCGCCGTCCGCGGCGCGACGAGACGCCGCCGCTGAAGACGATCGCGAAGAAGTTCGGGCAGAAGAAGCTGCGTCCGGGCGCAGCGATCCAGCGCAAGCGCGCCGGCTGAAGCGAAGCATTCGACGGAGACCAGGCATGCGCGCGCGACCGATGAAGATGCTGCAAGCACTGCTGCTGTTCACGCTGCTGCTGTCGGCAGGCGCGCAGGCCGGCGAGCCGCCGCCGCTGGCGTCCGTTGCCGAACTCGACGTCGCCCGTTACATGGGACGCTGGTACGAGATCGCGAAGTTCCCCAACCGTTTCCAGCGCAAATGCGTCGCCGATACCAGCGCGGACTACAAGCTGCTGCCTGACCGGCGGATTCGGGTGACCAATCGCTGCCGCCTTGGCGACGGCAGCATCGATGAGGCCGTCGGCATCGCCCGGCCGACCGGCGAGCAGGCTGCGCAACTGAAAGTGCGCTTCGCACCGGCGTGGCTCGGCTTCCTGCCCTTCGTCTGGGGCGACTACTGGGTGATCGACCTCGATCCGGACTATCAGCTGGCTGCGGTCAGCGAGCCGAAGCGCGAGTACCTGTGGATCCTGTCGCGCACGCCGCGCATCACGCCGGATGCCTATGCGGCGATGATCCGGAGACTGGAAGCCCAGGGCTTCGATACAGGCAAGCTGAAGATGAGCCTGCAGACGGAAGCCGCACGCTGAGACGCAGCGGGCACCGCCAACCGGTACAAACCGCCGACCCAAAACAAAAAGCCGACCATCGCTGGTCGGCTTTTTTCATTCGGTGGTGGGAAGTGCTGGCTTCGAACCAGCGACCTATCGCGTGTGAGGCGATCGCTCTACCCCTGAGCTAACCTCCCGAAAGAGGCGAGATTATGCCACAGTTTTTTCGAGTGTCAAACACCCATATCTTCTTTCGCATTTTCAGCCAGCTTGCGCCACAGGCACGCGCCCTTCGCCTCCTTGTCCAGCCCCTGCAGCAGGGCCTCGTGCGCGGCCAGTTCCGCTTCGGTCGGCGCCAGCACGAGGATCTCGGCCATTGCGACGGCGGCGCCACCGGCGCCGCCATTGGCCGCATCGACCTGCAAATCCATCGTCAGGCTGTCCTGTCCTCGCGTCATCGCAAGGTAGACCTCGGCCAGCAGCTCCGAGTCCAGCAGCGCGCCGTGCAGCGTGCGGTGCGCATTCGACACCCCATAGCGCTCGCACAGCGCATCGAGCGAATTGCGCTTGCCCGGATACAGCTCCTTCGCCTGCACCAGCGTGTCGATCACCTTGCGCACATGGCTGTCGAAGCGCGGCCGCCCGAGCCGGCCGAACTCGGCCTCGAGGAAGCCGAGGTCGAAAGGCGCGTTGTGGATGATGAGCTCGGCGTCGCGCACGAACTCGCACAGCTCGTCGACGATCTCGGCGAACTTCGGCTTGTCGCTCAGGAATTCGGTCGTCAGCCCGTGCACCGCCAGCGCGCCCGGATCGGAATCGCGCTCCGGGTTGATGTAGTAGTGGAAGTTGTTGCCGGTCAGCCGGCGGTTCACCATCTCCACGCAGCCGATCTCGATGATGCGGTCGCCGCTCTTCGCATTCAGGCCGGTGGTTTCGGTGTCGAGGATAATCTGTCGCATCGTTCTAGTTTCCGTCGGAGGGTCAGGCAGCGCGCGCGGCGCGCAGCGCGATTTCGACGCCGCGATTGGCCAGCTCGTCGGCCTTCTCGTTGCCTTCGTGGCCCGCATGGCCCTTCACCCAGCGCCATTCGATCTTGTGGCGCAGCCGCGCCTCGTCAAGCGCCTGCCACAGGTCGACGTTCTTCACCGGCGCCTTGCTGGCGGTCTTCCAGCCTTTCGCTTTCCAGCCGGCCAGCCACTCGCTGATGCCCTTCTGCACATACTGGCTGTCGGTATGCACGATGATTTCGCAGGGCCGCTTGAGCGCGTTCAGCGCCTCGATCACGGCCTTCAGCTCCATCCGGTTGTTGGTGGTGTTCATCTCGCCGCCGCACAGCTCCTTGCGATGCTCGCCGGCGAGCAGCCAGGCGCCCCAGCCGCCGGGGCCGGGATTGCCCTTGCAGGCGCCGTCGGTATAAATCTCAACTTTTTCCATTCGTATCCTGTGCGTTCTTCAGTCGGTTCGCGACCGGCACGCCGCCGGTCACAGTCGCCGTTTTTTTCTGCCATGCGGGACCGACCAGCCGCATGCCCTTGACGCGCTTGATCGCCTGCACGATGTACAGCGCGCCGAGGTAAGGCCACCAGCGATTGCCGGCCTTCTCGAGGAAGGCAAAGCGCTGCAGCCATTTGTCGGTCGCGCAGGGCGGCGCGTAGCAGCCGAAATGGCCGCGGTTGATTTCCATGTTCAGGAGCTTCAGCCAGTCCTTCAGGCGCGGCACGCTGATGAATTCGCCGTGCAGCGGCAGGAAATGCGCGCCGGTGACGCGGCCTGCCGCCTGTCGCATGCCCCACATGCTGACCGGATTGAAGCCGCAGATGATCACCTGCCCTTCGGGAATCAGCACGCGCTCGACCTCGCGCAAGACCTGGTGCGGCTCGGCAGCGAACTCGAGCACATGCGGCAGCACCACCAGGTCGAGGCTCTGCGTTGCAAAAGGCAGCTCGGCAAAGTCGTGCACCACCACCACTTGCCGCGCGAGGCCGTCGGCTGCCGGCAGGGCGGAATCCGTGATCCAGCGGTTCGGCATGCGGTTCGCGGCCAGCGCATCGACCTGCGGCAGGCCGACCTGCACCGCGTTATAGCCAAAAATGTCCGCGGTCAGTTCGTCCAGCCTTGCCTGCTCCCACGCGCGTGCGTAGGCGCCGGCCGGCGTATCGAACCATGGTGCGAGGGATATAATCGATTTTTCAGAAACGTTTTGTTCCATGCGCATGTCAGCGAAACAGCCCCTGCAAGTCACCGCGATCCCGGCATTCGCCGACAACTACCTATGGCTGATCCATGACGGGCAGCATGCGGCGGTAGTTGATCCGGGCGATGCCGCCCCTGTCGAGGCGGCGCTGGCGTCATTGAGCCTGAAACTCGACGCTATTCTACTCACTCACCACCACGCTGACCACGCGGGCGGCGTCGCCGCACTGCTTGCGGGGCGCAACATTCCGGTCTACGGGCCGGCGACCGAGCGCATTGCCGGCGTCACCGTGCCGTTGTCGGAAGGACAGCAAGTCACGCTGCCGTCGCTGGGGCTGACGCTGTCGGTGCTGGACGTGCCGGGCCATACCGCCGGGCACATTGCCTATGTGGCCGCCGGCCAGCGCTGGCTGTTCTGCGGCGACACGCTGTTTGCGGGCGGATGCGGCCGGCTGTTCGAAGGCACGCCGCAGCAAATGACAACGTCGCTGGCCAAGTTCGCGGCGCTGCCGGACGATACGGCCGTCTACTGCGCGCACGAATACACGGTGTCCAACCTGCGTTTCGCGGTCGCTGCCGAGCCGGACAACCGCTTGCTGGCCGAACGCTTCGAACGCGAGCAGCAGCGCCGCGCTCGCGGCGAGGCGACCGTGCCGTCGACCATGGGCATCGAGAAGCAGACCAACCCTTTCCTGCGCTACCGCGAACCGGGCGTCATCAACACCCTGCAGGCCGAAGGCCGGCTGTCGCAGGATGACCCGATCGCCGCCTTTGCCGCGCTGCGCGAGTGGAAAAACGTATTTCGATAACAAAGTGCTGTCAATTTGCATTTATCCTAGGCAAACAGTTGCCAACTATCGCAGAACGCGATGTAAATCTTCTTGACGGCCTTTCCGCCTGTTACTTAAACTTCCGCGAATTCATTTTGCACGGGTGGCAATGACACCGCCTCCGTGCGTCTCCCGAGGCCAATGCAGCAATCCCGACGACTCCAGACGCTGTTCACCATCGCACTGCTCGCGGGCACGGCCCTGCCTGCGGCCCAGGCTGTCGATCTCAGCATCTCTCCCGCGGCCGGCAACGGCAACCCGGAAGAGGAAGCGAGCGGCTTTACCGGCCCGCACCTCGGGCCGGCGGAATTCGATGCGCAGTTCGAAGAATTGCCGATCGAGGATTTCGACCTGTGGGAGCGCATCCGCAAGGGCTTCGGCATTCCCGACCTGACCAATCCGCTGGTCGCCACGCACATCACCTGGTACAGCTCGCGGCCGGATTACATCCAGCGCACCACGCAGCGCGCGTCGCGCTACCTGTATCACGTGGTGCAGGAGCTCGAGAAGCGCAACATGCCGATGGAGCTGGCCCTGCTGCCCTTCATCGAATCCGCCTTCAATCCGCAGGCGTACTCGACCGCCAAGGCGGCCGGCATGTGGCAGTTCATCCCGAGCACCGGCCGCAACTACAACCTGAAGCAGAACATGTTCCGCGACGAACGGCGCGATGTCGTCGCGTCGACCAACGCGGCGCTGAACTACCTGCAAAAGCTGTACGGGATGTTCGGCGACTGGCAGCTGGCGCTGGCCGCATACAACTGGGGCGAAGGCTCGGTGTCGCGCGCGATCGCGAAAGCCACGGCCGCCGGACGCGGCACTGACTTCAACAGCCTGTCGGCCTACATGCCGACCGAGACGCGCAACTATTATCCGAAGCTGCAGGCGGTGAAAAACATCATTGCCGCGCCGATGCAGTACGGGATCAAGCTGCCGACCGTCGAGAATCAACCCTACTTCGTGTCGGTCAACAAGACGCGCGACATCGACGTGAAGCTGGCCGCGCAGCTGGCCGAGATCCCGCTGGAAGAATTCAAGGCGCTGAACCCGCAGTTCAACCGCCCGGTCATCACCGGCAGCCCGAACACGCACATCCTGCTGCCTCAGCTGAATGCAGAAAAGTTCAAGGAGAACCTGTCGAAGTGGACCAAGACGCTCTCCAGCTGGACCGCGCACAAGGTGACGGCAGCGCGCGAGCGCATCGAGGTCATTGCCGCGCGCTTCAAGACCACGCCGCAGGTGATCCGCGAAGTCAACGCGATCCCGCCGAACATGCATCCGAAGGCAGGCTCGGTGGTGCTGGTGCCCAAGCCCGCGCTCGAAGCTGACCACGACATCGGCCAGGAAATTGCCGACAACGCGGTGCTGGCGGTCGAGCCGGACGAAGTGCGCCGGAAGATCTCGGTGAAGGTCGGCAAGCGCGACACGATGGCCAGCATCGTGCAGCGCTACAACGTCAGCGCGGCCGATGTGCGCGAGTGGAACGACCTGAAGAACGACAAGCTGCGGCCGGGCCAGCAGCTGTCGCTGCAGGTGAAGGTGACGAAGAAATCGAAGGCCGTCGGCAGCAGGAAATCCGCGGCCGAGACCGGCGCGGGCCGGACCGGCAAGGCCGACAAGCGCGTCACGCGCACCCGCGCCGAAGCGTCGCCTGCCCGCGAGCACAAGAAAGTCACGCCGCGCTCTCACCGCAAGGACTGAGTTTCCCCACGGGCGAACGGCCGGCGGCCGACGCCCCGGCTATGCCGCCTTGAAGTTCGCCGCCGCCAGCAGCCTTTGCGTGTACGGCTCGGCCGGCGACGTCAGCACCGCGGCCGCCGTGCCGCCCTCGACCACTTTCCCGTCCTTCATCACGATCACGCGGTGCGCCATTGCGCGTATCACCGCAAGGTCATGGCTGATGAACAGGTAGGCAATGCCATGCTTCTGCTGCAGCGATGCGAGCAGCTCCAGCACCTGGTACTGCACCGACACGTCGAGCGACGAGGTCGGCTCGTCGAGCAGGATCAGCGCCGGCTTCAGCACCAGCGCGCGCGCGATCGCAATCCGCTGCCGCTGGCCGCCGGAGAATTCATGCGGGTAGCGCGACATCATCGCCGGCGACAGCCCCACTTCGGACAGGCCGGCGGCGACCGCCTCGCGCAGCTGCGCCTGTGACAGCTGCGGCTGGTGCAGCGCCAGTCCCTCGCTGACGATCTGCTCGACCGTGCGGCGCGGCGACAGCGACGCGAACGGATCCTGGAACACCACCTGCATCTTTGCGCGCAGCGGCCGCAGCTGCGCCGAATCCATCTCGCTGACCGGCTGGCCGTCGAAGCGTATGCTGCCGTCGGTCTGCGCGACCGACAGCCGCAGCAGCGCCATGCCCAGCGTCGATTTGCCGGAACCGGATTCGCCGACGATGCCCAGCGTCTCGCCGCGCGCCAGTGTCAGGTCGAGCCGGTCGACAGCAACGAACTCGCGCTGGCTGAACCAGCCTTGCCGGATGAAGAAACGGCAGCGCACGCCCTGCGCATCAAGCAGAGGCTGCGGATTCGCGACCTCGTCGGCCACCATCCGCTTCGCATGGCTGGCCAGCAGGCGCTTCGTGTAGTCCTGCTGCGGCGCCGAGAACAGCGTCGCGGTGTCAGCAGTCTCGATCAGCCGGCCGCGCTGCATCACGCCGACGCGGTCGGCGAAGCTCTTCACCAGGTTCAGGTCGTGCGTGATCATCAGCACTGCCATCCCGTGCTCGCGCTGCAGCTGCTTCAGCAGCTCGAGAATCTGCACCTGTATCGTCACGTCGAGCGCGGTGGTCGGCTCGTCGGCGATCAGCAGCTTCGGCTTGCAGGCGAGCGCCATCGCGATCATGGCCCGCTGCCGCTGCCCGCCCGACAGCTGGTGCGGATAGGACAGCGCGCGCCGCGCCGGTTCCGGTATGCCAGTCTGCCCGAGCAACTCGACGGCACGCAGCGCAGCCGCGCGTGCATTCAGCCCTTCATGCAGCATCAGCACTTCGGCGATCTGGTTGCCTATCGTGAAGAGCGGGTTCAGCGCCGTCATCGGCTCCTGGAAGATCATCGCGATGTCCTTGCCGCGCAGCGCGCGCAGCTGGCCGTCGCTCATTTTCAGGATCTCGCGTCCCTCGAACAGGATGCTGCCGCTGGCGCTGGCGTCCGGCGTCAGCCCCATCATCTGCAGCGCGCTGACGGTCTTGCCGGAACCCGATTCGCCGACCAGCGCGAATTTCTCGCCGGCGCGGATCTCGAAACTGACCTGATCGACCACGGTCGCATCGCCGAAGCGCACCGACAGGTCCTTTACCGACAACAGCGTCGTCATGCCTTCCTCCGCACGTCCAGCGAGTTGCGCAGCGCGTCGCCTATGTTGGTCAGCAACAGCAGCGTCACCGTCAGCACCATGAAGGTCGACAATGCGATCCACCATGCGTCCAGGTTGTTCTTGCCCTGCGCGAGCAGTTCGCCGAGGCTGGGCGTCGACGGCGGCACGCCGAGGCCGAGGAAGTCGAGGCTGGTCAGTGCAAGGATGGAAGCGCTCATGCGGAAAGGCAGGAAAGTGACCACCGGCGTCAGGCTGTTCGGCAGCACATGGCGCCAGATGATCTGCCAGTTCGACAGGCCGAGCGCGCGCGCGGCCTGCACATAGTCGAGGTTGCGGTTGCGCAGGAAGTCGGCGCGCACATAGTCGGACAGCCCCATCCAGCCGAACAGTGACAGCAGCACCAGCAGCAGCAGGATGCTCGGCTCGAAGATGGACGCGAAAATGATCAGCAGGTACAGCTCCGGCATCGAGCCCCAGATCTCCATGAAGCGCTGGAACAGCAGGTCGGTGCGGCCGGCGAAATAGCCCTGGATGGCGCCGGCCAGCACGCCGAGCGCCACGCCGGTGATGGTCAGCGCGAGGCCGAACAGGATGGACACGCGGAAGCCATACAGCAGCCGCGCGACCACGTCGCGTCCGCGATCGTCGGTGCCGAGCCAGTTGTCGGCCGACGGCGGCGCCGGGTTCGGCGATTTGGCGAAATAGTTCAGCGTGTCATAACGGTAATGGTTGATCGGATAGATCGCCCAGTTGCCGTCCTTGCTGAACTGCTGCCGGATGAACGGGTCGAGGTAGTCGGCCGGCGAATCGAAGTCGCCGCCGAATTCCTTTTCCGAATAGTCGCGCACGATCGGGAACACCAGCTGGCCGTCATAGCGCGCGACCAGCGGGCGGTCATTCGACAGCACTTCGGCGAACAGGCTCAGCACGAACAGCACGACGAAGAGCACCAGGCTCCAGTAGCCGCGCCGGCTCTGGCGGAAGCGTTGCCAGATGCGGCGGCCGGGCGACACCGACGGCGCGAGTTGAACGGCGGTCTCGGTCTTCATCGTGCGAGGCTTTCGAATTGCACGCGCGGATCAGCCCACACGTAGCAGAGGTCGCCGATCAGCTTCACCACCAGCCCGATCAGCGTGAACAGGTACAAGGTGCCGAGCACCACCGGATAATCGCGCCGCACCACCGATTCATACGACAGCAAGCCGAGGCCGTCGAGCGAGAACAGCGTCTCGATCAGCAGGCTGCCGGCAAAGAACGCACCGATGAAGGCCGCCGGGAAACCGGTCACCAGCGGTATCAGCGCATTGCGGAACACATGCTTGTACAGCACCGCGCGCTCGGACAGGCCTTTGGCGCGCGCGGTCATCACGTACTGTTTGCGGATCTCTTCGAGGAACGTGTTCTTGGTCAGCATCGTCATCACCGCGAAAGATCCCGCCACCGACGCGGTGACCGGCAGCGTGATGTGCCACAGATAATCTTTCAGCTTGCCGAACCAGGACAGCGTCTCCCAGTCGTCCGAGGTCAGGCCGCGCAGCGGGAACCATTGCACGAAGCCGGAGCCGGCGAACAGCACCAGCAAGGCGACGCCGAGCACGAAGCCGGGGATCGAATAGCCGACCAGCACGGCCATGCTGGTGACGTTGTCGAAGCGGCTGCCCTCGCGCACGGCCTTGGCAATGCCGAGCGGCACCGAGATGAAATAGGTGAGGAAGAAGGTCCACAGGCCGATCGAGATCGACACCGGCAGCTTGGACTTCACCAGCTCCCACACATCCATGTGGTGATAGAAGCTCTGGCCGAGGTCGAATTTCGCGAAGCCTTTCAGCATCTGCCAGAAGCGCTCCATCGGCGGCTTGTCGAAGCCGTACAGCGCCTTGATCTCGGCGACGCGTTCGGCATCGACGCCCTGCCGGCCGCGGTATTCGGAACGGCCGCCGCCAGACGCTTCACCGGCGCCGACCTGCCCCTTCTTCAGTTCGATCAGTGCCTGCTCGACCGGACCGCCGGGCACGAACTGGATCACGGCGAACGTGATGGCGACGACGCCCAGCAGCGTGGGGATCATCAGCAGCGTACGTTTGAGTATGTAGGACCAGAGGTTCATGTGCGTTTTCTGTGCTCCGGGGTCAGGGTCGCTGGGATCCGGCCTGTGCCGGGGTAACGCTTCGGAAGCTGACAGCCCCTACAGCGTCGTCCCGGCGCAGGGTGAAGCGGGGGTTTCAGAGCGCATGCGCTCTGCCCGCTGAACGGCATCGGCGTATTCGCCGATGCGCGGCCAGCAGGGCCGGGACCCAGTGTCTTTCAAACCTTTCGTTCATCGCGACATCTTTCTTCCCGACTGCCCCGAACCGGGCACGGGCCAGGCAGCGGGATCCATGGCAATCAATCCGCCTTCCGCGCCTTCACCTGCCACCAGCTGGAGATCACATACGGATCCGCCTGGTAATACTTCGGCATCACCGCCGGTATGCCGAAACGGTTGCGGTAGGCCACCCGGTGCGTCGACGAATACCAGTGCGGCACGACGATGTACTTGTGCAGCAGCACGCGGTCCAGCGCGCGCGACGCGGCGACCAGCTCTGCGCGCGTGTTCGCCTGCACCAGCGCGGTTACCAGCTTGTCGACCACCGGGTCCTTCAGTCCCCAGTAATTGCTGGAGCCCTTCTCGTCCGCCGCCTTCGAGCCGAGCATGTCGAACATCTCGTTGCCCGGGCTGGTCACGTCGGGGAAGCGCTGACTGGTCATGTCGAAGTCGAATTCCTCCAGCCGCTTCTGCACCAGCGCGAAGTCCGCGGTGCGCTGCCGGACCTGGATGCCGAGCTTCTCGAGGTTGCGCACATACACGGCGATGATGCGCGACAGCGCCGACTGGTCGTCAAGAATCTCGAAGGTGAGCGGCTCGCCCCTGGCATTGCGCAGCGCGCCATCGCGGTACTCCCAGCCCGCCTCCTTCAGCAGCGCGCGCGCCTTCAGCAGGTTCGCCCGCAGCGATGAAGGCGGGTCCGTGCGTGGCGGCACCGGCACCTCGCCGAACACCGCGGGATCGAGCTGGTCGCGCAGCGGCTCCAGCAGCGCCAGTTCGGCGGCCGACGGCTTGCCGCGCGCGGCCAGTTCGGAATTGCTGAAGAAGGAATCGATGCGCACATACTGGCCGTAGAACAGCTGCCGGTTCATCCACTCGAAATCCAGCGCCAGCCCCAGCGCCTGCCGCACGCGCGCATCCTGGAACTGCGGGCGGCGCAGGTTCATCACGAAGGCCTGCATGCCGGCGCCGTTCGAATGCTTCAGCGTGCGCTTGATGATTTCGCCCTTGTCGAACTTCGGTCCCTTGTACATCCGCGCCCAGTTCTTCGCGCGATATTCGACGACCACGTCGAACTCGCCTGCCATGAAGGCCTCGAGGCGGGCGACGTCATCCTTGTAGAAACGGTAGACGATGCGATCGAAGTTGTACGAGCCGCGCCGCACCGGCAGCTGGTTGCCCCAGTAGGCCGGATTGCGCTTGAAGCTGATCGAACGGCCGAGGTCATAGCGCTCGATCAGGTAGGGGCCGCTGGCCACCGGCGGCACCAGCTGGATCTTGTCGAACGGCGTGCCGGCCGCCCACTTGCGCGAAAACACCGGCATGCCGCCGACGATCAGCGGCAGCTCGCGGTTGGCCGTCCTGAAGTCGAAGCGGATCGTGCGCGGATCCAGCACCACCGCCTGTTTCACGTCGGCGAAGATCATCTTGAACTGCGGCGCGCCCTTGCCCACCAGCGTGTCGAACGAATATTTGACGTCATCCGCCGTGACCGGGTCGCCATTGTTGAAGCGCGCCTGCGGATGCAGCCGGAACGTCATCGCCTTGCGGTCCGGCGCCAGCTCCATGTCATTGGCCAGCAGGCCGTACATGGTCGCGACTTCGTCGGCCGAACCCACCGCCAGCGACTCGAACATCAGCGTGCCGACGCCGGCGGCGGCAACGCCCTTCATCGAGAACGGATTGAACTTGTCGAAGCTGGTGGCGGCGCCGGGGTTGGCGAGATACAGGTCGCCGCCTTTGGGCGCGTCCGGATTGTGATAATCGAAATGACGGAAATCGGGCGGATATTTCGGCGTGTCGTACAGCGAGAACGCATGCGCGGCCCACGCGGCGGGCGCGAGCGCAACGAAGCAGGCGGCAGTGGCGGCGAGGACGGCGCGAACGGTGGATTTCTTCATGAACCCTTGTGGGGAAGCGAAAAAACGCGTCAAGGATAGCGGGTTTCTGCCCGTGTTGTGTGCGTGTCGCGCCGGACGGCAACGATGGCCGCCATTTGCCCCCGGGATGCCGGACGGCCTACAATGGCGCGTTTCGCCGGGACGGTCCCGGCAGGAAGAACAATCGGGAGTCCATCGATGGCATTCTTGCAAGGCAAAAAAATTCTGATCACCGGCGTGCTGTCCAACCGCTCGATCGCCTACGGCATCGCGCAGGCCTGCCACCGCGAAGGCGCCGAGCTGGCGTTCACCTACGTCGGTGAGCGCTTCAAGGACCGCATTACCGAATTCGCCAGGGAATTCAACAGCAGCCTGGTGTTCGACTGCGACGTCGGCAGCGACGAGCAGATCGACGCGCTGTTCGCCGACCTCGGCAAGTCGTGGAGCCAGCTCGACGGCTTCGTGCATGCAATCGGCTTTGCGCCGCGCGAAGCAATCGCCGGCGATTTCCTCGACGGCATGACGCGCGAGAACTTCCGCATTGCGCACGACATCTCCGCCTACAGTTTTGCTGCGATGGCGAAGGCCGCGCTGCCGCTGCTGGCGCCGAATTCGGCGCTGCTGACGCTGTCCTACCTCGGCGCAGCGCGCGCACTGCCGAACTACAACACGATGGGACTGGCGAAGGCCTCGCTCGAAGCCAGCGTGCGCTACCTTGCCGAATCGCTCGGCAAGCGCGGCACGCGCGTCAACGGCATCTCGGCCGGCCCGATCAAGACGCTGGCCGCATCCGGCATCAAGGACTTCGGCAAGATCCTGAACTTCGTGAAGACCCACGCGCCGCTGCGCCGCAACGTGACGATCGAGGATGTCGGCAACGCGTCGGCCTTCCTGCTGTCGGACCTGGCCGGCGGCATCACCGGTGAAATCACCTACGTCGACGGCGGCTTCTCGCAGATTGTCGCCGGCATGGGCGACGAAGAGTAAGCATCGCAAGCATTACCTCGCGGTCCCGGCGCGCGCCGGGACCTGCCCTTAAAACGAGGCAAACACAGGTTTCAAAATTCCTGTACAATTCGCGCCGCGCTGCACCAAACAGCGCCTGGTTGCACCGCATACCGTTGTTAGCAGCATTTACCTGAAGCCCTCCCGCCTCCTGGTGCCGATCCACTGAGCACCTATCCGGCGCAAAGCTTTTGTGCCGTTCACTTCCTGGCAAGTTTTTTCGAAACCGATATCGGTTTCGCGTTGAACTGTTGTTGTCGCTGGTTTCGCTGGTCCGCGTTGCTTTTGTATTGCCGTTGCCCTGCCCTTTGCCGGCAGCGCACCTCTTTTGAGAGAAACTCATGACATTTGAATCCCTCGGCCTGCACCCGCAGATCATCAAGGCACTGGCTGACGCCGGCTACACGCAACCGACCCCGGTGCAGCAGCAGGCCATCCCCGCCGCGATCGAAGGCCGCGACCTGCTGGTGTCCTCGCAGACCGGCTCGGGCAAGACCGCCGCGTTCATGCTGCCGTCGCTGCACAAGTTTGCCAGCGCGCCGTCCGAGCCGCAGCCGGGCAAGACGCCGAACCAGCAGGCACAGGCTGCGCGCGCTCGCGGCGATCGTCCGCGCTTCTCGCCGGCACAGCCGAAGATGCTGGTGCTGACGCCGACGCGCGAACTCGCGCTGCAGGTCACCACCGCAACCGACAAGTACAGCATCCACACGCGCCGCGTGAAGGCCGTGTCCATCCTCGGCGGCATGCCGTATCCGAAACAGATGCAGCTGCTGTCGCGCAATCCGGAGATCCTGGTCGCGACGCCGGGCCGCCTGATCGACCACATGGAATCGGGCAAGATCGATTTCTCGCAGCTCGAGATCCTGGTGCTCGACGAAGCCGACCGCATGCTCGACATGGGCTTCATCGATGACATCGAGCTGATCATCAGCAAGACCCCCGAGACCCGCCAGACCATGCTGTTCTCGGCGACGCTCGACGGCATGGTCGGCAACATGGCCCGCCGCATCACGAAAGACCCGCAGCTGATCCAGATCACCGGCTCGGCCAGCCGCCACGAGAACATCCAGCAGCGCGTGCACTTCGTCGACGACCTGTCGCACAAGAACCGCCTGCTCGACCACCTGCTGCGCGACGTGTCGATGGATCAGGCCGTGGTGTTCACCGCGACCAAGCGCGATGCCGACACCATCGCTGATCGCCTGAACATCGCCGGCTTCGCAGCCGCTGCGCTGCACGGCGACATGAACCAGGGTGCGCGCAACCGCACGCTGAACGGCCTGCGCCGCGGCCAGCTGCGCGTGCTCGTCGCCACCGATGTCGCTGCACGCGGCATCGACGTGCCGGGCATCACGCACGTGTTCAACTACGACCTGCCGAAATTCCCGGAAGATTACGTGCACCGCATCGGCCGTACCGGTCGCGCGGGCCGCAACGGCACCGCGGTGTCGCTGGTCAATCATGCGGAAGGCGTGCATGTGAAGCGCATCGAGCGTTTCACCAAGCAGTCGATCCCGGTTGACGTAGTCGAAGGCTTCGAGCCGAAGAAGGCCGCGGCGCCGAGCCGTCCGCGTCCGGGCTGGCGTCCGGGCGACGGCCGCAAGGCCGGCGGCGGCGGCGGTGGCGGCGGCAAGCCGGGCCAGCGCACCTTCTCCAAGCCGGGCGCGCCGCGCAAGGAAGGCGGCGGCGGTTTCAACCGTGAAGGCGGCAGCTACAACCGCGACGGCGGCGGCTACCGCGGCCAGCGCAGCGACTCGCGCCGTGACGGCAACCGCGGCTAATCCTCGCTGATGCAATAAACAAGGGCTCCTGCGGGAGCCCTTGTCGTTTCAGCCGCAAGCGTTGGCCGGCATCGGCGATAATTTCATTCATTCGATCATTTGCAGGAGATTTCCATGGGCGCACCCGACACACAGGCACTTCGGCTGACTTCTTTCTCGCACGGCGGCGGCTGCGGCTGCAAGATCGCCCCCGGACTGCTGTCGGACATCCTGAAGCAGTCGCAGGGCTTTGCGGTGCCGCCGCAGCTGCTGGTCGGCATCGAGACTGCCGACGACGCCGCGGTCTACAAGCTGAACGACGAGCAGGCGCTGATCGCGACCACCGACTTTTTCATGCCGATCGTTGACGATCCCTTCGACTTCGGCCGCATCGCGGCGACGAACGCGATCTCGGACGTGTACGCGATGGGCGGCACGCCGATCATGGCGCTGGCGCTGGTCGGCATGCCGATCGACAAACTGCCGGTCGAGACCATCGGCCAGATTCTGCGCGGCGGCGAGTCCGTGTGTGCTGCGGCCGGCATACCGGTCGCCGGAGGCCACACGATCGATTCGGTCGAGCCGATTTACGGGCTGGTCGTGATGGGCCTCGTACATCCGAAGAAGCTCAAGCGCAATGCCGACGCGAAGGCCGGCGACAAGCTCATCCTCGGCAAGCCGCTCGGTGTCGGCATCCTGTCGGCGGCGCTGAAGAAGGGCGCGCTCGACGCGGCCGGCTATGACGCGATGATCGCCAGCACGACGAAGCTGAACACGCCGGGCAAGGCGCTGGCCGACATCGCCGGCGTGCATGCGCTGACCGACGTCACCGGCTTCGGCCTGCTCGGCCATGCGCGCGAGATGGCGCTCGGCGCGAAGCTGCGCGCGCGCATCGAGCTGCCGCAGGTGCCCTTCCTGCCCGGCGTCGAGGCGCTGGCGGCACAGGGCTACATCACCGGCGCGTCAGGCCGCAACTGGGCCGGCTACGGCAAGGACGTGCAGCTCGCAGACAGCGTGACGCCGGTGCAGCAGGCGCTGCTGTGCGACCCGCAGACCTCGGGCGGACTGCTGGTCGCCTGCGCGGCGGATGCGGTTGACGACGTGCTGGAGGTGTTCCGCAGTCATGGCTTTGCGCATGCGGCAGTGGTGGGCGAGATGACCGACGGTGCGCCGGGGGTGGCGGTGGCTGGTTGAGAGGCTGAGGACACTGGGTCCCGGCCCTGCT
>CAYZXP010000011.1:0-31755 GCA_964482415.1 uncultured Bifidobacterium sp. | reverse complement strand
AGACGGCGCTGGAAGCGGTGCTGCGCGAGCGCACCGGCGCGCTCGAGATGTCCAATCTCGACTGGGCGAAGGCCTTTTTCAGCGATGCGCCGCCGGCCAAGCTGTCGCTGTACACGCTGTCCGGCAATACCGTGCCGGCCGAGGCAGCGCCCGCCGGCCTCAAATCGCTGCTGAGCCTGATGAAGGTCGACGATCCGGGCCTGCGTGCGCTGATGCAGGACTGGCTGCAGGGCGTGTTCGTTGCTGACGACGCGGCCGCGGCGCTGGCTGACCGCGCGAAGCTGCCGGTCGGCGCGACGATGGTGACCCGCGAAGGCCACCTGATCGGCAAGCTGTCGGTGCGCTTCTATGCCTCCGATTCCGAGCAGGACGGCATGCTGGCGCGCCAGCAGGAGATCGACAACCTGACCCGTCAGGTACGCGCGCAGCAGATGCTGGCCGACGAGGCGCGGCAGCGCTCGGTGCGTGCCGACGCCGCGCTGACGCAGGGCACGCAGCGGCTGGAGCAGCTGACCCAGCAGGTCAGCGCCGTACAGCAGACACTGCACAGCCTGCAGATCGACTTGCTGAAGCTGACCGAGGCGGTCGAGCGTTTCAGCCAGCGCAGCACGCAGATCGAAAATGACCTGGCCGAGATCAATGCGCAGGAAGCAGAGCAGCAGCAGGTGCAGGCCGAGGCCGAACAGGCGCTCGAGCAGCTCGATGTCGAGCTCGGCGAGGTGCAGGAAGCGCACGAGGACGGGCAGACCGCCTACCTCGAGCGCGAGGCAGCGCTGAACCGGGCGCGCGAGCAGCTGCGCGAGCTGGAGCTGTCCGCGCAGCAGGCCGAATTTGCGCAGCGCTCGCATGAGAATCGCATCGAGGAGCTCAAGCGCAGCATCTCCACCGCGCTCGAACAGTCGGCGCAGCTGTTCGCCAGCATGGAGCAGGGCACGCTCGAACTTGAGCAGCTGGACGATCAGGCGGCGCAGGCCGGCCTGCAGTCGCTGCTGGAGCGCCGCAGCGAGCAGGAAGTGGCGCTGGCGAATGCGCGGCACGAACTCGACCAGCTGACGCAGCGCATGCGCCAGCATGACGAATCGAAGATGGCGGCCGAGCGCGGCCTGCAGCCGATCCGTGACCGCATCGTTGAACTGCAGCTGAAGGAGCAGGCAGCGCGCCTGAACCAGGAACAGTATGCGGAGGCGCTGGCGAACACCCAGGCCGACGAGTCTGTGCTGGCGGAAAAGCTGTCCGACGACCTGCGGCCTTCTTACCTGCAGGGCGAAGTCACGCGGCTGACGAATGCCATCAGCGCGCTCGGCCCGGTGAACCTCGCGGCGCTCGACGAGCTGGCGCAGGCCTCAGAGCGGAAGAACTTCCTCGACGCGCAGAACGCCGACCTGACCGAAGCGATCACGACGCTGCAGGACGCGATCCACAAGATCGACATGGAGACGCGCGACCTGCTGAAGGACACCTTCGACAAGGTCAACCATCATTTCGGCGAGCTGTTCCCGATCCTGTTCGGCGGCGGCAACGCGAAGCTGGTGATGACGGGCGAAGAGATCCTGGATTCCGGCGTGCAGGTGATGGCGCAGCCGCCCGGCAAGAAGAACGCGACGATCCACCTGCTGTCCGGCGGCGAAAAGGCGCTGACCGCGACCGCGCTGGTGTTCTCGATCTTCCAGCTGAATCCGGCGCCGTTCTGCCTGCTCGACGAGGTCGACGCGCCGCTCGACGACGCCAATACCGAGCGCTTCTGCAACATGGTGAAGAAGATGTCCGCCTACACGCAGTTCCTTTTCATCTCGCACAACAAGATTGCGATGGAAATGGCGCAGCAGCTGATCGGCGTGACAATGCAGGAGCAGGGGGTGTCGCGCATCGTCGCGGTGGACATGGAGTCGGCGGCCAACCTGGCGACCCAGCAGCAGGCGGCCTGAGCCGCCTGTCCGGATCAGGGCCCGCTACCGCGCTAGTCGTAGCGCAACGCGGTACGGGCCATCGCGGCGCGCTTCTGGTAGTAGGCCTCGTTGTCTTCGGCCTCGCGCGCGCGGGCATGCTCGACAGCCGCGCAGATCATGTAATGTTCTTCTGCGCGGCGATACCACCAGTGCCGCAGCAGGCGCAGCACGGGACGTACGGACAGCATGGTCAGCGCGGACAGCTTGATTTCGGATGGGTTCGACATGGTTTTCTCCTCGCTCCTGCATCGAATTTTTTATTATCGTAATGACAAAGATTTCGCGAAGATTGATGATCGTCAACTTTAAAGCAAGGCAACGGCGAACTCGCTTGCCTGGTGCGGTCCGCTTCCTTCAGAGTGAAAAGCAGCGAAATCTTTGCTGAGCTTCGTTAAAATCTTTCCTTATTGAACATTTCTCGTCAGAAAGAGCATTGAATGACTGAGTTCCATGCCAGCCTGGTAGCGATCGGTGCCGTGGTCGTGGTGGGTGTCATTTCCTACAACAAATGGCAGGAGTGGCGCGCGAAGAAGTCGGTCGACCAGGCGTTTTCGCCGATGGAGGACGACGTGCTGATGCGCGACGGCCAGCCGATGCCGCGGCAAGAGCCGGTGCTGACGCCTTTCGAAGGCCCGGACATCGTGCATGCGGAAGACCTCGGCCACGAGTCTCCCCACATACCGCTGGGGACGGCGCCGGACCGCATGACCGACGAGGCCGTCATCGCGCCGGAACCGGCACCGCCGCAGGCGCCGGCGGAGGTGCCGCGCAAGCCGTCGCCGCTGGACCCGGGGATCGACCTGATCGTCCCGCTCGCGCTCGACATGCCGCTGCGCGGCGACAAGGTCGTGCAGGCATTCCAGCCGCTGCATATCGTCGGCAACAAGCCGGTCCGGCTGGTGGGCGAAACGCCTGCCGGCGACTGGGAGCCGGTGTCGGTGGGGGGGGTTTATCGTTCGCTGCAGGTCGGCGTGCAAATGGCTACCCGCAGCGGCGCGCTGACCGAACTGGAATTTTCCGAACTGGCGTCGCGCCTCGATCAGCTGTCGGACGATCTCGCCGCCAGCCCGGGATTGCCGGAGATGGGCGCGGCGATCGCTGCCGCGCGTGCGCTGCACCAGCGCGTGCATGACTTCGATGCGCGCCTGTCGATCAACGTGCGCGCCAATTCGTCGCCGTGGATGGTGGCGACGCTGAAGCCGGCGCTGCAGCGACAGGGCATGGAGCTGCGGCCGGATGGTCGCCTCGTCATGCCTGACGGCGACGGCGGGCTGCTGTTCTCCGTCAGCTTGACTTCCGACCCGTCGGAGGAGACGACGCGGCAAATCACGCTGCTGTTGCCGGTCGCGCTGGTTGCGCCCGAACGCGAAGGTTTCCGCGCGATGACGGCGTTCGCCAAGACGATCGCCACCCGCCTGTCCGGCACGGTGGTCGATGACGAAGGTCAGCCGTTGCCGGAAGCGACGCTGACGGCCATCGGGCAGGAAGTCGACGAGTTCTATCGGGAGATGGACAGGGCCGGCATTCCTGCCGGATCGTCGCTCGCGCATCGCCTGTTCGCCTGATGGCGCAGCAAGACCTGTTCGGCGCACCCGGCGCCGAACCCGACCGGCAGGACTGGCGCGCGCGCAGCACATGGCTGCGCGGCGAGCTGAACCGGCACGCGCATGCTTACTATGTGCTCGACAATCCGAGCATCCCGGACGCCGAATACGACCAGCTGTTCAGCGAGCTGCAGCAGCTCGAAGCCGCGCATCCGCAGCTGGTGACGCCGGACTCGCCGACGCAGCGCGTCGGCGGCGCGCCGTTGCCCGAATTCGCGCAGGTGCGGCATGACGTACCCATGCTGTCGATTAATAACGGCTTCTCCGAAGAAGACATCCGCGCATTCGATCGCCGCGTCCGCGAAGGCCTCGCCTCGCTGCATGACGTCGATTATGCGTGCGAGCTGAAGTTCGACGGACTGGCGATCAACCTGCGTTATGTGGACGGCCTGCTGGTGCAGGCGGCCACGCGCGGCGACGGCAGCACCGGCGAAGACGTCACCGCCAACATCCGTACCGTACGCTCGATCCCGCTGCGCCTGCACACCGACCGGCCGCCCGCCGTGATCGATGTGCGTGGCGAGGTGCTGATGTTCAAGGCGGATTTCGCCCGGCTGAACCAGCGGCAGCGTGACGCCGGCCAGAAAGAATTTGCGAACCCGCGCAATGCGGCGGCAGGCAGCCTGCGGCAGCTCGATCCGCGCGTGACTGCTCAGCGCAGCCTGCGGTTCTTTGCCTACGGCGTCGGCCACCTTGAGGGCGCGCCGTTGCCGGACACGCATTCCGACCTGCTCGACTGGTACCACACGCTCGGCATTCCGGTTTGCACGGAACGCGCTGTCGTGCGCGGCGCCGACGGCCTGCTCGGCTTCTTTGCCGACATCGGCTCGCGGCGTCCCGCGCTGCCGTACGAAATCGACGGCGTGGTGTACAAGCTCAACAGCGTCGCGCAGCAGCGCACGCTCGGCTTCGTGTCGCGCGCGCCGCGTTTCGCGCTGGCGCACAAGTTTCCCGCCGAAGAGGCCACCACGACCGTGCTTGGCATCGATGTGCAGGTGGGTCGCACCGGTGCGCTGACACCGGTCGCACGACTGGCGCCGGTCTCGGTCGGCGGCGTGACCGTCACGAATGCGACGCTGCACAACGAGGACGAGGTAAGGCGCAAGGACATCCGTATCGGCGACAGCGTGATCGTGCGCCGCGCTGGCGACGTGATTCCCGAGGTGGTTGCCAACGTGCCCGAGCGCCGGCCGGCAGACGCGCGCGAATTCGTGATGCCGACCGAATGCCCGGTCTGCGGCTCGGCGATCGTGCGGCCTGAAGAAGAGGCCGTCGCGCGCTGCTCCGGCGGCTGGATCAAATGCGCCGCGCAGCGCAAGGGTGGCCTGCTGCATTTCGTGTCGCGCCGCGCGATGGACATTGAAGGCCTCGGCGAGCAGCTGGTTGAACAGCTGGTCGACCGCGGACTCGTCACGACCCCCGCTGATTTCTACCGGCTCGGCCTGACCGCGCTGGCCGAGCTCGACCGGATGGCGCAGAAGTCCGCGCAGAACGTGCTTGATGCGCTGGACAAATCGAAATCGACGACGCTGGCGCGCTTCATTTATGCACTCGGCATCCGCCATGTCGGCGAGTCGACCGCGAAGTCGCTGGCGCGGCATTTCGGTCAGCTGGACGCGCTGCTGCAGGCGAATGAGGCCCAGGTGCTCGAAGTGGATGACATCGGGCCGGTGGTCGCGAAGTCGATCCTCGACTTCCTGTCCGACCCGCTGAACCGCGAGCTGATCGAGCAATTGCGCGCAGCCGGCATCCATTGGGACGAACACGCGGTCGAGCGCCGCGTGCTGCATCTTGCGGGCCAGACGTTCGTGCTGACCGGCACGCTGCCCACGCTCAAGCGCGACGAAGCGCAAGCGATGATCGAGGCCGCCGGCGGCAAGGTTGCCGGCTCGGTCTCGAAGAAAACGAATTACGTGGTCGCCGGCGACGACGCCGGCAGCAAGCTGGCGAAGGCCGAAGCGCTGGGCGTTGCGGTGATCGACGAGGCCGCATTGATGAAATTACTGGAGACTCCCGAATGAGCAACCTGATCAAGAAAGCCGTGTTCCCGGTCGCGGGACTGGGCAGCCGCTTCCTGCCGGCGACCAAGGCGCAGCCGAAGGAAATGCTGCCGATCGTCGACAAGCCGCTGATCCAGTATGCGGTCGAGGAAGCGGTGGAGGCCGGCATCACGGAGATGATCTTCATCACCGGTCGCAACAAGCGTGCAATCGAGGACCACTTCGACAAAGCCTATGAGCTCGAGGCCGAGCTCGAGGCCGCCGGCAAGGAAAAGCTGCTGGACATGGTGCGCGAGGTGATACCGAAGAACGTGAACTGCATGTACATCCGGCAGCCGCAGGCGCTGGGACTGGGCCATGCGGTGCTGTGCGCTCGTCCCATCGTCGGCAACGATCCGTTCGCGGTGCTGCTGGCCGACGATTTCATGCAGGGCGACCCGGGCGGCCCGGGCGTGATGCGCCAGATGTGCGAGCAGTTCGCGCGCGAACAGTCCAGCCTGCTCGGCGTGCAGGACGTGCCGCGCGAGCACACGAAGCAGTACGGCATCGTCAGCACCGAGCCCTTCGGCGACCGGCTGGAGAAGGTCAAGGGCATCGTCGAGAAGCCGGCGCCGGAAGTCGCGCCGTCGACGCTGGCCGTGGTCGGCCGCTACGTGCTGACCAACCGCGTGTTTTCCTGCCTCGAGAAGATCGGCAAGGGCGCCGGCGGCGAGATCCAGCTGACCGACGGCATCGAGGCGCTGATGCAGTACGAGACCGTGCTGGCCTATCGCTACCACGGCCGCCGCTTCGACTGCGGCTCCAAGCTGGGCTACCTGCAGGCGTCGGTGGAGATCGGCCTGCAGCACGCGGAAACCGGCGCGGCATTCGCCGCCTGGCTTGCGCAGCGCGGCTGAACGGAGGCTGCCATGGCCGTGCGCGACATACTGAGAATGGGCGACCCGCGGCTCTTGCGCGTGGCCGAGCCCGTGCGCGAGTTCGACACGCCCGAACTGCACGCACTCATTGCCGACCTGTTCGACACGATGCACGCGGCCAACGGCGCCGGGCTGGCCGCGCCGCAGATCGGCGTCAACCTGCAGCTGGTGATCTTCGGATTCGGGCGCAACGCCCGCTATCCTGATGCGCCTGCGGTGCCGGAGACCGTTCTGCTCAATCCGGTGCTCGAGCCTTTGTCCGATGATATGGAGGAGGGCTGGGAAGGTTGCCTGTCCGTTCCCGGACTGCGCGGCTGGGTGCCGCGGCATTCGCGCCTGCGCTACAGCGGCGTTGATGCTTTCGGCCAGCCGCTGGTGCGCGAGGTGGACGGCTTCCACGCACGCGTGGTGCAGCATGAGTGTGATCACCTGATTGGCGTGCTGTATCCGATGCGTGTCAGGGATTTCAGCCGTTTCGGCTTTACCGACGTGCTGTTTCCCGGTACCGCCGATCTGGCGGACGATTAAGCCCGACAGGCCGATTAGGGCAGTTAGGCAAATTTGCAACCGTTTGCATTACCCGCTTTCCCGGGAAAGGATGCTGTGCTAGCCTTTCTGGAGAAAGGGGGTGGCATGATTGCATACGAGCAAAATCGTGCAGGCCATGCGGATGCCTCGGCCGTACTCGGCAAGGCCGTCATACGCGCGGCCGACCGGCTGGCCATTTCGCATGCATTGCTGGCCCGTATCCTCGGCGTCAGCCCCCCGACCATCACCCGCCTGTACAACGGCGAATACCGCCTCGACCAGCGTCGCAAGGAATGGGAGCTGGCCTTGCTGTTCGTCCGGGCGTTCCGCTCGCTCGACTCGATCGTCGGCGACGAGCAGGCAGCGCGCCGCTGGCTGGGCAGCGACAACCACGCGCTGGGCACCCGTCCCCTCGATTTGCTGCCGCAGGCAGAAGGTCTGGTCCGTGTCGTTCACTACCTGGACGCCTCCCGCGGTCTCGTCTGAGACCCGCCCCTGGCGGGCGGTCGCCTGGCGGATCGTCGAGTCGCAGCACATAGCCGCGACGATGAAGCTGGTCGACACGCGCGACGAGCAGGACGTGCTCGAATCCCTGCTCGAGTCCAGCAAACCACGGCTGGCGGCACGACTTGCCGGGCTCGATTATCTGCTGGCGACGCCTTTCCGCTATCACCCGCTGCGCAGCGGTTCGCGCTTTCGCGGCGTCACCGATCCCGGGGTCTTCTATGGCGCCGGTTCGATACAGACGGCCGGCGCCGAACTCGGCTACTGGCGCTGGCGCTTCCTGCTGGATGCGCCGGAGCTGGAGCGCATTGATCCGGTCGCGCATACCGCATTCAGCGTGGAGATGGGCACGGCCGCGGTCGACCTGCGGCTGCCGCCTTTCGACCGCGACCGCGCCATCTGGCGGCATCGTTCCGACTATGCGGCCACGCAGGCGTTTGCGCGGATAGCGCGCGACGCCGGCGTCGGCGGCATCGTCTACCAGTCGGTACGAGACCCGGAGCCGGGATGGTGCATTGCGCTGCTCGACCCCGGCGGCTTTGCGCAGGCCCGGCCACTTGCAGGCATGCAGACCTGGTATCTGGCTGTGTCGCGCCGCGCGGTGACCTGGCGGCGCGAAGCGGAATCCATGACCTTTTCGGTCGCCCACTGGGAAGCGGCCTGAGCCGGCGCCGTGGCGCCGGCTGCCATCAGAAGCCTTCGTCGTCGCGCAGGTAGCGCCACTGGCCGACTGGCAGGTGGCCGAGCTTGACCTGGCCGATGCGCACCCGCTTGAGGCCGATCACCTTCAGTCCGACCAGTTCGCACATGCGGCGAATCTGGCGCTTCTTGCCTTCGCGCAGGATGAAGCGCAACTGGTCGTCGTTCTGCCAGCTGACCTTCGCCGGACGCAACGGCTGGCCGTCGAGCGACAGGCCGTGGTTCAGCCGCTTCAGGTCGGCGTCCGGCAGACGGCCGGGCTTCTGGTACTTCACCCGCACCAGGTATTCCTTCTCGATGTTGCTGTCCTCGCCGATCAGCTGCTTCGCAACCCGACCGTCCTGCGTCAGCACCAGCAGGCCGACCGAGTCGATGTCGAGGCGGCCGGCCGGCACGAGGCTTCTCAGCTGGGCGGCAGAGAACTGCACAGGCGAGTCGTCTTCAGGCCAGCGATTCTCGGGACGGACGAGGGTGGATGCCGGCTTGTAGCCGTCTTCAGCCTGCCCGCTGACGAAGCCCATCGGCTTGTTCAGCAGCACTGTCACGCGGCGTGCCTGTTCGGCCTGTGCCTGACGTTCGATGGTGATCTTCTGGTGCGGCAGCACCTTGCTGCCGAGCTCGGAGATGACCTTGCCGTCGACTTTGACCCAGCCCTTGGCGATCCATTCGTCTGCCTCGCGGCGCGAGCACAGGCCGAGTTCGGACATGCGTTTGGACAGGCGTAGGGGTTCGGTCATGGCGTGTTGTTCCGGAAAATGGGCGGCAGCGCTCAGGCTGCCAAATCGTTCAAATGCGCAGCGCGTCAAGCAGTTCGGACTCGAGCGCAATTTGCGTGCGCGCGTTGGCCAGCGTCGGGCCGTCGACGAGGAACACGTCCTCGACCCGCTCGCCGAGCGTCGTGATCTTCGCCGTGTGCAGGTTGACCTTGTAGCGCGCCAGCACGCTGGCAATCGAGTAGAGCAGGCCGGTGCGATCGCTGGCGGAGATCTGCAGCAGGTGATACTGGCCGCGCTCGTCGGGCTGCAGGTGCACCGTCGGCGTCATCGGGAAGCTGCGTGACATCCGCGACAGCCGCGGCTTGACCGGCACCGGCAGGTCGTCGTCGGTTTCCAGCCAGCGCGCGAGATCGTGCTCGATCAGTGTGATCAGCTCGCGGTAGTTGTCGGCGAACGTCGGCTCGCTGACCAGGAAGGTATCGAGCGCATAGCCGTGCCGGGTGGTCTGCACCTTGGCGTCAAGGATGCTGAAATTCTTGCGGTCGAAATAGCTGCAGATGCGTGCGAACAGGTCAGGGCGGTCGCGCAGGTAGACAGCCACCTGCATGCCTTCACCGATCGGGCCGAGGCGGCAGCGCACCACCGCGCGCGGGCTGTCGACATGCTCGGCCAGCACGCGCGTCTGCCACGCGATCTCGGACGCGTCATGGCGCAGGAAGTAGCCGACGTCGAGATTTTTCCACAGCGGTTCGTGCACGTTGGCCGGCAGGCCGAACAGGCGCAGCGTGGCCATTGCCTCCTGCTGCCGGTTCTTCAGCTCGCGGTCAGCCGACGGCGCTTCGCCGCCCAGTACGCGCAGGCTCATCCGGTACAGGTCCTCGAGCAGCTTGCCCTTCCACGCATTCCACACCTTCGGGCTGGTGCCGCGGATGTCGGCAACGGTCAGCAGGTAAAGCGCGGTCAGGCGGCGCTCGTCCTTCACGGTATCGACGAAGGCGCGCACGACGTCCGGGTCGGACAGGTCCTGCTTCTGCGCGACCTGCGACATCAGCAGGTGCTGCTCGACCAGGAAGACAATGAAGTCCGTGTCGTCCTTCGACAGTCCGTGGTCGCGACAGAAACGGCGCGCGTCGGCCTTGCCGAGCACCGAATGGTCACCGCCGCGCCCCTTGGCGATGTCGTGGAACAGCGCGGCAATGTAGATCAGCCACGGCTTGTGGAAGTTGGCGATCAGCTGGCTGCAGAACGGGTATTCGTGCGAGTGCTCGGGAATCGCGAAGCGGCGCACGTTGCGCACCACCATCAGGATGTGCTGATCGACCGTGTACACATGGAACAGGTCATGCTGCATCTGCCCGATGATGCGGCGGAAATTCGGCAGGTAGCGGCCGAGGATGGACAGCTGGTTCATCGAGCGCAGCGCGCGCGTGACGCCATTCGGCGCCTGCAGGATCTGCAGGAACAGCGCACGGTTCTCCGGATCGCTGCGGAACGCCGCATCGATGCCGAAGCGCGCATGCCAGAGCGCGCGCTGCGCGCGCGCAGTCATGCCCTTGAGGTCGCGGTGGCGCTGCAGCAGCAGGAAAATCTCCAGCATCGCCGACGGCGCCTGCTCGAACAGGTCGTCGTGCGCGATGTCGATCAGGCCGTTGATTTCATTGAAACGCTCGTTCAGCGGACGCGACACGCCCGCCTGCGGGAACAGGTGCGCCTCGATGTTCTGCAGCAGGATGGAATTGAGCTGGGTGACGGCCTTGGCCGCCCAGTAGTAGCGCTGCATCAGCACTTCGCTGGCGCGCCGTTCGGGCGTGGTCTCGAAGCCGAAAGACTCGGCGATCTGTCCCTGCAGGTCAAACACCAGCCGGTCTTCGCGTCGGCGTGCGAGCAGGTGCAGGCGGATGCGGATTTCCTTGAACGCGCGCTCTTTCTGCGCGATCTGGCGCGCTTCGGTGGCGGTGATCATGTTGCTGGCCGCCAGCTCGCGCCACGAATTGCCGAGGCCGGCGGCGCGGGCGACCCACAGGATCACCTGCAGGTCGCGCAGCCCGCCCGGGCTCTCCTTGCAGTTGGGCTCGAGGCTGTACGGCGTGTTCTCGTACTTCACGTGCCGCTGGCGCAGTTCGAGCACCTTGTCCTGGAAAAATGCGCGCGGGTCCATCGCCTGCGCGAAGCGCTGCCGCAGCACGTCGAACAGACGGCGATTGCCGGCAATCAGCCGCGCCTCGAGCAGGCTGGTCTGTACGGTGATGTCGTTGGCAGATTCGCTCAGGCATTCATCGACCGTGCGTATGCTGTGGCCGATCTCGAGGCCGAGGTCCCACAGCATTTGCACCAGTTGCTCGAGCTTGCCGCCGAGCGCGGCGTCGGGCGCCTGCGGCAGCAGGATCAGCAGGTCGACGTCGGAGCAGGGGAACAGTTCGCCGCGGCCATAGCCGCCGACGGCGACCAGCGCGGTATCGGCGGGCATCCCGAAACTGCGCCACGCCTGTTCCAGCACCTGATCAGTGCTCTGGCAGATGCGCCGCAGCAGCCGCTCCGCGCGGCGCTCGCGTTCGTAATCGGCGACGATCTCGCGCCGGCCTTCCTTCAGCTGTTCCCTGAGGGACGGAGCCAGCGATTCCATGTCACGCCGCGCTGACTGCGCTGCCTGCTGCCGGTGCGCCGATGATGGCCGGCGGCGGCGGCGAGCCGGCCGACACCGTCAGCACTTCATAGCCGGTCTCGGTGACCAGCACGGTATGTTCCCACTGCGCCGACAGGCTGCGGTCGCGCGTCTTGATGGTCCAGCCGTCGCCCATTTCGCGGATTTCGCGGCGGCCGGCATTGATCATCGGCTCGACCGTGAAGATCATGCCGGGCACCAGCTGCTCCAGCGTGCCGGGGCGGCCGTAGTGCAGCACCTGCGGCTCTTCGTGGAAGACCTTGCCGATGCCGTGGCCGCAGAACTCGCGCACTACCGAGAAGCCCGCCTTTTCGGCGTGCTGCTGGATCACGTAGCCGATGTCGCCGAGGTGTGCGCCCGGGCGGATCTTGGCGATGCCCAGCCACATGCATTCGTAGGTGATGTCGCCGAGTCGTTTGGCCATGATCGACGGTTCGCCGACGTAGAACATCCGGCTGGTGTCGCCGTGGTAGCCGTCCTTGATCACCGTGATGTCGATGTTCAGCACGTCGCCGTTCTTCAGCACTTTGTCGCCCGGGATGCCGTGGCAGACGACGTCATTGACCGACGTGCAGATCGCCTTCGGGTAAGGAATGTAGCCGGGCGGGCAGTAATTCAGCGGCGCGGGAATCGTGCCCTGCACATTCACCATGTATTCGTGGCACAGGCGGTCGATCTCGCCGGTGGAGATGCCGGCCTTCACGTGCGGCGTGATGAAATCGAGCACCTCCGAGGCCAGGCGGCCGGCGATCCGCATGCCCGCGATGTCGTCCGCGTTCTTGATGGTGATGTTGCCCATGATGGAAAATTGGTCGCGCGCCGCCGGCAGAGTGCGGTGACGCTGGTGTATGAGGAAATGCAAAATTATAGTCGAGGCGCGCGCTGGTCGCCCTGATCGGCGCTGCGGCTGCCGGTAAGCGTTTCCTCATTGCCTAGGGATGCGATCTTCGGGTAGAATCGCGGGTTAGCTTGAATGGCATGCCGTCACGGTGCGCCTGCAGGCTGAAAAACTGCCCGAAATGCGAAATTCGCAAGATTCGGGCTCATTTTGTAAATCGCGAGTCCGCGCCTTCAAAGGGTGCCCGCCGGATGGTCCGGTCGGGTTACTGGCCGGTCTCAAGACACAACCCTGGAGAAATCATGTCCGTTACCATGCGCGAAATGCTGGAAGCCGGTGTCCATTTTGGTCACCAGACCCGTTTCTGGAACCCGAAGATGTCGCAGTACATTTTCGGTCACCGCAACAAGATTCATATCGTCAACCTGGAAAAGACCATGGTCATGTTCCAGGACGCGATGAAGTACATCCGCCAGCTGTCGGCCAATCGCGGCACGATCCTGCTGGTCGGCACCAAGCGCCAGGCGCGCGACATCGTCGCCGCTGAAGCGCAGCGCGCCGGCGTTCCGTACGTCGACCAGCGCTGGCTGGGCGGCATGCTGACCAACTTCAAGACCATCAAGACCTCGATCAAGCGCCTGAAGGACATGGAAGCTGCGATCGCTGACGGTTCGGTCGAGAAGATGTCGAAGAAAGAAGCCCTGATGTTCAACCGTGAACTGGACAAGCTGCAGAAGTCCATCGGCGGCATCAAGGACATGAACGGCGTGCCGGACGCGATTTTCGTGATCGACGTCGGCTACCACAAGGGCGCCATCACCGAAGCTGCGAAGCTGGGCATTCCGGTCGTCGGCGTGGTCGATACCAACCACTCGCCGAACGGCGTGACCTACGTGATCCCGGGTAACGACGACTCGTCGAAGGCGATCGCTCTGTACGCTCGCGGCGTTGCCGACGCGATCCTCGAAGGCCGTGCGAACTCGGTCGCCGACATCGTCGAAGCGGTCAAGGGCGGCGCGGACGAATTCGTCGAGGTCAGCGACCAGGCCTGATTTGCCTGAGCCGGCTGTCCCGTAACGGGACGGAAAATCAGGGGCAACTTGCGTTCGCCCCTTTTTTTCGAGCCTTCGGCGCGCAGGCATGCGGCCGGCGGCACATGAAAAGCATGCAAGGATTTTGATTCTGGCCGCCTGCGGGCGGCAACGATTAGGAGATTACGATGGCGGCAATTACTGCAGCAATGGTGGGTGAACTGCGCGCGAAGACTGACGCGCCGATGATGGAATGCAAGAAGGCGCTGACCGAAGCCGACGGCGACATGGTCAAGGCCGAAGAAATCCTGCGCGTCAAGCTGGGCAGCAAGGCCTCGAAGGCCGCTTCGCGCATCACCGCTGAAGGCGTGGTCGCGGCGCACATCGCCGGCGGCATCGGCGCGCTGGTCGAAATCAACTGCGAAACCGATTTCGTGTCGAAGAACGACGACTTCCTGAAGTTCTCGAAGGACATCGCCCAGCTGGTCGCCGACAAGAACCCGGCTGACGTGGCTGCGCTGTCGGCGCTGCCGCTGGACGGCAAGACCGTCGAGGAAATCCGTTCGGCGCTGGTCGGCAAGATCGGCGAGAACCTGTCGATCCGCCGCTTCCAGCGTTTCGACACCGCTGGCAAGCTGGTCTCCTACCTGCACGGCACCCGCATCGGCGTGATGGTCGAGTATGAAGGCGCTGACGAGCAGGTCGGCAAGGACGTCGCAATGCACATCGCTGCAATGAAGCCGGTCGCGCTGTCGTCGGAGCAGGTGCCGGCCGACCTGATCGAGAAAGAGCGCTCGGTCGCGACGCTGAAGGCGCAGGAATCCGGCAAGCCGGCTGACATCGCTGCGAAGATGGTCGAAGGTTCGGTGCAGAAGTACCTGAAGGAAGTCTCGCTGTTCAACCAGGCTTTCGTGAAGAACGACAAGCAGACCGTCGAGCAGATGCTGAAAGCGGCCAACACCACGGTGAAATCCTTCGTGATGTTCGTCGTCGGTGAAGGCATCGAGAAGCGTCAGGACGACTTCGCTGCAGAAGTGGCGGCCCAGGTCGCCGCAGCCCAGAAGGGTTGATGAGCTTCTGAAAACGGGCCGCAAGGCCCGTTTTTTTGACCCGTTTCAACCGGACTCGGCGTGATGCCGCCGAAGTCCGGGGCAGGGCAGTAAAACCGGACAGCTGCCGCTAAAATAGCGAAGCCGTCCAGCATCAAGAACCATAGCAAAATTACCGCAGCCGGCCATGCGCCGGCCGCGATCAGGGAGCCCCGAGAACATGCCGACACCCGCCTACAAGCGCGTCCTTCTGAAACTTTCCGGCGAAGCCTTGATGGGGGACGATCCCTACGGCATCAACCGTGCCACTATCGAGCGCATGGTGGCTGACGTTTCCGAGGTGGCGGCGCTGGGCGTCGAGCTGGCGATCGTCATCGGCGGCGGCAACATCTTCCGCGGCGTCGCCCCCGGTGCGCAGGGCATGGACCGCGCCACCGCCGATTACATGGGCATGCTGGCCACCGTGATGAACTCGCTGGCGCTGGCCGATGCGATGCGCCAGGCCGGCATGACCGCGCGTGTGATGTCGGCCATCGGCATCGAGCAGGTGGTCGAGCCCTATGTGCGCCCGAAGGCGCTCCAATACCTCGAAGAGGGCAAGATCGTCGTCTTCGCCGCCGGTACCGGCAACCCGTTCTTCACCACCGACACCGCGGCTGCGTTGCGCGGCGCCGAGATCGGCGCGGAAGTCGTGCTGAAGGCGACCAAGGTCGACGGCGTCTACAGCTCCGACCCGAAGAAGGACCCGTCGGCGACGCGCTATTCGACGATCAGCTTCGACGAGGCGATCTCGAAGCGCCTGCAGGTGATGGACGCGACGGCGTTTGCGCTGTGCCGCGACCAGAAGCTGCCGATCCGCGTATTCTCGATCGTCAAGCCGGGGGCGCTGAAGAATGTCGTGCTCGGCCAGGACGAAGGCACGCTGGTCCACGTTTAAGAACAACACATCCAGGAATCACAGGAGAGCTTCATGACCGTCGCTGACGTCAAGAAAACCACCGAGCAGAAGATGCAGAAGTCGATTGAAACGCTGAAGGGCGACCTGTCGAAGGTTCGCACCGGCCGCGCGCACACCGGCATCCTCGACCATGTGATGGTCGACTACTACGGCACGCCGACGCAGATCGCGCAGGTCGCGAACGTCACGCTGCTGGACGCCCGCACGATCGGCGTGCAGCCGTGGGAAAAGAAGATGCTGGGAGCGATCGAGAAGGCCATCCGCGAATCCGACCTCGGCCTGAACCCGTCGAGCGTGGGCGACGTGATCCGCGTCCCGACCCCGGCGCTGACCGAAGAGCGCCGCAAGGAGATGGTCAAGCTCGTCAAGACCGAAGGCGAAGATGCGAAGATCGCGGTGCGCAACATCCGCCGCGACGCCAACGAAGGCCTGAAGAAGCTGCTGAAGGACAAGGCCATCTCGGAAGACGACGAGCGCCGCGCACAGGACGACGTGCAGAAGCTGACCGACAAGTTCGTCGCCGAGATCGACAAGCTGGTCGTCGACAAGGAGAAGGAAGTGATGACCGTGTAAGCGGTCCGGCGGGCCTGCGGGCCCGCCTGTTTGTCCTTCCTTCCTGCGGGCGTCCACGATGAGCCAACCGAGTTCCACCCAACAGATTCCCGACACTTCGCTGGTGCCTGCCCATGTGGCGATCATCATGGACGGCAATGGCCGCTGGGCGACGTCACGCTACCTGCCACGCGTCGCCGGCCATGCCAAGGGCCTCGATGCGGTGCGGCGGGTGGTGCGCGCCTGCGCCGAACGCGGCATAGGCTACCTGACGCTGTTCGCGTTCAGCTCCGAAAACTGGCGCCGCCCGGCGGACGAGGTGTCGGTGCTGATGCGGCTGTTCTCGAACGCGCTCGACCGCGAGGTCGGGAAAATGCATGCGAACGGCATCCGCGTGAAGATCGTCGGCGACCTGTCGCGCTTTGATGCTCGCCTGCGCGAGCAGATCCGCGAAGCGGAAGAAAAGACCGCCGGCAACCGACGGCTGACGCTGACCATCTGCGCGAACTACGGCGGCCGCTGGGACCTGCTGCAGGCGACCAACCGCATGATCGCCGAACGCCCCGGCGTTGACAGCTATACCGAGGATGACCTCGCGCCTTACCTGTCGATGGCGCACGCGCCGGAACCGGACCTGTTCATACGCACCGGCGGCGAGCAGCGCATTTCCAATTTCCTGTTGTGGCAGCTCGCGTACACCGAGCTGTACTTCACCGATACCTACTGGCCGGACTTCAATGCCGCCGCGCTTGACGATGCGATCGCGTCGTACCAGCGGCGCGAGCGCCGGTTCGGCCGCACCAGCGCGCAGCTGGTCGAAGTGAGAAAGGCTTCCTGATGCTGAAACAGCGCGTGATCACGGCCGTCGCCTTGCTGGCGCTGATGGCCGTGGTGCTCGGCTCCGGCTCCCTGCTGGCGTTCCACCTGACGCTGGCCGTTTTCTTCGGCGCCGCCTGCTGGGAGGCGCTGCGCCTGTTCGGCGTGCGCCGTGCGGTGCCGCTCGCGATCGTGGCCGCCGTGCTGTTGCCGTGGCTGGCCGACCGCGCGCCTTCCGAGTGGGTGCCGCTGGCCGCATTGTGCGTGCTGCTGTGGGCGCTGCGTTTCGCGCCGGCGCTGAAGTTCGGCCTGCCGCCCGTGACCGGCTCGCGCGGCGCACTGTTTACCGCGATCTACCTGCTTGCGCTGTTTGGCTGCTTCATCTCGATTGCCGCGCTGTGGCAACGCTCGGTGATGTTCATGGTGTCGGCGATGGCGATCGTCTGGGTGGCCGACATCGGCGCCTACTTCGCCGGCCGCGCGTTCGGCCGCCACAAGCTCGCGCCGTCCATCTCCCCCGGCAAGTCGTGGGAGGGCGTGGCCGGCGGCATGCTGGCGGTGCTGGCGATTGGCGCGGCCGCCGCGCTGTCGCCGTCGCTGGCCGACAGCTTCCCGGCGCAGCTGCTGGCCCGTTACGGCTGGCCGCTGTGGATCGCGATGATCTGCGTGATGGTCGGCGCCAGCGTGGCCGGCGACCTGTTCGAGTCGATGATGAAGCGGCGCGCCGGCATCAAGGACAGCAGCAACCTGCTGCCCGGGCACGGCGGCGTGCTCGACCGCATCGACGCGCTGATTCCCACGATGCCGCTGGCCTTCCTGCTGTCGTCGCAGATGGCGCCGGCATTCCGTTAAACTCCCCCGCATGCAAGTCATTACGCTTCTCGGCGCCACCGGTTCGATCGGCGCCTCCACGCTCGACGTCGTCGCGCGCCATCCCGAGCTGTACCGCATCCACGCGCTCACCGGTCATACGCGCGTCGAGGAACTGGCGGCGCTGTGCGTGCGCTTTCGTCCGCGCGTGGCGGTGGTCGGCGATGCGTCGTCGGCGTCGCGCCTGTCGGCGCTGCTGCGCGCGCAGGGGCTGGCCACCGAGGTGGGTTTCGGCGAGGACGCGCTGTGCGCGGCCGCCAGCGCCCCCGAATGCACGACGGTGATGGCGGCGATCGTCGGCGCCGCCGGACTCAAGCCCACGCTGGCTGCCGCGCGGGCCGGCAAGAAGGTGCTTCTGGCGAACAAGGAAGCGCTGGTCATTTCCGGCCAGCTGTTCATGGACGCGATTGCCGCCAGCGGCGCGACGCTGCTGCCGATCGACAGCGAGCACAACGCGATCTTCCAGTGCCTGCCGCTGGCTTACCAGCGGCAGCCGCAGCAGCATGGCATCCGCAAGATCCTGCTGACTGCGTCCGGCGGTCCTTTCCTCGACCGTGAACTGTCGACGCTGGCCGACGTGACCCCGGAACAGGCGGTCGCGCACCCGAACTGGAGCATGGGCCGCAAAATCTCGGTCGACTCGGCCACCATGATGAACAAGGGCCTCGAGGTGATCGAGGCGCACTGGCTGTTCGGCGCGGCGCCCGACCAGATCGAGGTCGTGATCCATCCGCAGAGCGTGATCCATTCAATGGTCTCTTACGCCGACGGATCGGTGCTGGCGCAGCTGGGCAATCCGGACATGCGCACGCCGATCGCGCACGCGCTGGCTTTCCCCGAGCGGATCGAGTCCGGCGTTGACCCGCTCGATTTCACGCGCATCGCGCAGCTGAACTTCCGCGAGCCGGACTACGCGCGTTTTCCCTGCCTGAAGCTGGCGTTCGACGCGCTGCGCGCCGGCGGCAGCGCAGCGACGGTGCTGAACGCGGCCAATGAAGTGGCGGTCGAAGCCTTTCTCGGCCGCACGATCGGCTTCCGCCGCATCCCCGAACTGATCGCGCAGGTGCTGGATCGGTTGCCGGCACAGCCGGTCGACGGACTGGACAGCCTGCTGGAGCAGGACTGTATTGCGCGCGACCTCGCCTGGCAGCTGGTCCGCGCCTGACCTTAGGAGCACACCATGGGCTTGCTGCAAACGATATTGGCCTTCGGCGTCGTAATCGGCGTACTGGTGACGATTCACGAATTTGGCCATTACCTGGTCGCGCGCTGGTGCGGCGTGAAGGTGCTGCGCTTCTCGGTCGGCATGGGCAAGGTGGTCTGGTCGCGTCGCTTCGGCCCGGACCAGACCGAGTGGGCGCTGTCGGCGCTGCCGCTCGGCGGCTATGTGAAGATGCTCGACAAGCGTGACGAGGACGCCGGCCCGATCGCGCCGCAGGACGCGGCGCGCGAATTCACCGCGCAGCCTGTGGGCAAGCGCATGGCAATCGTCGCCGCCGGGCCGATCGCGAACTTCCTGCTCGCGATCGCCATCCTGGCCGGCCTCTACATGCACGGATTGCCGGAACCGGTCGCGCGGATCGCGGTGGAGCAGGGCAGTCTTGCCGCATCGGCCGGCCTGAGGAATGGCGACCTGGTCACTGCCATCAATGGCGAGCCGGTCGAGTCCTGGGGCGAGATGCGCTGGTCGCTGCTGCAGGCCGCGCTGCAACAACAGCCGGCGCGGCTGATGCTGGAGCGGCCGCAGACCTCCGGTTCGAAAGAACTGGTCGAGGCGACGCTGGCTACCGACACGATCGCCGCCGAAGACCTGGACAACCAGTTGTTTGACCGGCTCGGCCTCGACCTGGCGAAGCCGCCGGCGCTGCTCGGCGAGATCATGCCCGGCGGTCCGGCCGCGCAGGCCGGTCTGCGCGCAGGCGACCTGATCCTGAAGGCGGACGGCAGCGCAACGCCGGATGCGGGCAGTTTCGTCGAGCGCATGCAGGCGTCGCCGGGGCGCAGCGTGGTGCTTGAAGGGGTGCGTGCAGGGCAGCCGTTTTCCGTCGAAGTGACGCCGCGCGAAGAGCGGGTCGGTGAAAAGATCGTCGGACGCATACGCGCGCAGGTCGACCTGTCGAGCGCGACGGTGATGATCTCGTCGGGGCCGGCAGAAGCGCTCAGCCGCGCAACCCGTCGCACCTGGGACACCAGCGTGATGACAATCAAGATGCTGGGCAAGCTGGTGACCGGACAAGCCTCGCTGAAAAACATCACCGGGCCCATCACGATCGCCGACTACGCAGGTCAGACTGCGCGCGTCGGCTGGATCAGTTTTTTGTCGTTCATGGCGTTCATCAGCATCAGCCTCGGTGTGATGAACCTGCTGCCGATTCCCGTTCTGGACGGGGGGCATTTGTTGTATTATGCGCTGGAACTTTTTTCCGGGCGGCCAGTGCCTGAACGCATCGGCGCGATCTTGCAGCGCGCCGGACTGGGGGTGCTGCTTGTCCTGATGGCGGTGGCGATGTTCAATGACATCGCGCGCCTGATTGGCTAGCCGGCGCGGGGCCCGACCAACCAGAATAATTCTTGATGAAATCTGACCTCAAGCGTAAAGCGCTGCCGTTTTTTCCACGCCTGATTGCCGCCGCTGTCTTCTCCGCCTTCGCCTCGCAGGCGCTGGCGCTCGATCCGTTCACCGTCAAGGACATTCGCGTCGAGGGTATCCAGCGTACCGAGGCCGGCACGGTGTTCAGTTACCTGCCGGTGCGCGTTGGCGAGACCTTCAATGAAGAAAAGGCGGCCGCCGCCATCAAGGCGCTGTATGCGACCGGTTTCTTCAAAGACGTGCGTATCGAGGTGGAAGGCGACGTGCTGGTGATCGCGGTCGAAGAGCGTCCGGCGATCGCCAGCGTCGATTTCACCGGCGTGAAGGAATTTGACAAGGAGCAGCTGCGCAAGTCGCTCAAGGAACTGGGCCTGGGCGAATCGCGCATCCTGGACAAGTCGCTGGTGGATCGCGCCGAGCAGGAGCTCAAGCGCCAGTACCTGTCGCGCGGCCTGTACGGCGTGCAGATCACCACCACCGTCACGCCGCTCGAGCGCAACCGTGTCAACGTCAGCTTCGTGGTGGACGAGGGTGAAGTCGCGCGCATCAAGCACATCACCATCATCGGCAACAAGGCCTTCAGCGGCGATGAGCTGCGCGACCAGCTCAAGCTCAGCACGCCCGGCTGGTTCAGCTGGTATACCAAGGCCGACCAGTATTCGAAACAGAAGCTGGCAGGCGACATCGAGACGCTGCGCTCGTTCTACCTGAACCGCGGCTACCTCGAGATGACGGTGGAGTCGACCCAGGTGTCGATCTCGCCGGACAAGAAAAATATCTACATTACGGTCAACATCAACGAAGGCAAGAAGTACACGATTACCGGCATCAAGCTGGAAGGCGAGATGCTCGGCCGCGAGAAGGAACTGAACGATCTCGTCACGCTGAAGAAGGGCGATGCCTATTCCGGCGAAAAGATGAACGACAGCACGCGCAAGATCGCCGAGCGCATGGGCGTGTTCGGCTATGCGTTCGCCAACGTCAATGCGGTGCCGGACATCAAGCGTGAGCGCGGCGAAGTCGCGTTCACGATCTTCGTCGATCCGGGCAAGCGCGTGTACGTCCGTCAGATCAACATCGGCGGCAACGACCGCACGCGCGACGAAGTGATCCGCCGCGAATTCCGCCAGATGGAAAGCTCGTGGTACGACGGTGACAAGATCCGCCTGTCGCGCGATCGCCTCGGCCGCCTTGGCTTCTTCACCGATACCAACATCGACACCGTCGAACTGCCGGGCGTACCCGACCAGGTGGACCTTGATGTGCGGGTGGCCGAGAAGCCGACCGGCGCGATCATGATCGGCGCCGGTTTCTCCAGCGCTGAAAAACTGATGCTGACCGGCTCGATCAACCAGGCCAATGCTTTCGGCAGCGGCAACAACGTCGGCATCAACATCAACACCAGCCGCGTGTACCGCACGATCGCCCTGAGCCACACGAACCCGTACTTCACCGAAGACGGCGTCAGCCGCACGATCGACCTGTACCTGCGTACCTCGCGTCCGCCGATCTACCTGAGCAATGTGGACTACCGTGTGCAGACCACCGGCGGCAGCGTGAACTTCGGCGTGCCGGTGTCGGAATTCGACCGGATTTTCGTCGGCGGAGGCATCGAGCGTACGCGGGTGGAAACCTACACCAACAGCCCGTGCCGCTACCGTCTGTTCGTTGCGCGCACCAATGGCGATCCGTTGTCGGACGAAGAGCGCAACTGCGATTTCACCGATTCGACCGCCGGCATCGGCACGGCCACCACGGTGGCGGTGCCGCTGACGGCTGCCTGGCAGCGCGACAACCGCGACAGCGCACTGATCCCGACCAAGGGCCGTTACCGCCGTGCGAACTTCGAAATTTCGCCGGCCGGCAGCGCGCGTTACTACCGCGCGACCTACCAGGATCAGTACTTCTGGCCGATCACGAACTCGATCACGCTGGCGCTGAATGGCGAAGTCAACTACGGCGCCGGCCTCGGGAATGATCCGTACCCGATCTTCAAGAACTACTATGCCGGCGGTATCGGCTCGGTGCGCGGCTTCTCGGCCGGCTCGCTGAACGTCAACGGCGAGCGCGCGGCCAGCACCACGGGTTATCGTTTGCCGATCGGTGGTTCTGCGCGCATGATCGTGAATGCGGAACTGCAGTTCCCGTTCCCGGGAACGGGTGTCGATCGCAGCCTGCGCTGGTTCACTTTCTTTGACGCCGGCCAGGTCTGGAACCCGCAGGACGGCGAGAAGATCAACCTGTCTGACATGCGTTACAGCACGGGTATCGGCCTTTCCTGGATTTCGCCTATCGGTCCGCTGAAGCTTTCGCTCGGCTATCCGATGAATTCGAAACCGGGGGATTACACTCAGCGCTTCCAGTTCCAGCTCGGTACCGGTTTCTGAGTCCCGGGTGGCATAATCACCCCCAATTTCCGTGACGGAGAATGATTTTGAAAGCTGTAGTTAAAAAAGCAATTTCCTGCCTCGCTGTCGTTCTGGTCGCGGCGAGCCTCCCGGTTTCCGCCATCGCGCAGGAACTGAAGGTTGGCTTCGTCAGCACCGAACGCATCTTCCGCGAGGCAGCGCCGGCGAAAGCGGCCACGGCCAAGCTCGAGCAGGAATTTTCGAAGCGCGACAAGGACCTGCAGGACCTCGCTGCCAAGCTGAAACAGTCGGCCGAGAAGCTCGACAAGGATGGCCCGGTGCTGTCGGATTCCGAGCGCAGCAAGCGCCAGCGCGAACTGGGCGAGATGGACAAGGATTTCCAGCGCCGCCAGCGTGAATTCCGCGAAGACCTGAACCAGCGCCGCAATGAAGAACTGGCCGTCGTGCTGGAAAAGGCGAACAAGGTCATCAAGCTGCTGGCCGAGTCGGAGAAGTACGACATCGTGTTCCAGGAAGCGGTCTACTTCAGCCCGCGCATCGACATCACCGACAAAGTGCTGAAGGCACTCAACGGCAAGTAATACAGGGTCACCGAATGAGCACTCGACTGGGCGATTTGGTCGATAGCCTGGGCGGGGAGCTGATCGGCGATCCCGCGCTGCAGGTCAGCGGCATCGCGCCGCTGGACGCCGCAGGGCCATCCCAAGTCACATTCCTGTCCAACCCGAAGCTGCGTCAGGCGGCGGTGGCGACCGGTGCCGGCGCGCTGATCATCTCGCGCGCCGAACACGAGAAGCTCGCCGGCTATGCCGGCGCGCGCATCCTCAGCGACAACCCTTACGCGTATTTCGCGCGCGCCGCACAGTACTTTGTGACGCAGTCCGCGCAGCCGGTGCAGCCCGGCATCCATCCGGGCGCCAGCGTCGATCCGGCCGCGAAGATCGCCGCGACCGCGACGATCGGTCCGATGGTCACCATCGAGGCGGGCGCCGAGATCGGCGAACACTGCGTGATCGGTGCCGGCTGTTTCATCGGCCGTGATTCGCGCGTCGGCGCACACACGCTGTTCCATCCGAACGTCAGCTTCCTGTCGGACTGCCGGATAGGCGAGCGCGGTGTGGTCCAATCCGGTGCCGTCATCGGCGGAGACGGATTCGGCTTCGCCAACGACAAGGGGCGCTGGATCAAGATCCCGCAGACCGGTGGCGTGAGAATCGGCGACGATGTGGAAATCGGCGCGAACACGACGGTCGATCGCGGCGCGCTCGACCACACCGTGATCGAAGACGGCGTCAAGCTCGACAACCAGATACAGATCGCGCACAACTGCGTGATCGGCGCCCACACGGCGATGGCCGGCTGCGTCGGCGTGGCCGGCTCGGCAAAGATCGGAAAGCACTGCACCTTCGGCGGTGCTGCCATGGTGCTCGGTCATCTGACGATCGCCGACAACGTGCATGTTTCTTCGGGCAGCCTGGTGTCTCGCTCGATCAGCGAGCCCGGTCAGTACACCGGCTTCTATCCGCTGGCGAAAAACGCCGACTGGGAAAAGACCGCCGCTGTCGTCCGCCAGCTCGACGCAATGCGCGACCGCGTGCGCGAGCTCGAAAAGGCCGTCAGGCAGCTGACGGCAAACGACGAATAAATTTTCAGAGATTAGGCAAATACGACAATGAAAAGCCTCGACATCAACCAGATCAAGGAATACCTGCCGCACCGCTATCCGTTGTTGCTCGTCGACCGCGTGCTCGACTGGGAGTCCGGCCAGCGCATCACCACGATCAAGAACGTCACCATCAACGAAGAGTTCTTCAACGGCCATTTCCCGCACAAGCCGGTGATGCCGGGCGTGCTGATGATCGAAGCGCTCGCGCAGTCGGCTGCGCTGCTGGCCTTCCTGACGATGGGCCAGAAGCCGGACGACAATGCAGTCGTGTATTTCGTCGGCATCGACGGCGCGCGCTTCAAGCGTCCGGTCGAGCCGGGCGACCAGCTGAAGATGGAAGTCGAGATCCTGCGCCAGTCGCGCGGCATCTGGAAATTCAGCGCGAAGGCGTCGGTCGACGGCCAGCTCGCGGTCGAGGCCGAACTGATGTGCACGATGCGCAGCATCGCCGAGCCGCCGGCGGCCGCCTGACCATGGCGAAGATCCATCCCACCGCCCTGGTCGACGCGGCGGCTGAACTCGACAGCACCGTCGAGATCGGCGCGTACAGCATCGTCGGCCCGCATGTGAAGATCGGCGCGGGCACGCGTGTCGGCCCGCACGTCGTGATCGAAGGACACACCACGATCGGGCGCGACAATACCTTCCTGCAGTTCTCGTCGATCGGCGCCGCGCCGCAGGACAAGAAGTATGCGGACGAGCCCACCCGGCTTGAGATCGGCGACCGCAACATGGTCCGCGAGTTCGTCACGTTCAACCGCGGCACAGCGCAGGACGAAGGCGTCACGCGGCTCGGCAACGACAACTGGATCATGGCCTATGTTCACCTCGCGCACGACTGCGTGGTGGGCAACCACACGATCTTCGCGAACAACGCGCAGCTGGCCGGCCATGTGCATGTCGGCGACTGGGCGATCCTGGGTGGCCATTCGGGCGTGCACCAGTTCTGCAAGATCGGCGCGCATGCAATGCTGGGCATGTTCACCAGCCTGACGCAGGACGTCCCGCCGTTCGTGATCCTGAACGGCAATCCGGCTGCGGTGCATGGGCTGAACATCGAAGGCCTGAAGCGTCGCGGCTTCTCGCGCGAAGAAATCAACGCGATCCGCAATGCGTACAAGATCATCTACAAGTCCGGCCTGACGCTGGACGAGGCCAAGGCCGCGCTCGCCGCGGAAGAACAGCAGGCGCCGGACGTCGCGCGCCATGTTGCGACGATGCGCACCTTCCTCGAAAACGTTACCCGTGGCATCGTCCGCTGAACTGAAGCTGGCGATGGTCGCCGGCGAAACGTCCGGCGACCTGCTTGCAGCCAGGCTGTTGTCCGGCCTGCGGCCGATGCTGCCCGACGCCTACCTGCACGGCATTGGCGGCAAGGCCATGGCCGAGTACGGCTTCGTCTCCGACTACCCGATGGACAAGCTCGCCGTGCGCGGGCTGTTCGAGGTGCTCGCGCATTACCGTGAGCTCAAGGGCATCCGTGACGAGCTGTGCGAGCGGCTGATTGCGGAAAAGCCCGGCGCCTTCATCGGCGTCGATGCGCCCGACTTCAACCTCGACCTCGAAATGAGGCTCAAGCAATCAGGCATACCGACCCTGCATTTTGTCAGCCCGTCGATCTGGGCGTGGCGCCGGGGCCGCATCAAGAAAATTGCGCGCGCGGTGTCGCACATGCTGGTGATCTTCCCGTTCGAGGAAGAGATCTACCAGAAGGCCGGCATTCCCGCGACTTACGTCGGGCATCCGCTGGCCGAGGTGATACCGATGGATCCGGACCAGGACGCGGCGCGCACGGCGCTCGGCCTCGACCTCAACCAGCGCGTGCTGGCGATCCTGCCTGGCAGCCGGATGTCCGAAATCAAATACAACGCGCGCACCTTCGTCGAAGCGGCGAAACTGCTGCGCACGCGCGACCCGAAGCTGCAGCTCGTCGTGCCGATGGCCGGCGCCGCGCAGCGCGCCCTGTTCGAACAGCTGATCGACCGCCCGGCGCTGAAGGACCTGCCGCTGAAGATTGTCGACGGCCGCTCGCACGAGGCAATCACGGCAGCCGATGCGGTGCTGGTCGCCAGCGGCACCGCAACGCTCGAAGTGGCGCTGTTCAAGAAGCCGATGGTCATCAGCTACAAGATGAACGCCGCCAGCTGGCAGGTGCTGCGGCTGATGGCTTACCAGCCGTGGGTGGGCCTGCCGAACATCATGGCGCGCGAATTCCTGGTGCCTGAGCTGCTGCAGGACCGTGCGACGCCGATGAGCCTGGCAAGCGCCTTGTGGGCACAACTGTCGAACGAACAGAACCGGCAGCGGCTGCGTCGCCGCTTCATCGACATGCACCATGACCTGATGCGCAACACCGCCGCGCAAAGCGCGCATGCGGTGATGGAATTGCTGTCGAAGCATGGCCACCTCTGAACCTGCGCTGCAGGCCGCACTGTTCGATACTGCCGGCGAACTCATCTGCGGCGTTGACGAAGCCGGACGCGGCCCGCTGGCCGGTCCGGTGTTCGCCGCGGCCGTGATCCTCGATCCTGCGCGACCGATCGACGGCCTGCGCGATTCCAAGAAACTCAGCGAAGCACGCCGTGATGCGCTCGCCGACATCATCCGCCGCGACGCGCTGGCCTGGTCTGTCGCTTACTGCAGCGCGGCCGAGATCGACGAACTGAACATCCTTAACGCCACCATGCTGGCAATGCGCCGGGCGATCGAAGGCCTGTCCGTGCAGCCGACGCTGGCGCTCATTGACGGCAACCGCTGTCCGACGGTGGCGGTGCGCAGCGAGGCGATCGTCAAGGGCGACGACAAGGTGGCCGAGATATCGGCCGCCTCGATCCTCGCGAAGACCGCCCGCGACGCGGTATTGCAGGCACTGCACAACCAGTATCCGGATTACGCATTCGACCGGCACAAAGGCTATCCGACCGCCTTGCATCTCGAGCGGCTGCGGCTGCACGGTGCGACGCCGGAGCATCGGCGTTCGTATGCACCGGTGCGCGCGGTGCTCGAAGGGCGCGGCGCATGAGCCTCCGGACCATCAGCTCGCGCGACAACCCGCAGTACAAACTGTTGAAGCAGCTGGCCGACAGCGCACAGGCGCGGCGCAAGGCCGGGCGCACGGTGCTCGACGGCGTTCACCTGTGCGAGGCGTGGCTGCAGCAGCGCGGTGCGCCCGCGTTGTGCGTGGTCAGCGAAGGCGCTCGCACCCATGCCGAGGTTGCCGCGATCCTGGCCGACTGTGATCGCCGGGGCGGCGCTTGCATCGTGTTGCCCGATGCGCTGTTTGCGCCGCTGAGCCAGGTCGGCAACGGCGTGGCGCTGCTGTTCGTCATCGATACGCCGGTCGCCGCTGCGGCACAGGTCGACGTGCCGTCGCTGCTGCTCGACGGGCTGCAAGACCCGGGCAACCTTGGCTCCATAATTCGCACGGCCGCCGCCGCCGGAATTCCGCGCGTGTTTTGCGGCGCCGGCACCGTCGCGGCGTGGTCGCCGAAGGTGCTGCGCGCTGGCATGGGCGCGCATTTCGCACTTGAGATCATTGAGGATGCCGACCTGCCGGTGCTGGTGTCGCAGGCAACGCTGCCGGTGTTCGCGACCAGCCTGCATGACGCCTTGCCACTGTACGAGTGCGACCTGCGGCAACCGTGCGCGTGGCTGTTCGGCCATGAAGGGCAGGGCGTGTCGGAGGCCTTGCTGCAACTGGCCGACAAACGAGTGATCATTCCGCAGAACCCGCAGGTTGAGTCGCTGAATGTGGCGGCCAGCGTGGCCATTTGTCTGTTTGAGCAGCGGCGGCAGAACCTCGCGCCGGCGCGCCGCTGAACGCCGGCGTGGCGCGCGATTCGGCCCTGCCTGATTCGCGCTGGTGAGGCGCGCCGAATTGTGTCGCCTTTTGTTCACCGCCGATGAAGGCGTCGCGTGAACCGGTGTAGATTGCGGTGGCCGCAAAACTGCCGCCATCGCCTCCATGCCCAAAGCCCTGCTGCCAGCCGACCTGCTCACGCTGAACCAGATCCTCAACACCGGTGGCACCAAGGCCTTTTATTCGGCCGTTGCTGCGCGTGGCTACGGTTACGCTCACTGGGCGGCCGGCGTCGCCTACACGATGGGCACGCCGTCGACCGCTTCGGCCGACTACCTGCGCGGCACGGCACTGCTGGCGATTGCCAGCCCGATCTTCCGTATCCTGCGACCGTCCGACGTCGACAAGCTGCGCTTCGATATCGCGAAGTCCTACCTGAGAACGCTGCAGCGGATCATGCGCGGCAGCCCGGCCGGCGGCATCGAGCGGGACATCACGATCGACGAACTCAGCGCGCTTTATCTCGAGGGTCTCGAGCGCAATGGCCTCAGCGTGGAAAACTGGAACCTGCATTTCCCGCTGATGATCTTGCGGCGCTGTGCGGGCGCGCATGCGCCGGATGCCTTCTGGAGATTCCTGCGCGACAGCCGGCGCCGGCCGGTGCACGTCGCCACGCTGGCCAATCTCGCGGTGGTCGCGTTCATTTACAAGCAGTCGATGTCGGCTGACGTGAAGTGCCGCCAGATGGCCGGTGCGTGGCTGAGTCGTAACCCGACGATTTATGCAGGCACCGAAATCGACCGTAAATTCCAGGCGGGCCTGCGCGCGCTGCGGCCGGCCGCGCCCGCGGACCTGGCAGGCTTCCTGAAGCTGCTGAATCTGGATGCGGGGGAGGCCGAGGCGGCGGATGCGGATCGCCCGGCCACGCTGTCCTGCACGCCGGCGCCCGTGACCATGTTGTCAGGTCAGGCCGTTTCGCCGGACGATTGCGTGCCCGACCGCGCGTCGGCCGCCGTCTACGAGGCGCTGATCAGGCGGTTGACGGCGCAATGACCGGCAGCGCGCATTCGACGTACACCAGTCCCGGCGCGACCCAGCGCCGGCTGCCTGACGCCGGAACGCTGCTGCCCGCAGGGCAGACATGGTCGAAACGGTAGCCGCGTCCGTTGATGATCACGTATTCATGAATGGTGTGGCCATCGTAGCGGCCGATGGGGCTGATCAGCCGTTGCGGCTGCTCGCCGGACGGCACGGCGGCGGGGCGGGCAGACAGGCGCAGTGAGCGCGATTCGACTTCCTGCTCGATTCGCATCAGGCTTTCGCGCATGGCCCACAGCAGGAAGGCGAAACCTATCCAGAGCAGCATTTCGATGATCAGCAGTTCCATACGGCACCTCGCGGTAACGGAGGACGATACACGCTGAGTCATGACGGAGATCGCAACGTTCCTCCGCTGTCCTTGATCCTGCTCAGCAGGCGCGCCGTGGACGCGCGCCTGCGGGATGGCGCTCGGCGGGTCAGTAGGCGCGCTTGTCGAGGCGCAGTTCGTGCAGGATCATCGTGGCAATTTCCTCGATCGATTTCACCGTGGTCGACACCCAGCGGATGCCTTCGCGCTGCATCATCCGCTCGGCTTCGTTGACTTCGTAGCGGCAGTTTTCCAGCGACGCATACTTCGATCCCGGGCGGCGTTCATTGCGCACCTCGGACAGGCGGTCGGGCGCGATCGACAGCCCGAAAATCTTGCTGCGGAACGGCATCAGCCCGCTGGGCAGCGTGCCGCGTTCGAAGTCTTCGGGAATCAGCGGATAGTTGGCCGCCTTGATCCCGTACTGCATCGCCAAATACAGGCTGGTGGGCGTCTTGCCGGAGCGCGATACGCCGACCAGGATCACGTCGGCGGTCGACAGGTTCTTGTGCGACTGGCCGTCGTCGTGTGCGAGCGAAAAATTGATCGCCTCGATGCGGTTCTTGTAATCGTGCGAGTCGGCGATGTTGTGGCTGCGGCCAATCGTGTGCGTGGACTTGGTGCCCAGTTCCTGTTCGAGCGGATCGACGAAGGTCTGGATCAGGTCCATGTGCATGCCCGACGTGCGGCGGACGATGTCCGACAGCTCGGCCTTGACCAGCGTCGAAAACACGATCGGGCGCTTGCCCTCGGCCGCGAAGCTTTCGTTGATCCGGCGGGCGGCGTCGTGCGCCTTGTCGACGGTATCGATGAAGGGCAGGCGGATCTGCCGGAAACGCAGGTCGAATTGCGTCAGCACGGAATGCCCGAAGGTTTCCGCGGTGATGCCGGTGCCATCGGAGACGAAGAAGACAGTGCGATCGAAAGCTTTCGATCCGGCCGGAATATCGCTGTGCATGGAAATTGGCAAAAAATTAATGAAAAAAACCGCCATGCACACGGCAAAAAGCGGTTGCGACAGGTAAAATGCAGCCCATTGCTATTTTCCCACGCGGCCAGTCCCAAGGACAATCAACATGGATCGAGTCATGCACGTCAGCTTCTGCGCGCACAGCACTCTCCGTTCGTCCCTGTTGCGTACTGTAACGCGCGCTGTACCAGTTTCCCACCATCAAAGAGGTAGTCATGACCAACCCACAAACCGCGGGGGCACACCAGGCCCCTGATTCGGGGGCAGCGTACGTCGTTTCCTTCGAAAACCTGCGCATGACGGACGTCGAGTCCGTCGGCGGCAAGAATGCGTCGCTCGGCGAGATGATCAGCCAGCTCGCGCATGCAGGCGTCCGCGTCCCGGGCGGCTTCGCGACCACCGCGCAGGCCTTCCGCGATTTCCTGTCTTACAGCGTCCCGGGCGGCCAGTCGCTGGCTGACCGTATCGCCGATCGTCTGGCCACGCTGGACATCGATGACGTGCGCGCGCTCGCCGCAGCCGGTGCCGAGATCCGTCAATGGATCATCGATACGCCGTTCCAGCCGCGCCTGCAGAAGGATATTTCCGAGTTTTATCATAAGCTTGTCGACGATTCTTCGAGCGAAGTCTCGTTCGCGGTCCGTTCCAGCGCGACGGCCGAAGACCTGCCGGACGCATCGTTCGCGGGCCAGCAGGAGACCTTCCTGAACGTGGTCGGCATCGACAACGTGCTGGATGCAATGAAGCACGTGTTCGCGTCGCTGTACAACGACCGCGCGATCTCGTATCGCGTCCACAAGGGCTTCACGCACAGCGAAGTGGCGCTGTCGGCCGGCGTGCAGCGCATGGTGCGCTCCGACCTCGGCGCCGCCGGCGTCATGTTCACGATCGATACCGAATCCGGCTTCCAGGACGTGGTCTTCATCACGTCGAGCTACGGCCTCGGCGAGACCGTGGTGCAGGGCGCGGTCAACCCGGACGAGTTCTATGTGCACAAGCCGATGCTCGCCCAGGGCAAGCTGCCGATCATCCGCAAGAACATCGGCTCGAAGCTGATCAAGATGGAATTCACCGGCGAGGCGAAGGCCGGCCGCTCGGTGCGCACCATCGACGTGCCGATTGAGCAGCGCAACCGCTACTCGCTGACCGATGCCGAGATCGCCGAGCTGGCCGGCTATGCCGTCATCATCGAGAAGCACTACCAGCGTCCGATGGACATCGAGTGGGGCAAGGACGGCCGCGACGGCAAGCTGTACATCCTGC
>CAYZXP010000010.1:3420-32596 GCA_964482415.1 uncultured Bifidobacterium sp. | reverse complement strand
CAAGTGCATGACGTGCGCCTGAAGCTCGCCTCGCAGGGCCTGCCGAAAGGCAGCGGCGTCGGTTTCGAGCTGATGGAGAACCAGAAGCTCGGCACCTCGCAATTCCTCGAACAGGTGAACTTCCAGCGCGCGCTTGAAGGCGAACTCGCACGCACCATCCAGTCGCTGGCCAACGTGCAGTCCGCGCGCGTGCACCTGGCGATGCCGAAGGCCTCGGTGTTCCTGCGCGACCAGCAGAAGCCGACCGCGTCGGTGATGCTGAACCTGCATCCGGGACGACCGCTCGAGCCGCAGCAAGTCAGCGCCATCGTCCACCTGGTGGCGTCCAGCGTGCCGGAGCTGCCGGTGGCCGGCGTCACCGTGGTCGACCAGGGCGGCAACCTGCTGTCCGAAAACGACCGGCCGAAATCGTCGAACCAGCTCGACCCGTCGCAGCTGAAATATGTCGACGAGATCCAGCAGGCGATCGCCCGCCGCATCGAATCCATCCTGACGCCGGTGGTCGGCCAGCAGAACGTGCGCGCCGAAGTCAGCGCCGAGATTGATTTCTCCACCAGCGAGCAGGCGGCCGAAAGCTATCGCCCGAACCAGACGCCCGAGTCCACGGCGATCCGCAGCCAGCACCAGTCCGAATCGCAGAATACCGGCAGCGCGAATGCCGGCGGCGTGCCGGGCGCGCTGTCGAACACCCCGCCGCAGCCGGCGACCGCGCCGGTGACGAACCCGCCGCAGCAACCGGCGCAGGCCGCGGCAGCGCAGCCGCCGAGCTCGCGGCAGAAGGACAGCACGGTCAACTACGAGCTCGACAAGACGCTGCGCGTCACGCAGCAGCTGATGGGCGGCGTCAAGCGACTGTCGGTTGCCGTCGTGGTGAACCACCGCACCGAACTCGACAAGCAAGGCAAGCCGGTCACGCGCGCGCTGAGCGAAACGGAAAAAACTGCGATCACCGACCTCGTGAAAGAGGCGATGGGCTACAACAAGGAGCGCGGCGACACCCTCAACGTGCTCAACAGCGCCTTCGTGCGCAATGTGCCGGAGGCCGCGCCCGAGCTGCCGCTGTGGAAGGACCCGGACAATATCGCGCTGGCGAAGGAAGCCGGCCGCTACCTGCTGATCGCCGCCGCGCTCGCCTTCCTGTACTTCCGCCAGCTCAAGCCGCTGCTGCGACGCATGCGCGAACCGGAGCCCCTGCCCGAGCCGGTGCCGGTCGAGCCGGTGCTGGCCGCCGAGACCGAGCTGCTGCCGCCGGCGCCGGCAAAACCGAACGACCTCGAACTGGCGCGGCAGATCGCCAAGGATGATCCGCGCATCGTCGCCAACGTAGTCCGGCAATGGGTGGGCGCAGAATGATAGAGACCGGCGTACAAAAAGCGGCCGTGCTGATGCTCGCGCTCGGCGAGGACGAGGCCGCCGAGGTGATGAAATTCCTGTCGCCGCGCGAAGTGCAGCAACTCGGCGCGGCAATGTCGACAATGAAGTCGGTGCAGAGCGGCGAGCTGGAACAGGTGCTGGCCGAGTTCCGCCAGCAGACCGAACAGAACACCTCGCTCGGCCTCGACTCCGACGACTACATCCGCAGCGTGCTGACCAAGGCGCTCGGCGACGACAAGGCCAGTTCGCTGCTGAACCGCATCCTCGGCGCGCGCGAGGCGTCCGGCATCGAGAGCCTGAAGTGGATGGACGGCCAGTCGGTCGCCGAACTGATCCGCAACGAACATCCGCAGATCATCGCCACCATCCTCGTGCACCTCGAGCGCGACCACGCCAGCGAGGTGCTCGGCTTCTTCACCGAGCGGCTGCGCAACGACGTGGTGCTGCGCATCGCCACGCTCGACGGCGTGCAGCCTGCCGCGCTGCGCGAACTGAACGACGTGCTGACCAAGCTGCTGACCGGTAATGAAGGCCTGAAGAAGAAGCAGATGGGCGGCGTGCGCGCCGCTGCCGAGATCATGAACTTCTTCAGCGGCGAGCACGAGACCGCCGTGATGAACAACCTGAAGAACTACGACGCGGACATGGCGCAGAAGATCATGGACGAGATGTTCGTGTTCGACAACATCATCGACATCGATGACCGCGGCATCCAGACCATCCTGCGCGAGGTGCCGTCGGAAGCGCTGATCGTTGCGCTGAAAGGCGCCGGACAGGACCTGCGCGAAAAGATCTTCCGCAACATGTCGCAGCGTGCCGGCGAGATGCTGAAGGAAGACCTGGAGGCCAAGGGGCCGGTGCGCCTGTCCGAAGTCGAGACGCAGCAAAAGGAAATCCTGACCATCGTCCGCCGCCTTGCCGAAGAAGGCGCGGTGCAGCTCGGCGCCAAGGGCGAGGATCCGTATGTCTGAGCGCGCGTTCGACGCCCCCGCCGACGCCATCGCGGAACGGCTGCACACGCTGGTCGCCGACGCCGACATACCGCTCGAACGGCAGACGCCCTGGCAGCGTTACGAGATGGCGTCGTTCGGCGACAACCGTCCGACCGCGGCCGCACGCGCTGTCGCGGAAAAAGCGGCGCGCGCGACGCTGCAGCAGCAGCTGTCGGAACAGATTGCCCAAAGCCGCCGGCAGGCGCGTGACGAAGGGCATGACGAGGGTCGTGCGGAAGGCTATGCGGCCGGCCATGCCGACGGGCTGGCGCAGGGCCGGCTCGCGGCGGCGGCAGAACGCGAGCAGCTGCTGCAGCTGGCGTCGGCTTTCAGCGGCGAACTGGCGCAGGCCAACGAAACGGTCTCGCGCGACGTGCTGGCGCTCGCGCTGGACGTGGCCAAGGCCATCCTGAAGACCGCGCTCCCGCTGCACCCCGAGATGGTGCTGCCGGCGATCGAAGATGCAATGCGCCGCCTGCCGTCGGTACAGGCGCCGGCGCTGCTGCACCTGCATCCGGACGACCTGGCGCTGGTGCAGTCGCAGGCCGGCGCAGGACTGGCCGCGAACGGCTGGCGGCTGCTGGCCGATGAGGCAATTGAGCGCGGCGGCTGCCGCATCGAGACGGGCAGCAACCAGGTCGATGCCGAACTGCCGACGCGCTGGACAAGGATTGCGGCCGCGCTCGGAACAAAGAACGACTGGCTCGCATGAGCGCCGTCAATACCGCCCGCTGGCAGAGCTACCTGCGCGACTGCTGCCAGCTGCTGCAGATCGCCGACCCCTTGCAGGTGGCCGGCTGCGTCACCCGCGTGACCGGCCTGGTGATGGAAGCGGCCGGACTGAAACTGCCGATCGGCGCGGCCTGCCGCGTGCTGACCGCCAGCGGTGCCGAGGTCGAAGCCGAGGTGGTCGGCTTTCGCGACGACCGCCTGTACCTGATGCCGCAGGGCGACACCGACGGCGTACTGCCCGGCGCGCGCGTGATGCCGCTCGAGGTTGCCGAATTCCTGCCGCGTGCCGGCAGCCTGAACCATCCGCGCCGCCGCAGCTCCGACCGCAGCCGCCACCTGCCGGTCGGCGATGCGCTGCTCGGCCGCGTGGTCGACGCCGCCGGCCGGCCGCTCGACTCGCACGGCCCGCTGAAAGCGGCCTCCTTCGCGTCGCTGAATGCGCGCGCGATCAATCCGCTGGCGCGCGCACCGATCGAGCACACGCTCGACGTCGGCGTGCGCGCGGTGAATGCGCTGCTGACCGTCGGCCGCGGCCAGCGCATGGGCCTGTTCGCCGGCTCCGGCGTCGGCAAGAGCATGCTGCTCGGCATGATGGCGCGCTACACACAGGCCGACGTGATCGTGGTCGGCCTGATCGGCGAACGCGGCCGCGAAGTGAAGGAATTCATCGAGCAGATCCTCGGCGACGAGGGGCTGGCACGCTCGGTGGTGGTCGCTGCGCCGGCCGACGCGCCGCCGCTGATGCGGCTGCAGGGGGCCACCTACACGACCGCCATCGCCGAACATTTCCGCGACCAGGACAAGCATGTGCTGCTGATCATGGACTCGCTGACGCGCTATGCGATGGCGCAGCGCGAGATCGCACTGGCGATCGGCGAGCCGCCGGCCACCAAGGGCTATCCGCCGTCGGTGTTCGCCAAGCTGCCTGCGCTGGTCGAACGCACCGGCAACGGACGTCCGGGCGGCGGATCGATCACTGCCTTCTATACGGTGCTGACCGAAGGCGACGACCAGCAGGACCCGATCGCCGATGCCGCGCGCGCGATCCTGGACGGCCATATCGTGCTCAACCGCACTCTCGCCGAAGCCGGCCATTATCCGGCCATCGACATCGAGCAATCGATCAGCCGCGTGATGCACGCGATCACGGACGCCACCCACCAGCAGGTCGCGCGCAAGCTCAAGCAGATGGTGTCGAGCTACCAGCGCAATCGCGACCTCATCAGCGTCGGCGCGTACAAGCGCGGCGGCGATCCGCAGCTGGACGAAGCGATTGCGCTGCAGCCGTCGATCACGGCATTCCTGCAGCAGGACATCGGCGAGCGCAGCGAAACCGCCGACAGCCTCGCGCACCTGCGCCGCCTCTTCGGCGGCTGACCGGTGCCGGCAAAGCCCTGAAATCAGCGCAACTTACCCGGCTGTTCGCATGATCGGCCGACAACGCCCGCTCCTACAGTGTCAGGCATGAGCCATACCACCGCACTCGACACCCTGCTCGAACTGTCAACGCGCGAAGCCGACGCCGCCGCCGAATCCCTCGGCAAGGCGAATGCGCAGCGCGCCGATGCGCAGCAGCGGCTGGACATGCTGCGCCAGCTGCGCGACGAATACGCGCAGAAGCTGCAGGATCACACGCGCGACGGCCTGTCCATCGCCAGCTACCGCAACTTCATCGGCTTCATGGAAAAGATCGATCTCGCGATCGCAGGCCAGCAGGATATCGAAGCCACCGCCCGCGCGCGCGCGGAACGTGCGCAGCAGGCCTGGCAGGAATGCCGGAAGGAAGGCAAGACCTGGGAACGACTGCTCGAACGCGCGCAGGCCGTTGTCAACGCGAGGGCGGCGCGCGCCGACCGCAAACTGATGGACGAATTCGCCGCGCGCGCCAGCTTCAATGCCCGGGAGGCCGGCTGAATGCAGATCGCCGCCCGCCTGCTGATGACAGCCGCCGCTGCCGCCGTGAACGCCGTGGCCGGCACGGCGAACGACCCGCCGGCAACGACTGCCGATCCGACCGCTGACGCCGGCGCCAGCTTCGGCGCGCTGCTGGCCTCGGCGCTGTCCCCCGACGCAGGGACGGCCGCCGACACCCTGCTGTCGCCCGGTGCGGGACGCGACGCCGCGACCGGGTCTGAAGCGACTGCTCAGGACAGCGCCGGCATGCCGGCAGAAATTTCGCCGACGCCGGACCTCATGCTGCAGGCATTGCTGATGGCGACGCAGGCAACCGGTGCGCCCGCTGCTTCCGCGCCGGCGATGGCCGATGCCGAAGCGCTGCCGGCCGACGCGCAGGGACGGACTGTCGACGCCGCGCTGCCGGCCGCAGCGACGGCCCTGCCCGACGCCGAAAAAATCACCGACCGCAAGGCCGGCGCCTTCACCGGCGCACGGCAGACGGATGCCGCCAATACCGCAGTCGCGAACGCGGGAGCCGCAGGGGCGCCACCGGCGCCGTCCGCGCCGGCGCTGCCTTTCCCCGAAGCGATGCGCGCGCATGAACGCGAGTCCGAGTTGCCCGCCGCTGCACCCGCCGCCATGGCTTACGCGCCGGCCGCGACCGAACTGCCGGCCACGCAGACGGTGCGGCATGTGAGCGCGCCGCTGTCATCGGCGCGCTGGGAGCAGGCGCTCGGCGAACAGGTATTGTGGGTCGCGCAAAAGGATCTGCAGACCGCCAGCCTGACCTTGAACCCGCCGGAACTCGGCCCGGTGCGGGTGGAGCTGCAGCTCAATGATGCGCAAGCCATCGCCAGCTTCAGCAGCCAGCAACCGGAAGTGCGCAAGGCGATCGAGGATGCACTGCCTTCATTGAAGGCGATGTTCGCCGACGCCGGGCTGCAGCTGCAGCAGGCGAATGTCGGCAGCGGCGACGCCGGACAACAGGCGGCCCATCGCCGTCAGGTCGACGACGGCGGTGTGGCGGCGCACGACGCCGACGATGTGCCGGCGTCGATCGCGGCATCGCCACTGCCGGTGCGCGCGTCGAACAGGCTGCTCGACACGTTCGCCTGATCGGGCGGCTCCAGCAACAGCAGTTCGGCCGGCAGCGGCACGGGAACCCCGTAGCCGCGGCAGATGCGCAGGAACTGCTGATGCAGCTTGCGATGAAATTGTTCGGCATACGCGGGGTCGAGGCGTCGCAGCGCTTTCAGCTCGTCCTCGCCCGGCCCGGTCAGCCATTGCTTCGCCAGGCACAGGGGAATCCGCTGCAACAGGCCGGCAACATCGCTGCCCTGCATCGCTTCGGCAAACGCATTGATCACGCGGCAGGCATTGGTATGAAACACGCCAAGGTCATGAGTCAGGTACCGGTACAGCCCTTTCCCCTCCGGGCCGCTCAGGTCGTGCAACAGATCGCGCCACAGGACAAGCACGTCGTGCAGGCTGTCGAATTCGGTCAGCTGCATGGCACCGTTGACCAGCAACGCGAGATGCTCATTGTTCATGCCGTTCGGCAGTTGCTGCACCGGCAGCTCCGGCGTCAGCGACGGGCATCGGTCGCCCGAAAACACCAGCCGGTTCAGGTCGAACACCGACAGCGCCAGCGCCTGCACGAACTGCGCCTGGGTCGCATGCGACTTTCCTCCGGTGAGCGCACGCATTACCGGCCGATAGCACTGCCTTTGCTCGAGAACCGCATCCATCAGCGCACTCTCGAAGCCGGCTTCCTTCATCAACACCTCGCCACCGCGTTCGCCGGAGGCCGACTTCTCTTCCAGCCCGATTCCCAGCTGTGCGATGAATATCCGCGCGTGTAATCCGGATATCGACGACATGGAAATCGCCCTGCCTGCATCGGTTGACGCAGGTGCCGGCGTGCGGGTGCTGCGCGCCCCGGCAGAAGACGCCCTGCGCCTGACGATGATGGCGCCATCGCCGGGATACACCGGGTCACCGCTGTTGATGCTGCCGGCCAGCGGATGCGCGGTAGACGCAGGGACGGACATGACCGGCTGGGCCAGCGGATTGGGCGCCGGCCCCTGTGGCCGGGCAGACGACGAGGGTACCGGGTCCGGCGTCTCCGTGATCAGGTTCGCGTTCGAACCGCTGGTGCGCAGCGCCATGGTTTCCTCCTCGGTGAATGCAGGCAGGCCGGAGCGGCTTGCCGCCGACATCGGTTGCAAAGCGGCGGAACGAGGTTCCGGCCGGATGCAAACGCAAGCAGGCAGGCTTTCCCTGCGCTGCTCCGGGCACGGCACGCCGGCCGGCCGGGTCAGAATCGGGTCAACATTCGCGTCAAACTCTCCCTTCCTTCCGACCATGGCCACCGCACAAAAAGCTGCCGACAGCAATGTCACCTCAATCGATGAAGCCCGGCCGAAGCCGAAAAAGAAGCTGCTGCTGCTCGTGCTGGCCGCGGTAATGCTGCTGGCCGGCGGTGGTGGCGCCGCATGGTGGCTGCTGCAGCCAAAGGCCGCCGAACCGCACGCCGCCAAACCGGCGCCGCCCGCGCCGCCCGTGTTCGTCGAACTGGAAACCTTCACCGTCAACATTGCGGCCGACCATGTGCTGCAGACAGGCATCACGCTGCAGGTGAAAGGTGCGGAAGACGCCGACCAGCTCAAGCTCTACATGCCGCAGGTGAAGAGCCGGCTGCTGTTGCTGCTGTCGGCGCGCGACATCGACACCCTGCGCAGCCCCGACGGCAAGGTCGCGCTCGCCAGCGACATCGCCACCGCACTGCGCGCGCCGTATGCGAGCGGACTGGCGGCGCCTGCCATCAGCGGCGTGTTTCTCACCTCCTTCGTGATCCAGTAAGCGCCACAGCGCCGGTCAATATTCGAAACGGCGCTCTTCCAGCATGCGTGCATGCGTTGGCAGCGCCTGCGCGAAACGCTCGAACGGCATCATCTTGCGGTCGAGCGAATTGGCCCGGCCCTCGGGTGCGACGCCGAACGCCTTCACGATCACGTCCATCTGCCACCCGATCATTTCCGCCATCCGCTGGGTCGCATCGGCAATGAACGCGGCCGTCAATGTCTGGCCGCCGCCATGCAGTCGCTGGTAATCGTCCTGCGACAGGCGTCGGGTCGCCTCGGCAGTGGCGGTTTGCGCGCTCCCGACATCGCCGGGTGCGGCGAGCACTGTGCGGATTTCTGCCAGCAGCCGTTCGGCAAAACCGCGGTACAGCTGCGACAGCGTCCCGGTACTGCCTGCAGTTGAAGACGATGCGGTGCCGGAGGACACGACCGCCGCATAGGCGCGCTGCAGCACGATGGCCAGCGGACGCGCGTTCGGCCCGAAGACGCCAAGGCGCTTCAGTGCCTGCTCGGCCTTGTCCACGTCAACCCGCTCGGTCTCCGCATCGACGCAGCTTACGCACAGCATCGGCAGCTGGGTCGGCAACTGCATCGCCCACGCCGTCGCCCGCGACTTGCCGGCGTCGCGCAGGTCCGTCACCTGCGTGACGATGCGGTCCGTCAGCGCATAGCTCAACGGCTGCGACAGATCCTTGCCATCAGTCGCGCTCATGTCCTCGTTCAGCCAGGTCGTGTGTGCCGGTGTCGTTGCCAGCCAGTGGCCGGCAAAGCTGGCGAACTGCAGGCCCGCCACCGCGGCATCGCGATCGACATCGATCAGGGCCGCACGCAGGTAGCCGTAGCTGTGCCACAGCGGTTGCAGGCTGGCGCTGATTTCGCCGGCCAGGCCGAAACCCGCGAAGCGCTGCGTCGCGCCCGTGGCGAATTCCGTGCCTGTCGCCATCGCCTCGCGCCCGAGCTGCGTCAGTGCCGAGCCGGCATCCGCCGGCGCCTTCCACGCGGGTGCGTCAGCTGCCTGTCGGGGATGTTCCAACAGGTCGGCCTGCATGACGACATGGCCCAGCTGCGAGCGCAGCGGCTCCGGACACCCGTCCCTGGCCGCGCCGAACCACGCGCCCCGAGTCTGGTGATCGAAGGTGAGCATGAACTCCAGCGACTTCCAGTCCCCGGCCTTGCACAGCTGTTCGAACACCTTCGCGCGGGCGGGAGCGAGTATCGACTCACGCAAAACGGCGAACAAGCCCTCGGCGACGTTCTGGCGGCGAACCTTGGTCACGACATGGGCATACAGCTCGACAAAAAATGCGCCGTCCCGCACTTCCCGGTTCAGCAACAGGTTCACCATCTTGAGCGACTTGCGCTCGGCCGCAATCTCGACCGGATACAGGCCCTTGAGTCCCGGGAGATGGAAATTCACGCGAGGTTGCCTGGCAAAGCACGCCTGCACGACCTCGATGTCGTCCGTCGCAACGGCCAGGTGAAAGACATGGTCGCGGCGAGCCTCCGGCTCGGAGGGACTGAAGAACGGCGATGCGCCCTGCTCCACCAGCCAGCGCTTGAATTCCTCCTCCGGAAGGTTGTGAACCGAATATTCATAGTGGAGCATCAGGTTCTTCCAAAGGCACCAGTGCAGCATGCGCTCCCGCAGATGCGGGCTGGCCATCTTCGGCTCCAGCGCGACAAAGCTGTCGACCTTGCGGCAGCCCTGGGCAGCCAGTTCCGCATCGTCGTCGCTGTCGAAGGTGTACGCGAATCCCTGCTGCAGCAACCAGCAGGCCACCGTTCCGTTGCCGCTGCGCAGTGCGCTGGCGACCAGCCAGTTCTTGCCGGGTGCGATCCGGTCCGGATCCGGCGACGCCTGCGCCACCTGCATGAAGCCTTGCCGGAGCAGGCGCTGCAGCAAGGGCACGCCGATCTGTTCGATGCAGTATTCGAGAACGTCGCCCAGCACGTTCGCCAGCGCCTCCGGCGGCAAGGTCCTGGTCAAATGCGCAAGCAATTCTTCCCAGCCCCAGTCGATGCAGATGGCCAGCGCAAAGCTGCTCGCATTCTGCAAGGGACCCGACACAGGGCCATCGGCCGGCTTGCCGCCCGCGGCCAGCAGCGCCTGCATGCCGACCAGATCCTTCGCCAGCACGGCAGCGCTCAGCGCCGATGCACCGGGCGTTGCCCCGTGTTCCAACAGCAGCTGCAACATCGCGTGCGCGCGGTGGCCGGCTGCATGGGCCAGCGGCGTATGCCAGAGCACATGGCCGCCCCACTCACCGCAAAGCCCTGGGGTACCCTGGCTGGCTCTGGCATGCATGAGGTGCGTGGTGGCATGCGCACGCAAGGTCTCCGGAAATTCGTCATTCGTCGTGACTTCCTCGCCGTAGAAGCCCTCGCAATCGACATCGGGATTCGCGCCGCGCTCGAGCAGCCGGCGCACGGCATCGCACTTCCCCCACCATACCGCCTCGAGCAGCGGCGTCGCATTGATGACCGGATGTTTGAATTCGAGGCAATCCGGATGCCGGTCGAGCAGCGCCTCCAGCTGTGCCAGGTCGCCTTGCCGCAGCGCTTCGCTGATCTGTTCGCGCGCGGCCTGCAGCAGCGCCTTCTGTTCCTGCGTGATTCCGACGCGGCGCCGCTTGATGGCCGGCTCGGAGGACGGCTCCTCGACCGAACTGTCCTGCGGGGCGCCCTCGGCGCTGGAGTCGTCGCTGTCGACGCCGTCCACCTGCATCCCCTCCATGTCGTCGCGCAGTCGCTTGCGGCTATTCATCGCGATGGGGCTACCGGGCGGATTTGCGTCCGCCGGCGGAGGCGTGCCCGGCACGGGATCCGTGCGCTGCAAGACCGGTGGGTCGGTATCCATTGAAGGATTGGCATCCACGCGGACGCTGCTGGTGCTGGACAGGCTCATCGGGAAAGTCTTTCTTGAATATTCGACAAATCATCGAGCGACCTGAGTAGCCATTTCCCCTGCCGTGTTCTCGCACCTGAAAGCGATGTCCTGTAGCCGGACAACGCCGCAGTCCGGCCCAATGGCGCGCTTTTTCCCCTCTGTTTCGCCCATGCCGGCGACGGTCTTCTTCCTACAATCGCCCCAGATAGAAGTCGTGCGCACTGCGCCACCCCTTTTCCAGAAAACGTCAGAGTCCGATGGCCGAAAATTTCCTGTCGCAGGAAGAAGTCGATGTGCTGCTGCGCGGCGTGTCCGGCGAGACCGAGGACGCGCCCGAAAGCCAGCAATCCGCCGGCGTGCGCCCGTACAACCTCGCGACGCAGGAACGCATCGTGCGCGGCCGCATGCCGACGCTCGAGATCATCAACGAGCGCTTCGCCCGCCTGTTCCGCATCGGGCTGTTCAATTTCCTGCGCCGTACCGCCGAACTGTCGGTCGGGCCGGTGAAAGTGTCGAAGTACAGCGAGTTCATCCGCAACCTGCGCGTACCGACCAACCTGAACCTCGTGCATTGCAAGCCATTGCGCGGCACCGCGCTGATGGTGATCGATCCGGACCTGGTTTTCCTGATGATCGACAACCTCTTCGGCGGTGACGGCCGCTTCCATACGCGGGTCGAGGGTCGCGATTTCACACAGACCGAACAGCGCATCATCCAGCGCGTGCTCGAGATCTGGTTCGACAGCTACCGCCGCTCGTGGGAGCCGGTGCATCCGCTGGAGTTCGAGTACATCCGCTCCGAGATGAACACGCAGTTCGCCAACATCGCCACGCCGAACGAAGTCGTGGTAACGACCACGTTCACGGTCGAACTCGGTTCGCAATCCGGTGAGATGCACATCTGCATGCCGTATTCAATGATCGAGCCGATCCGTGACCAGCTGACCTCCAGCCTGCAGGGCGAGACGCTGGAAATGGACAATCGCTGGATCAAGCTGCTGAAGCAGCAGATACAGACCGCCGAAGTGGAGCTGGTGATCGACCTCGGCACGATACGAATGACGCTGGATGACGTGATGAAGATGCGCGCCGGCGACGTGGTGTCACTCGACATTGCCGACACGCTCGATGCCAAGGTGGCCGGCGTGCCGGTAATGCGCTGCACGCACGGACAGCTCAACGGACAGTACGCGGTGAAAGTGGTCGAACTGCTGCCCGCCGCCCATCAGGAACACCTGCAAGGAGAAGAACATGACGATGCTTGACCCGGAAAACAGCGCGACCGTCGATGACTGGAGCGCCGCGCTGGCCGAGCAGGCGGCAGCCGATGCGAAACCGGGAGCGGCGCCCGAAAAGGCCAGCTTCCCCGATTTCACCGCGGCGACCGGCGGCTCGCAGAAGAATGACATCGACTTCATCCTCGACATCCCGGTGCAGCTGACGGTCGAACTCGGCCGCACGAAGATCGCGATCAAGAACCTGCTGCAGCTCGCGCAGGGCTCGGTGGTCGAGCTCGACGGGCTGGCCGGCGAACCGATGGACGTTCTGGTCAACGGTTGCCTGATCGCGCAGGGCGAAGTGGTGGTGGTGAACGACAAGTTCGGCATACGACTGACCGACATCATCACGCCGTCCGAACGCATCCGGAAGCTCAACAAATGATCCAACTGACCCTTGGACTGCTGTTCGTGCTGGCGCTGATCGCCGGCCTTGGCTGGAGCGTCGCACGGCTGCGCGGCATTGCGCCGACTGCACAGGCGCCGGTGAAAGTGATTGGCGCCGCATCGGTCGGCACGCGCGAGCGGGTGGTGGTCGTCGAAGTCGGCGGCCAGTGGCTGGTGGTGGGCGTGGCCTCGGGCGGCGTGACGCTGCTCGACAAGACCGCGCCGCAGGCGCTGCCTTCGTCCGCCGCGCCGGAATTGCCGAAGTTCGCCGCGTGGCTGCAGAAGGCAATGAAGGCGGGGCCGCGATGAAGTCGTTGCGCGCATTGTCCCTGCGGCTGCTGCCGCTGCCGGCGCTGCTGCTGCCTGCCGTCGCGCTGGCCGAGCCCGGCATCGCCGCATTCACCAGCACGCCGGCCGCCGGCGGCGGCACCAATTACACGCTGTCGCTGCAGACGCTGCTGTTCATGACCGCGCTCGGCTTCCTGCCGGCCGCGCTGCTGATGATGACCAGCTTCACCCGCATCGTGATCGTGCTGTCGCTGCTGCGGCAGGCGCTTGGCGTGCAGCACGCGCCGCCAAATCAGGTGATCGTCGGCCTGTCGCTGTTCCTGTCGCTGTTCGTGATGGGGCCGACGCTGGACAAGGTCTACACCGACGCCTGGCAGCCGCTGCAGGAAAACAAGATCACCCTGCAGCAGGCGCTCGACAACGGCGCAGCGCCGCTGAAGCAGTTCATGCTCGCGCAGACGCGCGCCAGCGACCTCGCGCTGTATGTGCAGCTGTCGAAGAGCCCGGCGCTCGAAAGTCCGGACCAGGTGCCGCTGCGCCTGCTGGTGCCGGCCTTCATCACCTCCGAGCTGAAGACCGCCTTCCAGATCGGCTTTGCGATCTTCATCCCCTTCCTGATCATCGACATGGTGGTCGCCAGCGTGCTGATGGCGCTGGGCATGATGATGGTGTCGCCGGCGATCGTCTCGCTGCCGTTCAAGCTGATCCTGTTCGTGCTGGTCGACGGCTGGGCGCTGCTGGTCGGTTCGCTCGCGCAGAGTTTCGTCAGCTGAGGATGCCATGACACCCGAATCCGTCATGACGCAGGCCCGCCTCGCGATGGAGACCATGCTGATGGTCGCCGGCCCCCTGCTGCTGGTCGCGCTGGCGATCGGACTGGTGGTCAGCATCTTCCAGGCCGCCACGCAGATCAACGAATCCACGCTGTCGTTCATACCGAAGCTGGTCGGCATCTTCCTCGCCATCGTGATCGGCGGCCCGTGGATGATGACCGTGCTGCTCGACTTCATGCGCCGCACCCTGACCGGCATACCGGCGCTGGTCGGCTAGGCCCATGCTCCAGCTCAGCAGCGCGCAACTGAATGCGTGGATGGTCATGCTGCTGTGGCCGGCCACGCGCATCCTTGCGATGATCTCGGTGGCGCCGCTGTTCGGTCACGCCAACATCCCCGCAACGGTGAAGATCGGCCTCGGACTGCTGCTGTCGGTCGCCATCGCGCCGGCGCTGCCGCCGATGCCGGAAGTCGCGCCCTTCTCCGGCGACGGCCTGTTCATCCTGATACAGCAGATGCTGATCGGACTGGCAATCGGCTTTTCGATGAAGCTGGCCTTCACCGCCGTCGAGCTGGCCGGCGAACTGGCCGCGCTCACCATGGGCCTGTCATTCGCGAGCTTCTATGACCCGAACAGCCAGAGCGAAGCGTCGTCGGTCAGCCAGCTGTTCGGCTGGCTGGCGCTGATGGTGTTCGTCTCGTCCAACCTGCACCTTGCGCTGCTGGCTTCGCTGACCGACAGCTTCACCAGCCTGCCGGTCTCGGCGCTGCCCGTCGGCACCGGCCCGTTCAAGCTGGTCGCCGCTTATGGTGGAAAAATCTTCGCGCTCGGACTCCAGTTCGCATTGCCGATCGTCGCCGCGCTGCTGGTCACCAACCTCGCGCTCGGCCTGCTGACCAAGGCCGCGCCACAGCTGAACCTGTTTGGCATCGGCTTTCCGATCACCATCGGTGTCGGCTTCCTGATGATCAGCCTGATCCTGCCCTACCTGACCCAGCCACTGCTGACTACCCTCGAACAGGCGATCCAGCTGCCTGTGCAATTCTCGGCTGCTCCAATACGCTGATCGAACGTCGCTGCGATTTTCATCGAGCGAATCAGGCTTATTCCTATTTTCCGTAGGAATAAATGAACATTACGGCATCGTCCGATACTGATGGCCGTTCGTTTTAATTGAAGCCCTGACTGAATCCTTCACGCGACCTGAGCTCACCGACATCATGCTTCCCCTTGCCTCTTCCGCCAGCCCGGACTTTGTTGCCTACCCGATGACCCGGCCGCTGGCTGCGGCATCCGTTGCGGACAAGCGCTTGCGTGTGGCCGGCAGGCAGGGCATGCCGGCGCTGTCGGTCATTACCGACGGCGGCCGTCGATTCGACCGCCAGCATCTGGAAGATCCGTCACGCCGCCCGCCATTCCCGTTGTCCGCGCTGTACTGCAACGAGCTGGCGGGTGCGGGGCCGGAAGAGCGTGGCCGCGCGCTGCTGAGTGAGATCCGCCGGCGCAAGGCGTCCGGCGAATTTTCCCCGTTCGTGCCGACGCTGGTGTTCACCCACGGCGAGGTCATCAATGGCGAACTGATGCTGACCGATACGCACGGCAGCTTCCTGATGCCGGCCAGCGTGCTGCTCAGCCTGCTCGGCAGCTTAGCCGGCCTGCCGGCGTCGATGCAGGGCCGGCCGGCGCCGATCATCCTGTCCTGCTGCAAGGCTGAACACATCGTCAGGTCGCTGGACGGCTTTTCGCGTCCGGTGCTGATCAATGGCAGCCGCAGGAACCTCGCGCATCTCGATGCCGAAACCGTTTACCAGCGCGTGATTTATGAAACCACGCAGGCATGGCAGGACGGCAAGCAGGCCGACACCGACCAGCTGTTCGACGCGATCTCGCGCACCAGCGGCGAACCGGTGCACCGGATCGAGCAGGATGACTGGCTCACGCACCATGTGCTGACCTCGGTGACCTCGCTCGACGAGATCAATGGCGAGCAGGAAATCCTGTACCTGATCGCCAAGCTCGCGCATGGCTCGGTCGAACAGCTGGCCGAGGCGCTGCTGCTGTTCGGCACCGAGCCGCTGCATTCGCACTTCCCCTGGTCTCCGGGCGACAAACTGGCCAATCCGGTGCTCTGGCACCTGGTCACCTGCGACGCGCGCGACCTGCCGCACAAGCTCGTGCTGCTGCTGGCCCTCGGCGAAGCCGTCGACCAGACGGACGAAGCCGGCAATACGCTGCTGCATGACGTCTGCCTGTGGCAAGGCGATGACGACCTGCCGGCCGGCGACGAAATGATGGCGAGGCTGCTGCTGGCCAATGGCGCGAATCCGCTGGCGGAGAATGACGCGGGCGTCACGCCGGCCGAACTGGCCGACGCGTCAGGCAATGAGGAATTGCACGCCGTGTTCGATCCGGACGCCGACGACAGCGACTATCCGGCGATGCGCCCGGCCGGTCTGCTGAAGCGCGCAGAGGAAGAAGGCTGGGGCGCGGTCATCACGCTGCTGCGGGAGACGCTGGAGCGGCCCGACCACGCGGATCAGATTCAGATGATCGAGAACAGCGACAGCTGAGCGGTCGCCTTGAAGGACTTCATCGCCGCGTCCAGCGTGGTCTGCTGCTGGCTGAAGCGGCTGATCGCCTCGGTGTAGTCAACGTCCTGCAGCGCCGACTTCGCCTGCGCAAAATAGACGTCCTTGGCCGACCCGGCCGAATTCAGTGCGTCGATTTCCTTCTGCTGCGCGCCGATCGCGGCGCGCGCGCCGAGCGTGCGGTCCAGCAGCGTCGTGAGCGCATTGCCTGCACCCTGCGCGACCGATTGAAGCGCCGCCTGCGCGGCCGGCGTCGCGGTCGAGGTCTTCAGCGCATCCGACAGCTGGCGCAGCGTGGCGAAGATATTCTGCACGCTGCCCGGCGCGGCCGCCGTGCCGGTATCGATGTTCTCGAAGAGTTGCAGCGCGCTGACCGAGGTCGTCACGCGCCGGCTGGAATCGACCTGCAGCATGCGCTGGCCGGCGTCGCCCTGGAAATTCGCGCCGCCGGCGGTCTTCACATAAGCCTGCACGCCGGCCTGATAGCCGGAGAACAGGTAATTCCCCATGCTGTCCTTGCTGTTGGCCAGCGCCAGCATCGCGTCGATCCGACCGTCCAGCTCGACGGCCAGATAGCCGCGCTGCGCATCGTCGAGCGATCCGTTGCCGGCCTCGACCAGCAGCACCTTCATGTCCTGCACCTGGTCGCCGACGCCGGACAGCACGCCTTCCTGCTCGGACAACGCATTGTTCGCATTCATCCGGTTGGTCGCGTACTGCGCATTCATCGCCTGCCCCTGCTCGAGGTTCAGCACCTGCGACGCGGCGATCGGGTCGTCGGACGGCGTCAGCACGCGGCGTCCGGTCGCGATCTGCTGCTGCGTGCGCTGCTGCGCGGACTGCAGGTCGGTGATGCGCGCGGTGCCGGCGCTGTACAGGGTATTCGTGCTGATTCTCATGATCTTCCTCAGTTCTGTCCCAGTTGCAGCAGGATCTCGAACATCTGCGACGCGGTCTGCATCAGCTTGCCGGCCGCCTGATAGGCCTGCTGGTAGCGCATCATGTTGGCCGCTTCTTCGTCGAGGTTCACGCCCGATTCGGACTGCTGTGCGCTGACGGCCTGCGCGTAATAGGTGCCGGACGCCTCGCTGGTCACCTGCAGCTCGCGCGCCTTGTTGCCGACCTCGGCCACCAGCTGCGAATACGCGCCCTGAAAGTGCGTCGTGCCGCCGGCCAGCGTCAGCCCTCCCTGCAGATCGGCGATCAGCGCGGCATTGCGCGCGTCGGCCGTGCCCTTGGTGTTGGCCGAGATCGTGAAGCGGTCACCGTTGGCCGGCGTGCCGGCCAGCGTGACCTGCATGCCGTTGAATGCGTAGCTGGCGTCGGCGGTGAATGGCACCGGCGCGCCGGCCGCATAGGTGATGCTGCTGCCGTTGGCGGTCACGGTGACCGGCACCGCCGGAAAGCCGGTCAGCACGCCGCCGGCCGACGCATACTGCAGCGTGACGGGCGAGCCGATCGCCGACGGCGCGAAGGCGGCGTCGACGCTGCCGGCGCTGATGCTGGCGGTGCCGGTGTTGGACGGCAGTGCCTGTGTGCGTATCGGCGCGCTGGCGGCCAGTTGCGCAATGTCCTTGATCAGCACATGAATGCCGGACGCGCCGGCGGCGGTCGGGCGGATCAGGTAGTTGTCGCCGGTGGCCGGCGTGCCGCTGATGCCGATGGTGACGCCATCGACCGTCTGCGGCAGCGTCGCATAGCTGAACGCCTGCCCGTCCGACAGCCGGGTCAGCTGGAAATTCGTGCCGTCATATTGCAACCGGTAGTCGCTGGCGGTCAGCTGTGAAGGGTCGGCCAGCGTTGCCGTCGGCAGCGCGTTGCCGGCGTTGTCGCGGCTGGCGCTGACCAGCGGCTGCGGCACGGTAAACAGGTCGCCGCCCATCGTGCCGGACGGCGTCTGCCCGAGCCGGTGCTGCGCATTCACGTCATGGGCAAGCGCGATCGCGACGCGGCCGAGCGCATTCTGCGTCGGATCCAGTGTCTGCGCACGGAAGTCGAACAGCCCGCCGAGCCGACCGCCCGGCAGCGCGGCGTCCGCCAGTATCGTGGTCTTGTCCTTGGTAACGTAGGCAACCACGGTGCGGGTGCTGTCGGTCGGCGAGTTCGTCGCGGCCAGCGAATAGGCCTTCGCGCCGACGACCAGCGGCTGGCCATTGCCGATGAACACATGGCTGCTGTTGCCCTGCGCGACGACGGTCACGCGCACTTCCTTGCCGAGCTCATGTATCAGCTGGTCGCGCTGGTCCAGCAGGTCGTTCGGCGGCCTGCCCTGTGCGGCGGTGGTCGCCTTTTCGATCGCGTCATTCAGCTGGCCGATCTGGCGCGCATACGCATTGATCGCAGTGACGCTGGATTCGATCTCGCCGTTGACGCTGGCGCTGATGTCGGCCAGCTGGCCGCCGAGGCCATTCAGCCGCGCGGCCAGCGCCTCGGACGATGACAGCGTCGACTGCCGCGACGCGGCGTCATTCGGCTGCGCGGCGAGGTTCTGCACGCTCTGGAAAAATTCCTGCAGTGCGGGCGACACGCCGGCCGAGGTATCGGCGAGCAGGTTGTCGATGCGGCGGATCTGCGTGTAGTAGGTGTCCAGGCTGCTCTTGCTGACTTGCGCGCCGAGCACCTGCCCGGAGAGGAATTCGTTGTAGGCGCGGGTGACACCGGTGACTTCGGTGCCCTTGCCGACAAAACCATAGCCGACGTTCTGCCCGGCCACCGCGCCTTGCGTGACCATCTGCCGCGTGTAGCCGACGGTGCCGGAGTTGGCGATGTTGTGGCCTGTGGTCGCCAGCCCCACCTGTGCGGCGGCGAGTGCGCTCTGGCCGATGGAGAGGATGTTGGTGGTCATGGCAGGGATTCTGGTTGGCTTGCTGCTGTTAACGGATCAATGCGGCAAAAGATTTAGCGCCCGTGCACGGCGCCGGCCTCAGACCCTGGCGATCACGCCCCTGAGCTTTTTTGCGTACAGCGGATCGGTCGCATAGCCGGCGCGCTGGAGCGCATCGGCGAAGCCGCCGGCGTCTGCTGCCGACGCCACCACGGTGCGGTAGCGCGGGCTGGTGGACAGCATCCTTGCGTAATCGTGGAATGCGTCCGCATACGAGTCATAGGCGCGGAATTTTGCGACGCGCTTGTGCGCGACGCCGTCGATGTATTCGGTGGTGGTCACTTCGGCAACCTTGCCGTGCCAGCCGCTGCCGGCCTTCACGCCGAACACGTTGAAGGTATTGCTGCCGTCGGCATGGCGGATCTCGCGCCGGCCCCAGCCGGTCTCCAGCGCCGCCTGCCCCAGCATGAATTTCGCCGGTATGCCGGTCGCCGCGCTGGCGGCCTCGGCGTGCGAAGCGAGCTTGCCCGTGAAGTCCTGGGACGACCGCGATGTGCGCGGCGCAGGCGCCGGGCTGGCCGGCTGCGCGGCGGCCGATGCCGGCGCTGCCGGCCGCGATGCCGACTGGGCCACCGGCAGTTCACCCTGCTGCCCGGACGGCCGCGACGACTCGCCGGCCATCCGGTCCGTCGGGGCCGCGGGCGGCGCATACGGCGACAACTGGCGCGCCAGCACTTCCGCCAGCCCGATGCCGCGCGACGACAGCGTGCGCGCATACTGCTGGTCGAGCATGCCCTGCATCATCTTGCCCTGCTCGCCATCCATCAGCCCTTCGGAAGGCGTCGCATCGCGCATGCTCTTCATCACCATCTCAAGGAACAGCGCCTCGAACTGTTTCGATGCGGCCTTGACGGCTTCGGGTGAATTTGTCCGCGCAGCCTCGCGCAGGCGCGCCAGTCCGGCCGGGTCGAGCACGCCGCCATTCGGTGAAATTGCCATCAGATGATCTCCAGGTCAGCGCGCAGGCTGCCGGCGGCCTTCATCGCCTGCAGGATCACCAGCAGGTCCTGCGGCGTGACGCCGACGGCGTTCAGCGCCTTCACCACGTCAGCCAGCGACACGCCGGCCTGCAGCATGACGAGCTGGCCGGCTTCCTTCTTAATGTCGATATCACTCTTCTGCGTCGACACCGTCTGGCCCTGGCCGAACGGATTCGGCTGGCTCACCACCGGCGTGGTCGTGATCACCACCGACAGGCTGCCGTGCGCGATTGCGCAGGGCTCCAGCGTGACGGACTGGTTCATCACCACCGAGCCGGTGCGCGCATTCACGATCACCTTCGCGGCCGCCTTCGCGGTGCTGATGTCGAGGTCCTCGAGCGCGCCGATGAAGGACACGCGCTCGGTCTCGTCCTGCGGCACGCGCACGCGGATCACGCGGCTGTTCTGCGCGCGGGCGACGCCCTCGCCGAACGAGCGGTTGATCGCCGTCACCATGCGCGCGCTGTTGGCAAAATCGGCCTTGGTCAGCTCCAGCGAAATGAAGTCGCCCTGCCCGACTGCGGTCGGCACCTCGCGTTCGACGGTCGCGCCGTTGCTGATGCGGCCGGCCAGCAGGTGGTTGATCTGTTTCGAGCTGCCGGCCGACGAGGCGCCGGCGCCGCCGACCAGCAGGTTCCCCTGCGCCATCGCGTACACGCGGTTGTCCGCGCCCTTCAGCGGCGTCAGCAGCAGCGTGCCGCCGCGCAGGCTCTTCGCATTGCCGATCGACGACACGGTGACGTCGATCTCCTGACCGGGCTGCGCAAACGGCGGCAGCACCGCGGTGACCATCACCGCGGCGACGTTCTTGAGCTGCAGCTGCTGGCCCGGCGGCAGGTTCACGCCCATCTGCGACAGCATCGACGCAATGCTCTGCACGGTGAACGGCGTCTGCGTGGTCTGGTCGCCTGTGCCGTCAAGTCCGACGACGATGCCGTAGCCGGACAGCTGGTTGTTGCGGATGCCCTGGATGCCGGCGAGGTCCTTGATGCGCTCGGCACAGGCGCAGGGCAGCAGCAGCATCGCAAAGAGCAGGACGAGGAGGCGTTTCATCGTCATAGCGGCAGGACACTGAAGAAGAAGCGGGCCAGCGCCATCTGCAGCGACGCGGCGTCATAGCGGTTGTTGGTACGGTACTCGACGCGCATGTCGGCGACCGCCGTCGATGACACGGTGTTGTTGTTGATGGTGGTCGGATTGACGACGCCGGAGAAACGGATGAACTCGGTGCCGCGGTCGAAAGCCACCTGCTTCTCGCCGCGCACTTTCAGGTTCCCGTTCGGCAGCACTTCGGTGACGGTGGCCGTCACGGTGCCGGTGAAGTTGTTCGCCGCATTCGCCGCAGCTTTTTCCGAGCTGTTGAGTGCATTCGAGCCCTCGAGGTCGAACGGCACGATGCCCGGGCCGAGCCGGACATCTGCCTTCGCATCCTTGCTGGCCGACGCGGCGACGTTCTTGCCGGCGCTGGTCTTTTCTGCGATCGAGATCACCAGTGTGTCGCCGACGAACCGCGCACGGCGGTCCTCGAACATCGGGCGGAAATTGGCGTCCGCGTAGATCGCGCCGCTGCGCGCCGGCGGCGGCGCATCGGCGGGACGCGCCACCGCGGGCGGCTCGACGATCGATCCGGGCGTCATGCCCGCGCAGCCGGCGAGCAGCGCGACCAGCGTCGCCAGCACGCCGCAGGAAAGCGCGACCAGGAAAACACGCAGGCCGATGGCGGCGATGTCGTGCAATGCGGGGTGACGGGGTTGGGCGGTGGTTGCCATCGCGTGCTCCGCTTACAGCTGGCCAAGGCGCTGCAGCATCTGGTCTGCGGTATTGATCGCCTTGCTGTTGATTTCATACGCGCGCTGGGTCTGGATCATGTTCACCAGTTCTTCCACCACGTTCACGTTCGAGGTCTCGACATAGCCCTGCATCAGCACGCCGGCGCCGTTGGTGCCCGGCGTGACCGTGTTCGGCGCGCCGGACGACGGCGTTTCCGAGTACAGGTTCTCACCGCGGCTCTCGAGGCCGGCCGGATTGTTGAACTGCGCAACCTGCAGCGTGCCGACCTGCGTATGCTGTGTGCTGCCCGGCGGCTGGATGGTGATCGTGCCGTCGCTGCCGATGGTCATGTTGGTCGCATTTGCCGGGATCGTCACCGCCGGCTGTACCGGATACCCGCTGGCGGTCACCAGCTGGCCTTCGGCGCTGATCTGCAGCGAGCCGTCGCGCGTGTAAGCGGTGGTACCGTCGGGCATCAGCACCTGGAAAAAGCCGTTGCCCTGAATGGCGACGTCCTTCGGGTTGCTGGTCTGCTGCAGGTTACCCTGCGTGAACAGGCGCTCGGTCGCGACCGGACGCACGCCGGTGCCGACCTGCATGCCGGACGCCACCTGCGTCTGCTGCGACGACTGCGCGCCGGCAGACCGGGTGGTCTGGTACATCAGGTCCTCGAACACCGCTCGCGAGCGCTTGAAGCCGCTGGTCGAGACGTTGGCGAGGTTGTTGGAGATTACGTCGAGCTGCGCCTGCTGCGCGGTCAGCCCGGTCTTTGCGATCCACAGGGATTTCATCATGGCTTGTTCTCCTGCCCATGTTGGCCTGTGGAAGATTCTGCGGCAGCGCTTACGGATTCATTGAGAGGATCTGGCTGGCTTTTGCCTCATTGCTCTCGGCGTTCTTCAGCAGGCTCATCTGCAGCTCGAACGAACGGCCGAGCGCGATCATCCCGACCATCGCCTCCACCGCATTCACGTTGCTGCCCTCGAGGCTGCCGGGCGACAGCATCACCGTCGCGTCAGCGTCGGCCGGCTGGCCGTTCGCGGTGCGGAACAGGCCGTCGTCGCCGCGCGCGAGATCGCTCTCCGGCGGATTGACCAGTCGAATGCGGCCGACGGCCGTCGACACGCCGCGCGCGTCCATCGTGCTGACGGTGCCGTCCGGCGCTACCGCGACGCGGCCGCCGACCGGCACGCTGATCGGGCCGGCATCGCCGGCGACCGCCATGCCGTGATCACCGACGAGCAGGCCGGAGTCGCTGACCTGCAGCGCGCCGTTGCGCGTGTAGACTTCGCCGCCGTCCGGCGCCTGCATCGCGATCCATCCCTTGCCCTTGACCGCGACATCGAGCGCATTGCCGGTCTGCTGCACCACGCCCTGCGAGAAGTCGGCGCCGGTGGTCGCGTCGAGCACGAAGGCGCGCGTCGGCAGGCTCGGGCCCTGCACCGGCACTGCGCGGAAGCTGTCCATCTGCGCGCGAAAGCCGTTGGTATTCAGGTTGGCGAGGTTGTGCGACGCCGTCGCCTGCTGCTCCATGACCTGGCGCGCGCCGGTCATGGCAATGTAGATCATGCGGTCCATGGGAGTCTGCCCGGATCGTGGTTCATTGACGATGGGGCCCGGCTTGCGGCGGGCCCCTTGCCTGAGCAGGCGTTTAGCGCAGGTTCACCAGCGTCTGCATGACCTGGTCCTGGGTCTTGATCGTCTGCGCGTTGGCCTGATAGTTGCGCTGCGCGGTGATCATGTTGACCAGCTCGGCCGTCAGGTCGACGTTGGAGTCTTCCACCGCATTCGACTGCAATGCGCCGAGGTTGCCGGAATCGGGTGCGCCGACCATCGGGCTGCCGGACTCCGCCGTCTCTGCCCACTGGTTGCCGCCGAGCGGCTGCAGTCCGTTCGGATTGGCGAACGACGACAGCACGACCTGGCCCAGCACCGCCGACTGGCCGTTGGTGTAGCGGCCCATCACGGTGCCGTCCGGGGCGATGCCGAAGCCGGACAGGCGGCCCGACGTGAAGCCGTCCTGGTCGAGCTTGTTCACCGCGAAGTTCGCGCCGAACTGCGTGGTGTCGGTGTAGTCGATGCCGACGACCAGCGGGTTGGTCGCGCCAGTGGTAACGGGAATCGACGCATTCAGCGGCAGCGCCGCCTGCGACGCGGCGGTCAGCGCGCCGTCGGGTCCGAACGCGAGGCTGCCGATCGCCGCTCCGCCGTTGACCAGCACGTCGTCGGCTGCCGCATAAACGTCCCAGGTGCCGGCGCCGGTCTTCAGATAATAGGTCTGCAGCACATGCGGATTGCCCAGCGAGTCATACACGGACACCGAAGTGGCGTTGTTGTAGGTAGTCGGGTCGCTCATCGAGAACGGCGTAGTGGCCGGCACGTCCTGCCGCGAATCGAGGTTCAGCACGGAATCCACCGTCGTCGTCACCTGCGGCGGCAGGTCGGCGGTGCGGATGCTGATCGGCGACGCCGAGCCGGTCGACAGCACGCCGCGCGCATCGGCCACATAGCCGGTCAGCCGGCCGCCCTGCGCGTCGACAATGTAGCCGGACTTGTCCAGCTCGAACTGGCCGTTGCGGGAATAGGTGATCGCGCCGCCGGTGTCCATGCGGAAGAAGCCGCCGCCATTGATCGCGATGTCGAGCGGATTGTTCGACGCCGTGACATTCCCTTGCGTGAACTGCTGCGCCACCTTGGTCAGCCGGGTGCCGATGCCGATCGGCGAGTTGCCGCTGCCGTCGATCGACGCCGCATAGACGTCGGAGAACAGCGCCTGCGACATCTTGAAGCCGACGGTATTCGCGTTCGCGACGTTGTTGCCGATCACCTCGAGGGTGCGCGACGAGGACGACAGGCCGCTCAGTCCTTGTTGGAAGCTCATGCTCTTCTCCGTTCAGTTAGGGGAGGAATTAAAGAATCTGGCGCACGTCAGAGAGCGCCGCCGGCGGCTGGCCACCGCCGAGGTTCAGCTTTGCGCCGCTGGTGCCGGTCGACACGCTCAGCACTTCGCCGAAAGTCAGCGGCTGCGATGCGACTGGCTGGCCGCCGCGTACCGCGGCAACCGACAACTGGTAATGGCCGTCCGGCGCGACGCCGCCGCCGGCGAGCAGGCCGTCCCAGGCCAGCGCGATCGTGCCCTCGGGCTTTGCGCCGAGGTCCATGACGCGCACCGGGTTGCCGGCGCCGTCGCTGATCGTGGCCTGCACCTTGTCGGCCGGACCGGACAGTTCGATGCCGTACACGGCCTTGCTGCCGGACAGCGTGACGCCGCTGCCGGGCACCAGCACGCCGCGCCCGATCATGTTCGCGGCCTGCAGCGACTGCGCGCCGGACAGGCTGTCCATCATGGCCTTCATCGTGTCGTTCAGCTTGTCGATGCCGGTGACCGTCGACAGCTGCGCCAGCTGGCTGGTGACCTGCGCGTTGTCGAGCGGGTTCAGCGGGTCCTGGTTTTTCATCTGCGTGACCAGCAGCGTCATGAAGCGGTTCTGCGCGTCGGCCGTGCCGCCGGCCGACGCGGCCGCGGCCGGATTCATCGTCGCCAGCAGGTCGTTCGATACCGGATTGGAGATGGTGGTCATGGCCTTACTGTCCTATCGTGAGGGTCTTCTGCAGCAGCGTCTTCGCGGCGTTCAGCGTCTCGACGTTGTTCTGGTAGGCGCGCGACGCGGAGATCATGTCGACCATCTCGTCGACCGGATTCACGTTCGGCATCGCCACATAGCCGTCGCCGTTGGCCATCGGATGCTTCGGGTCGTACACGAGGCGCGGCGCGGACGGGTCCTCGATCACCGAGTTCACCTTCACGCCGGCGCTGCCGGACGCGTCGACCGGCTCGGTGGAGAACACCACGTGCTTCGCGCGATAGGCTTTCCCGTCCGGGCCGGTGGCGCTCTCGGCATTGGCGATGTTGCTGGCGACCGTGTTCAGGCGCTGGCTCTGCGCGGCCATCGCCGACGACGCGACATTGAAAATGGACAGCAGCGACATGCTCAGTTCCCCTGGATGACGGCCAGCAGGCCCTTGATCTTCGCGTTCACGTCGGACAGGCTGGCCTCGTAGCGCAGCGCGTTGTCGGCGAATTGCGCGCGCTCGGCGTCGAGCTCGACGGTGTTGCCGTCGATGCTGTCCTGGCGCGGCGTGCGATACAGCAGCGGGTTGCCGGAGGCGGTGACGCCGGCCGCGCCCGCCGGCAAGTGCGCCGGGTGCGGCGCCGACAGCGCGGCCGCGCTGCTGCCGCCGCCCAGCGCGTTCGCGAGCGCGCCGCGGAAATCGATATCCCGCGCCTTGTAGGCCGGCGTGTCGGCATTGGCAATATTCGAGGCCAGCACCTGCTGGCGTTCCGCGCGCAGGGCCAGCGCGTTCTGCTGGAACCGGAATACGGCGTCGAGTCGGTCGGTCATCCGCGCCTCCTTCATTGACGAATGAAAGGGATGATAGGAACGCAAGCCGCCGCGCCAAGGGGTGAGCAGCCATGCGTTCCCACCGCTGTTCCCCGCATCGGCTCGCGCACGCGAGGCGCAGACTGCCGGAGTCTTTACGGATGGCTGAGTGGGAAACTGAAGCGATGAGACGAGCGATCGAAAAATTTGTGCTGCTGCTCTGCTGCGGCCTGACGGCGCTGGCAGCGCACGGCGCCGGGCGGCAGGATCCCGCCGTCCTGCGCCAGCTGGCCGAGCAGTTCCTGCTCGCGCAGGCCGCCACGCTGCCGGGCAAGGTAACGGTGCGCGTGGCCGCGCCGGACAACCGGCTGCAGCTGGCGCCGTGCGACGCGCCGCAGGCTTATCTGGCCAGCGGCGCGAAGGCCTTCGGCAAGACCTCGGTCGGCATTCGCTGCAGCGCGCCGGTCGCGTGGAACGTATTCCTGCCGGCGACCGTCAGCGTGACGGCCGACTATGTCGCCAGCGCCGTGCCGCTCGCACAGGGCCAGCGCCTTGACGCGGCCGACCTCGTGATGAAACAGGGCGACCTCGCGGCGCTGCCAGCGGGAGTGCTGACCGACCCGGCGCAGGCTCAGGGACGCACGCTGCTGATGCCGGTCGCGCCCGGCATGCCGCTGTCGCGCGCGGTGCTCAAGACCGTGCCGGTGGTGCAGGCCGGGCAGCCGGTGCGGCTGGTCGCGCAGGGCGCGGGCTTTTCCGTGTCGGCCGAAGGACGCGCGCTGACCGGCGGCGCCGAAGGCGACCTGGTGCAGGCACGCACCGCTGCCGGACAGGTCATCGGCGGCTTCGCGCAGGCCGACGGCACGCTGGCGGTCCGCTATTGAAGATGCGCACGGCAAAAGCCGGCGCTAAATGTTTTGCCATGGCTGCCGTAACATGCTCCATACCAGCCCTTTTTCCAGGACAGAGCGATGAAGATCGATGATGCAGGCAGCAAGCTGCCGCCCCTGCCGACCGTCAACCAGGCCGGCGCCCGCGCCGCCGTCGGCCGAACCGGCGACAGCGCCGCGGCCGGCCCGAAGGACAAGGTCAGCCTGTCCGGCACGCTGCAGGCGCTGTCCGCGTCCGCGCAGGCGCCGATCGACCTGGCCAAGGTGGAAAAGATCCGCGCGGCGATTGCCGACGGCAGCTTCCTTGCCGACGCCGGCCAGATCGCCGACGGCCTGATCGCTTCAACGACCGAACTGGCGGCGCGCCGCCAGCAGGACAAGTAATGAACACGATGCCGTCCCCGCTGACAGGCCTCCCCGACGAGGCCGCCGCGATGCATGCGCTGCTGGCGGTGCTCCAGCGCGAGCAGGCCTGCCTGGCCCGCGGCGATGCGGACGGCTGCGCGGCGCTGCTGGACGAGAAGGCGGCGCAGGTCGCCACGCTGTCCTCGCTGGCGACGCAACGGCACCGTCAGCTGGCCGCGCTGGGCTTCCCGGCCGATGAACACGGCATGACCGCATGGCTGCGCTCTGCGAAAGCCGGCGGCACGGCGCCGTGGGACGCGCTGATGGCCGTCACCCGCGACGCGCACGAACTCAACCGCGTGAACGGCGTGCTGCTGGCGCAGCTGTCCGCGCGCAACCGGCAGGCGCTCGATGCCCTCGGCATGCGCGCGCCCGGCCCGGGCCTCTACGGCGCAGGCGGACAGGCCGACTACGCGACCACGCGCGGCGCACGCGGGATAGGCTGACGCCCGCAGCGGCGTGTCGGGCAACGGCGTTGTCCCGAAGGCGGCACGCCCGTCTTGTTTTGCCTTCCTCTCGGCTTCATCAATTTTTCGCCGGAACGACGATGTTGCGGCCGACGCCCCTCGAACCGTCATCCGGGCGCACGCCGGGATCCGGCGTCGTTTTATCCCGAACGCACGCCGGCGGTTCAGCGACAACGGGCCCCGGCCTGGCCGAATGGCATCCGCCGCCAGTCCGCAGATTCCCCGCACATCTCCCAAGGTCGTGATAAATATACGCGCAGCAACTTTTTTAACCATCCTCGATTCGTTATCAAAAACAAAAGGAGGTCACATGAAAAAGCTCGTGCTGTCCGTCTGTACCAGCCTGTTCCTTTCCCCCGCCTTCGCCCATCCGCAGGACGGCCTGACGCCCGAAGGCCTGATGCACTACTACGTGAAGGTCGTCAATGATGAAAACCTTACGGCGCTGCAGGACGTCTATCACTTCCCGCACGTGAAGATCATGTCGGGACGCCTGACGCAGGTCGAGGACAAGTCGATGCCCGTGATCGACTTTGACAGCCTGAAGAAGTCCGGATGGAAGTATTCGAAGATCAATGCGGTGAAGGTGCTGGCCGAAGGCAGCAACGCTGCGCTGATCGAGCTGAATTTTTCGCGCTTCGATGCCGACGACAAGGAATTCCTCAACCAGACCGGCTTTTACAACCTGACGAAGAACAACGGCTACTGGCAGATCATGAGCATCCAGTACACCGGCACGCTGGCGGGCGTGAAGGCGAAGTGAAGCGATCGCGGCGCCGCCGGTCAGGCGCCGGCCGGCCGCAGCAGCACGAGATGCACCCGCCGGTTGCGCGCGCGTCCGTCGGCTGACGCGTTCGACACCAGCGGCTGGTTCGCCGCCATCCCGACTGCGGTCATCCTTGCCTCGGCGATGCCGGTCGCAGCCAGCTGGCGCACGACGACCGCCGCACGCGCGGCCGACAGCTCCCAGTTCGACGCAAAGCGGCCATTGGCAATCGGCTTGTCGTCGGTGTGGCCCTCGACGCGGATCGCACAGGCCTGGTCGCGCAGCACATGCACGACATCGGCCAGCAACTCCTTCGCGCCGGCGGACAGCGCTGCGTCGCCCTCGCGGAACAGCAGTTCGGCGTCGATGTCGATGCCGACCGTGCCGCCGTCCACCCGGACCTGCGCGCGATCGGACAGCCCGAGCGCCGCCAGCGACGCAACGAGATCCCCGGCCAGCCGGTCGGCGCCGGCATCGACGCCGTTGGCCGGCGCCGGCGCGGCATCCCCGCCGTCAGCGTCCGATGACGCCGGCTGCGGCGCGGCCCGGACCACGGCGGCAGGCTGTGCCGTC
>CAYZXP010000010.1:0-3320 GCA_964482415.1 uncultured Bifidobacterium sp. | reverse complement strand
GTCCGATGACGCCGGCTGCGGCGCGGCCCGGACCACGGCGGCAGGCTGTGCCGTCGCTGCGGATCGCGTGCGTTCGACCTCCGCGCTCGCATACATCGCGGCAAACACCGCCAGCAGCAGCGTGGCGAAATCCGACCACGACAGCATCCAGCGGTCGGCAGACGGCAAAGGTTCTTCAGGCCGGCGGCGCAATTTCAGGCTCCCTGCGCTGGCTGATCGGATCGCGCCGCAGGTCCGGCGCGCGCGGCTTGCGCACCTCCGGCAACGGCGCAATGCGCTCCTCGATCAAATGGCCGGGCTCGCCGGCGGCGATGGCCACCAGCGCGGCGGCGGCCTGGTCGCGACGGCGCAATTCCTCGGCCAGCTGTTCCTTCATGCGGTTCGCGATCGGCAGGAACACGAGGTTGGCGAAACCGACGCCATACAGCGTGGCGACGAACGCCACCGCAATGCCGGGCCCGAGCTGCGCCGGATCCGACAGGTGCTGCATCACCTGCACCAGGCCGAGCACGGCGCCGAGGATGCCCATGGTCGGGGCGGTGCCGCCGGCGCTCTCCCACACGCGGATCGCCTGCCGACGCTGCATCGCGAACGACTCGGTGTCGCTGTCGAGCACTTCGGCAAGGTGCGCCGGCGACATGCCGTCCACCAGCAGACGCAGCCCGCGCGCGACGAACGCATCGTCGACCTTCTTGTCCGCGCCATCCAGCGCCAGCAGTCCGCTGCGGCGCGCGGTCGCGCTCCATTGCCGGAGCTGCGCGCGCAAATCCTGCTGCAGGCGCGACGGCGACGCGAAGCTCTCGCGCAGCAGGCGCACGGCCCGCACGATGCGCGCCGGGCCGCACTGCAGCAGCAGCGAGCCGGCGCAGCCGCCGAGCACCACGGCCAGTCCCGCCGGCTGCAACAGCATCGCCAGCTTGCCGCCGTCGGCCCCCTGCCCGAGCGCGATCGCGCCGACGCCGACGACGATGCCGGTCAGGCTGCGCCAGTCCATGCCTGCTCCCTCATCGCCGTGCGCAGCCGCGCGATCGCCTGCGTATGCAGCTGGCACACGCGCGACGCCGATACGCCGAGCACCGCGCCGATCTCGGCCAGGTTCATCTCTTCCTGGTACAGCATGGCCATCAGCTGCCGCTCGCGCTCGGGCAGTTCGCCGATCGCCTCGGCGAGCGCGCCGCGAAAGCCGCTCTCGGCCAGCTGCTCGAACGGGTCACCGCCCTCGCCCGCCACCTGGCGGTCAAGGAAATGGTCCTGCTCGCCGGCTTCATGGAAATCTTCGTAATACATCAGCTGGTGGCCGGCGCCGTCGGTCATCATCTGGTGGTAGTCGGGCAGCGCCATGCCGAGCGCTTTCGCCACCTCGGCCTCGGTCGGCGGTCGCTGCAGCTGTTGCTGCAGCCGCGCGATCGCAGCCTCGACCTTGCGCATGTTCTGCCGCACGCTGCGCGGCAGCCAGTCGGCGCCGCGCAACTCATCCAGCATCGCGCCGCGGATGCGTTGCACCGCATAGGTCTCGAACTGGTGGCCCTGCTCTTCGTAGCGCTGCAGCGCGTCGAACAGCCCGATCATGCCGGCCTGCACGAGGTCGTCGACCTCGACGTTGTCCGGCAGCCTGGACTTCATCTGGTGGGCGAGCCGCCGCACCAGCGGCGCATACTGCGCCAGCCTGTCGCCGGGACCGGATTTTCCGTGGATGTCATACATGGCAGCTTTCCTGCGGAACGATGGAACGAACCGCCAGCGCGAGATAGCGGCTGGCGGCCTGGAACAGATTGGCGCGCACGCGCCGGGCGTGCGCGGGATCGGCGGCGGTGACCAGCAGCGACACGGTGCCGCGTGCGCACTGGTCCTTCAGTGCGCGCAGCATCTCGTAGGCCGTGCGGATCGAGGCTTCGCTGCCGGACAGCTGCACCACCACTTCGCCATCGGCCAGCAGCGGCAGCGGCAGGCGGCCGTGCGCATCGAGGCGCGCGTCAACCAGCACGCGCGCCTGCGTCGCGGCCAGCTGCCGCAGCAGCGCGGCCAGCGCCGGGTCGTCGTTGTGCGCGCCGAGACGCGCGCGGCGGTAGCCGCCGGCGTCGGCACAGCTGGCCTCGTCCAGCGACGCATGGCCGTGCGCGACGTCCAGCAAGGTACGCGCGCAGCCGGCCGACGCATCGCCATCGACCAGCAGCACCTCGCGTCCGCGCCGGCTCATGCTGGCGGCCAGCCGTTGCATCAGCGCGTCCTTCTGCGCATCGCCGTCAGCTGACAGCACCGTGCACAGTCCGGGCAGCGGCGCGGCGAGGCGACGCCGCAGGCCCTCGGCCTGGTCCGTCTGCACGCTAGCCAAGCTGCACCTCCTTCAGCAGCGGGTCGTGCATTGCCGCCGCGCTGTTGGCAGCCACCAGCGGCAGCTCGCCGTTGGTAAGGCCGAACAGGCTGAGGTCGGCGGCCGGTGCGAAGGCGCGCTCGATCAGGCGCTTGCGGTCGGCCACATGCAGGTCTTCGGGCACACGCTGGCCGTCGGCGACGAAGCTGACCGGCAGCTTGTGACGGATGGCGACGTCAAGCGCGCCGCCGATGCCGCCGGCTTCGTCGAGCTTGGTCAGCACGCAGCCGGCGAGGCCGTCGCCGCGGTAGGCGCGCGCGACCTCGTCGAGCGTCTCGACGGTGCTGGTGGTGTTCAGGCAAAGCAGTCGCTGCACCGGCGCGCCGCCGGCCGACAGCATGGCGATCTGCTCGACGACCATGCGGTCGCGCTGGCTGGCGCCGGCGGTGTCGATCAGCACGATGTGCTTGCGCGAGAGTTCGGCGAGCGCCAGCGCAAGGTCGGCGCCGTCACGCACCGAGTGCGTCATCACGCCGAGCAGCCGGCCATAGATGCGCAGCTGCTCGAACGCGCCGATACGATAGCCGTCGGTGGTCACCAGCGCGACCTGCGCGGCGCCGTGCCGCGCGACGCAGCGCGCGGCCAGCTTGGCGGTGGTGGTGGTCTTGCCGACGCCGGTCGGGCCGACCAGCGCGAACACGCCGCCCTGCTCGACCAGCCGCTCGTCGCCGTCGAACAGCCCGAGGTTGCGCGCGATGATGTCGCGCATCCATGCTTTCCCGCCGTCGCCGCCCGACATCGCGGAAGACGGCATGCGTTCGGCGATATAGCGCGACAGCCCGGCCGAAAAGCCGGCAGCCAGCATCACGCGCAGCGCCAGCGCCTTTTCTTCCGGCTGGCGGCCGTTCCATGCGAGCGTCGCCAGCTGGCTCTCCAGCAGGCCGCGCATCGAGCGCAATTCATCCTTCAGCGCCTCGCCGAGATCGGCGCCCGGCGCGGCCGGCGCCAC
>CAYZXP010000009.1:28860-32772 GCA_964482415.1 uncultured Bifidobacterium sp. | reverse complement strand
GTGGCAGTTCCAGACCGGCTCGGGCATCGTCTCGATGCCGATCACCTGGGAGAAGGACGGCAAGCAGTACGTGACCGTCACTTCCGGCACCGGCGGCGCCTACGCACTGTATTCGGGCGACGAGCGCCTGAAGTCCGTGCCGACCGGTTCGTCGCTGTGGACCTTCGCGCTGAAGTAATGCGCTGAGCGACACCGCGACTGCGGGACGGCGACATCAACGCGCCGTCCCGTGCCGCAGTCACAAGGAGATTTATAACTACAGGTCCCGCCGGCAGGTTGGCGGGCAAACCGGCGGCAGGATTCCTCATCGTCTGTCGACCGCTGTGAGTCTCCCCGAGCAGTTAGCCCGCAGATCCGGGGGGATCTGCGGGCTCTTTTTTTTTCCTCGCAAGGGAGTTTGCGGCGGCGCAAACAGTGCATGAAATAAATTGTTTATCTTGCATCGCCAACAGGCGACAACATGACAACAATATATTTTTCGGGGGGAAATTTATGGGCCAGATATTGAGAGACAACCCGGAGGCTCTCAGCGAATCGATGGCCTTGCTGGCCGTCTTGGGCGGTTTCCTTGCCGCCATTGGGAGCGGCTTCGTCGCGCGGGCGACGATGGGCGTGCAGCTGCACAAAGGCCTGATCCTCGGCATCCTTGCGGTGCTGGTCTATCAGGGCGTGTTCGTGCTGGTGACGAACCTGCTGCTGATGTGAGCGCGCAGCCATGGTACCGACCCTGCTGGAGCACCTGTTCGGCCAGTCCTGGACGACAGGCTCGCTGCTGAACAATTCCACCTTCCTCACACTGGCCACCGTGCTGCTGCCTTTCTACGGCGGCGCGATCACGGCTGCAGCGATCGGCCTGGTCGGCCGGCACTTGCTCGGCGTGGAATTCTTCAAGTCCGTGATGCTGACCGTCATTGCGCTGATCCTGTACTACCTCGCCCACCTCGCGGCGTTCGGCATGCTCACGTCGTACTGACGCAAGCGGCTGCTATCCTGTCGGCCTGCCGCCGCTGGCGGCTGACCGACCCTGCCCGGAGCCCGAATGCCGAACCCGACCGAAACGCCGCCCGCGCACGACTGCATTTTCTGCCGGCTGGTACGCGGCGAGCTTCCCGCCGTGCGCGTGCTCGAAGACGAACTCGTGCTGGCCTTCATGGACATCGGGCAGGTCAACCCGGGCCATGTGCTGGTGGCGACGAAGCGCCATGCGGACAGCCTGCTCGAGGCCACGCCGGACGAGGCGGCGGCCGTCATGCGCGCCGCGCAGCGGATCGCGCTGGCCGCACGCGCCGCATTCGACGCGCCCGGGCTCTCGCTGTACCAGATGAACGGTCGCGACGGCGAACAGACCGTGTTCCATTTTCATTTGCACGTGCTGCCGCGCCATGCGGGCGACGGCGTCGGCCTGAGCTGGCCGCGCAAGGAGCCGCCGCCGGCGGTTCTGGAACAGCATGCGCAGCGACTGCGCGCCGCGCTCGCAGACCTGCCGGCCGAAGCGGGCGACGCGATAAACGGTATATAATCGATATCATTAACCCGGGGCGCGGGCGGCTGCCGCGCTGCCTCTGGTAAGATCGCCGACGGCCGTCCGGCCCTCGTTCCTTCCATCTTTTGCTGACAACATGAAGAAGCTATTGCCCTTGGTCCTGCTGCTGGCTGCCGCCGGCGCCCATGCCGAATGGAAGCGCATCGACGCGCCGTTCGACGACGTGACCCTGTACGTTGACCACGATTCGGCGAGCGTGTCCGCCGACCGCCGCGTTTCGATTTACCACATCCTCGACTACAAGTCGCTGCAGAAGCGCGACGGCCGCGAATTCCGCTCGGAGATGTTCCGCTACGAATACGACTGCGTCAAAGGCACCTTCCATGCGCTCGGCCACACCTGGCACAAGGGACAGATGGGCGGCGACAAGATGGTGCATTTTTCCGAAGGCGGGTGGTACTGGACCCAGCCGGAGGCAGGCAGCGTCGATGAAGTCCTGCTGAAGACCACCTGCAGCGTCTACTGATCGCTCGCCGCCGGCACGACGCCGGTGGCCACATTGGTTTCGACACGCTCCGGCGCACACGCGCCGGACACCGCCTGGCAGGCCGGCTCTGCGCTCAGCCAGCAATCCTCCGCTTCCCCCCTTGCTGCGCCCGCTTTGCCGACCCTGGCAGGCAGGCCTTTGCGCGCGAACAGCGTTTCCATATAGAAATATGGCGAGTGAATAGCGTATAAAAGCGAAATAGATCGTCAATTATTGTTACGCAGTCCTGATTTTTATTCGGAGCAAATGTGCGCCGGAGATCATTAAGCTGAGATAATTGTCTTGCAACAATATTCGCTGTTTTCTCACAGAAACGAGACTGCATGCAAAGCGGGCCTGATCCGCATTCAACGATGCCTGTCGTTCCTTTTTTTACGTCGAAGTACCAGATCTACTGGCACGCGCTGCGCCATCGATGGCTCACGCTGGTGTCTGCTTCGCTCACGCTGATCGCAATGATCGGCCTGCTGTGGTGGGGCATCGAGCAGACGCTCGCTGAAAAGGAAGAAGCATCGCGCCGGCTGGTCATGGCGCAAGTGTCTGCGCGCGCGGCATCGTATGCGGTGCAGATCGAAGACCTGACCGACCGGATGACCCAGGTTGCCGAAAGCATCACCGCCGAGTGGCGACGTTCTCCGCAGACGGTCAACCTGAAAGAGAATGTCGCGGGCCTGTTGTCGCGCCGGCACCCGCTGTACGTGATCATCCTGGATGACAGCGCGCAGGTGGTCAGCGCATCGTTCGTGCCCAAGGCGACATCCATTCCGCGGCTTGATTACTTTGAAGACTTGCGCGCCAATTGCTGTCCCGGCTGGCTGGTCAGCCCGGTGTCCTATGCGCCGGTGATCGGCGAGCGCGTGGTGCGCTTCAGCCGCCGCCTGAACCGGCCGGACGGATCGTTCGGTGGCGTGCTGGTGTTCGGCGCGCTGCCGAATTTTCTCGAGACGTTTCAGGACGATTCGCTGATCGCGCCGGGCGACTTCGTCACCGTGCGCCTGCTCGATGGCCCGGTGCTGATGACGAAGCTTGGCGCCGGTCAGCCGACGCGGGTTTTCTATCGAAACAACCCGGCGTTTGATGCAGCGGCCGGCGTGCGCCTCGAGGCCGGCAAATTGTTCGCCGACGGCCGTGCGCGCTATGTCGCATGGCGCAAGCATTCGAAGCTGCCGCTGGTCGCGCTGGCGTCCATGTCCGCGGATGATGCGCTGGTTGAATTCCGCGCTACGGCGAGCAGCTATCGCGGCATCGCGTTGCTGGCCACGGCGGTGTTGCTGCTGGCCGGCGTCGTGATCGTGATCGGCGTCGCCAGCTTCGGCGCGCGCCGGATGGTGCAGGAGGAGGTGCAGCGCACCTACCGGCTCGCCACCGATGCAGCGAACGAGGGGTATTACATGCTGCGGCCGTTGTATGCAGCATCCGGCACGATGACGGAATTGATCGTGGAAGACTGCAACGAGCAGGCCGCCGTCATGCTCGGGCTGCCACGCGACCTGCTGGTCGGCGCGCGCGCCGGCGACCTGCTGGCGCCGTCCCTGTACGCCAGCCTGCAGGAAGCCTGCGAGCGCACGGTTCGCTTCGGCGCCATCGAGGACGAATACCGCGTGCCGCCTGGCACGCAACTGCGCGCGTCGTGGGTGCACCGGCGGCTGGTGCACAGCGGTGCGGGCATTGCCTTGTCGATGCGCGACATCTCCGAGCTGAAGGCACACGAGGAAGAACTGAATCGGCTGGCCAACAATGATGCGCTGACGGGCCTGCCGAACCGCCACTGGCTGATGCACCAGCTGCCGCTGGCGATCGACCGCGCGCAGCGCAGTCACGGGCAGATGGCGCTGCTGTTCATCGACCTCGACAACTTCAAGATGGTCAATGACACGCTTGG
>CAYZXP010000009.1:0-28760 GCA_964482415.1 uncultured Bifidobacterium sp. | reverse complement strand
GAGATCGAAATTCCCGAGGCCGTGATCGTCGAGCGGCGCGGCCCGATTGCCGGCGAAATCGATGCGCTGCGCCGGCTCGGCGTGCGCATTGCCATCGACGATTTCGGCACCGGTCACTCGGCGCTGTCGCAGCTGCTGCACCTGAAGCTGGACACCATGAAGATCGACCGCGACTTCACCGAATTGCTGACGAAGGAGCCCGGCGTCGCGCCGCTGTACCGCGCGATCGTCTCGATGGCAAAGGCGCTGAACATGCGCGTGATCGCCGAGGGCGTCGAGTCGCTCGACCAGCTCGCGTTGCTGCAGTCGTTCAGTTGTGACGAGGTGCAGGGGCCGCTGGTATGTTCCGCCGTCGGCGCCGAAAGCGTGCCCGGAATGTTCGGCGGCGGCATGGCCGAGGCGTTCGAGCGGCTGGCGCGGCGCGCTTCCGGCGCGCGCGCCGAGTCCGACGCCGACTGACGCCGACGCCCGTCCCAGGGCTACCGTGGCCTCAGCCGCCGGCCACCGCGGCTGCCAGCAGACTGTCCATGTTCACCACATTGCTCGGGTGCGCGATGCAGTCGGTGCTCCAGACTTCGTTGACGCCCGCATCGAGAATGATGCGCAGCGCGTCCTCGGCGAACAGCGCATGCGTGACCGCCACGTCGACCGACGCTGCGCCCGCCTGCAGCGCCGCCTGTGCGGCGCGCGCCAGCGTGCGGCCGCTGCTGGCGACGTCGTCGAGCAGCACCACCGCGCGGCCGGCCAGGCTGACCGGCGGCAGGCGAATGTCCACCTCGCGGTCGCCGTGGCGTACCTTGTCGCACACCGCATGGTCAAGGCCATGCGCACGCGCGGCGCTGGCGATCCATTGCGCGGACTCGCTGTCCGGCCCGAGCAGAAACGCGCCGGGGCGCTGCCGCACAATGTAGTCGCCCAGCAGCGGCGCGCCGCTCAGCACCGTCGGGCGGCGCACCGGAACGGCTTCGGCCAGCGTCGCCACGCGGTGCAGGTGCGGATCGACCGTCACCACCGCGTCAAACAGCGATGCGAGGAATTCCCCCATCACCGACTGACTCACCACTTCACCATCGCGAAATGCGATGTCCTGCCGCATGTACGCAAGATAAGGGCAGACCAGCGTCAGGTCCTCAGCGCCCAGCCGGCGCGCGGTGCGTGCGACGAACAGCAGCTCGACCAGCTTTTCGTTCGGCAGCGCCAGCGAGCGGTAGACGATGAGCCGGCGCGGCAGCGCCGGCGGCAGGCGCAGTTTCAGCTCGCCGTCCGGAAAGCGGTGGCGTTCGACCTCGTGCGCGGGCAGGCCGGCCGCCTGCGCGAAACGCAGCGCCTGTGTCCGTTCATCCTCGAAATACAGCACTGCGCAATCGCTCATCGTCAGAACTCCAGATAGGCATGCGGCAAGTCGGCTGCCTCGCCGATGGTGAAGCCGCTGCGCTTCTGGCACAGCTGCTTCGCAAACAGCATGTCGGAGGTGATGTCCGCATGCACTTCGTACAGCGTGTCGCCGGCCTTCACCATCGTGCCGAGCTTGCAGACCAGCTCGACGCCGGCATTGCGCACCTTCGGCGCGCCGGCCAGCCGCGCCACCTGCGCAATCTGCAGATTGTCGATCGCGGTCACCATGCCGTCATGCGGCGCCACCACCTTGTGGATCAGCCGCGCCGGCGGGAAGTCGTTGTGGTTGAAGCCGGTCGCTCCCTGCGCGTCAATGATGTCGCGCATTTTCGCCAGCGCGCGGCCGGACTCGAGAATGTCGCGCGCGATCGCGAAGCCGTCGCCGCCGCGCACGTCGGGATCGAACTCGATCATGCGGCCGGCCAGGTGCAGCGCCTTGCGCCGCAGGTCTTCCGGCGCGCGCGGATCGTTTTCGAGCACGCGCATCACGTCGCGTGCCTCCAGTGCCGGGCCGATGCCGCGGCCGATCGGCTGGCGGCCGTCGGTGATCACCACTTCAAGCTTCACGTGCATGCGCGAGGCGACATACTCGAACAGCTTGCGCAGCCGCTGCGCGTCAGGCGCGCTGCGCACCTTCGCCGACGGGCCGACCGGAATGTCGAGCAGCAGATGGGTCGAGCCGGCTGCAACCTTCTTCGACAGGATCGACGCGACCATCTGCGTGACCGAGTCGAGCGACAGCGGGCGCTCGACCGAGATCATCACGTCGTCGGCCGGCGACAGGTCCGCGGTGCCGCCCCACGCAAGGCACGCGCGGTGCTCGCGCACGATCTCGGAGATCCGCTGCTCGGTCAGGTTGACGTCGGCCAGCACTTCCATCGTGTCGGCCGTGCCGGCCGGCGACGTGATCGCGCGCGACGAGGTCTTCGGGCACAGCAGGCCGTGCGCGGCGACGATCGGCACCACCAGCATCGACGTGCGGTTGCCCGGAATGCCGCCGATGCAGTGCTTGTCGACCACCATGTGCTCCTGCCATTGCAGCCGTCGTCCGCTGGCGACCATCGCGTCGGTCAGGTAGTACAGTTCCTCGCGGTCCATCGTGCCGTCATTGGTGGCGATCAGGAATGCGGTCAGCTCGATCTTCGTGTACTGGCTGCTGGCGATGTCGGCGACGATCGCATGGTAGTCCTGCTTGTCGAGGCGTTCGCCGCTGATCTTGCGGAACAGCGCCGCGATCGACGCCGGCCGTTCCGCATGCTGCACGCTTGCCAGCGCGCCGCCTTCGGCGCCGAGGCGGCGGAACGCGTCTTCCGACAGGCCGACCTCATCCGGCCCGACGATGCACTGGTCGTCGGCCACGTTCAGCGTCGCGCGCACGCTGCGCCCGCCATGCATGACCTCGACCTTCGACAGCGCACGGAAACCTTCGGTGCGGTAGACCCCGCAATCGCGGTGCAGGTAGACGACGTTTTCCAGATGGGTATCGATCGCGACACGCCGGACTTTCAGCTTCAGTTTTTCACGGTCGCCGTTGACGGCTGTAGCGGCAGAGGAGGGCGGGCTGGCTTGCATGGGTGCGTTTTCCGACAAGGTGTCCATTGTTGTTCTCTCGCGGGCCGGCTGGAGCCGGCCCCTGCCGCCATGATACCGCCGCCCCCGTCGGCAGTCTCCCGGTCCGGAGCGTTCAGCGCAGGCTCAGCAAGTACCAGCGCGGCCGTCCCTGCCACAGTCCGGCGCCGAGCACCTGCCGCTGCCGGTTAATGGCGACCGCGCTCAGCAATTGCCAGCCGGCGCCCGCCACGCCGGCGTACGCGTTCAGGTCATGCAGCACCCCGTCGAGGATCACGAAGGGCCGCCCGCCGCCGTCGCCGGTGACGTCGCCGAGGTCATTCAGGTCGGTGTAGCGGGTGGGCGGGTCCGCGCGCGGCAGCAGCGTGGCGCCGGAGCGCGACAGCAGGTAGCCCTGCGCATCGGCGCCCTGTCCGGCCTGCGGCGTCAGCAGCACCTGCCCGCGCGCGTTCACGCGCAGCGCCTCGCAGCGGCAGTTGAGATAGTCGAAGGGCAGCGTGCGCCACTGGCCGTCGTACAGCGCCACCGTCAGCAGGATGCCGTCGCGCGTAATCGCGCCGAGCACGCCGTTGCCGGCCATGCCGAACAGGCGCATGCCGCGCTTCGCCTGCACGTTGCGGTACAGCAGCGCGACGCTGCCGTTCGCCTGCCACAGCAGGATTTCCTGCGCATAGGCGGCCGCGACGTAGGTGTCTGCCGCCAGACTGCCGTCATCCGCCGGCCCGGCCGCGGCAGCGATCTCGACGCCGGCAGGCAGCATGCGGCGGACCACGGGCCGGCCGTCCCAGGTCCAGGCCAGGTGCCGGCCGCCGACGATGCCGTAGCCGCCGAGCAGGCCCGCGTTGTTCGCGCCCGCTACCTGCAGCGCGGTCCACGCGCGCCGGTCGCCGCCGAAGAAATTGCGCTCCGAGGCGAGCACGGCGGCCGACGGCGTCACTCGCCACGGCAGCGCGAGGCTGCCGGCCGTTGCCTGCCGGATGCCGTAGGCGCGCGAACCATCAGCCAGCCGCTCCAGCAGATTGCCGTCGTAGCTGAGCGGCAGCGCCACGATCATCGAGGCCGCCGGCTGCGCTTCCGCTGTCGTCAGCGCCAGCAGGCAGGCCGTGGCGATGCGGCAGGCTGCCATCGTGAACTCACGCATGTTTCCTCCGGTGATGAAACGGCTTTGTCGCCGCGTTCGCAGTGTGCGGCCGCGTGTGCGGCAGGTTTTGTCCGGCATCGACTGCGGCGTCGGAGCCGTTGCCGGAAACTTTCGCCGACGCGCGCTGCCCATTCTTCTGGCATATCTGCAGCGAGGAATCATGGTGACAGGCACGGACCGAAAGGCGGCGATCCGCGACTACCTGCCGGACCGGCTGCGTGTCTTCTGGGCATCGGTGCTGTGGCTGGCGATCATGTCGCTGGTCATCACCGCGATCGTGCTCGGCACGCATGACCGGCTGGTGCGCGAGGAAGCGCAGGCGCGCCGCGACGCGCTGCAGCAGGCCGAGTCGCTGGCCAATTCGTATGCGGCGCAGTTGCAGTTCGTTTCCGAGCAGATCGACCAGCTGTTGCGGCGCGTTGCGTTCGCGTGGCGCGATCGTCCCGAGGCGGTGGATCTTGAACGCGACAGCCGGCGCGGGCTGCTGCCCGGCGGCCCCGACTTCTTCGTGTTCATTGCCGATGCCGACGGCCAGCTGGTCCGCAGTTCGTTGCCACTGGATGCACCGGTGAATGTCCGCGATCAGGAATTTTTCCGCGGGCAGCGTGCCGGCTGCTGCCCGGGGCTGACGGTTTATCCGGTGACCCGCAGCCCGTGGATGAAACGCGACGTCGTGCGCTTCGCGCGGCGCATGGAGCGCGACGACGGCAGCTTCGCCGGCCTGGTGTTCGTGTCGGTGGCGCCGGATTTTCTGGCGACTTTTCAGGACGAGGGGCTGCGCGGCCCGAACGATTTTGTCAGCGTGCGGCTCGACGGCGGTTCCCTGCTCGCCACCCGCGTTGGCCAGCGCGATGAAGCGAAGCGGGTCTTCTACAAGTCAAACCCGGTGTTCGGCGCGCAGCGCGGCGCGCGCCTCGAACCGAGTACACGCTTTCGCGACGGCCGCGCGCGCTTCATTGCGTGGCGCAAGATTCCCGCTCATGCCATCGTTGCGCTGGCCGGCCTGACCGAAGAGGATGCGCTGGCAACCTACCGGCAGCTGGCGCGCACCTATCGCGAAAATGCGGCGACCGTGATCATCCTGCTGGCGGCACTGGCGGCCGGCGGCATCGCGCTGTTCTCGAAACTGCAGGCGCGCCGCAAGATGGAAGAGGAGGTGCGGCTCACTTACCGGATCGCGACCGATGCCGCCAACGAAGGTTTCTACATGCTGCGGCCGCAATTCCGACAGGGCCGGCTGGTTGACCTGATGGTGGAAGACTGCAACGAACGCGCAGCCGAACTGCTGAACACGACGGCGGCAAGGCTGGTTGGCGTGCCGGTCAGCGCGGTGCTTGCGCCGGGTCACTGGCGCGACCTGCTTGCGCTGTGCGAGAAGGCGCTTGCGCACGGGCAGTATGAGGACGAGTTCCGCGTGCCGTCCGGCTGGATGCGCGCGTCCTGGGTGTTCCGCCGCGCGGTGCGCTTTGCCTCCGGCATCGCATTCACCCTGCGTGACATTTCCGACCTGAAGGCGCACGAACAGGCGCTGGCCGATATCGCCAACAACGATGCGCTGACGCTGCTGCCGAACCGGCGCTGGCTGCAGGGCTTCCTGCCGGCAGCGATCCGGCGCGCGGCGCTCGGCAACGGCCGTCTCGCGCTGCTGTTCATCGACCTCGACAATTTCAAGACCGTCAACGACACGCTCGGGCACGAAGCCGGCGACGAGCTGCTGCAACAGGCGTCGCAACGGATCCGGCAGGCCGTGCGCGTCAGCGATCATGTTGCGCGGCTGGGCGGCGACGAGTTCACCGTGGTGCTTGAACACATCGAGGGCGACGCGGCGGTCGCCCATGTCGCGCAGTCCATCGTCGATGCGCTGGCGACGCCGTTCACGCTGACTGCGGGCAGCGGCAACCTGATCAGCGCGTCGATCGGCATCAGCGTCTACCCGCGCGATGGCGATGCCGCCGAACTGCTGCTCAAGCATGCGGACGTCGCCATGTATGCGGCCAAGGCGGCCGGCAAGGGCTGCCACCACTTCTACCAGCCGGAGATGTCGGAAGCGCTGCTGCTGCGGCTGAGCCGCGAACGTGCATTGCGGCAGGCGGTCGAGCGTGCCGAGTTCGTCGTCCATTACCAGCCGCGCGTCGAGGCGCGCAGCGGGCGGCTGTCGAGCTTCGAGGCGCTGGTGCGCTGGCGCCATCCGGAGCGCGGCGTGGTCGCGCCGGGCGAGTTCATCGACCTCGCCGAAGACACCGGGCTGGTAGTGCCGATCGGCGAATGGGTGACGCGCGAAGTCGTCGCGCAGATCGCGCGCTGGAAAGGCGACGGCGAAAAGGCGGTGCCGGTCTCCGTCAATGTGTCCCCGCTGCAGCTGCGCAACGGACAGTTCGCCGAACTGCTGCTGGCCGCGCTGCGCGAATTCCGGGTCGAGCCGGCATTGGTCGAGATCGAGGTGACCGAATCCGCGGTGGTCGACCGCAGCCTCGTCGTCGTGCAGCAGCTCGATGCGATGCGCGACGGCGGCATCCGCCTGATGATCGATGATTTCGGCGTCGGGCACTCATCGCTGGCGCAGCTGCACCGGCTTGACGTCGACGTGCTGAAAGTGGATCGCGGCTTCACCACCGCGCTGTCGGAAGGCTCCGAAGGCGAGCTGTTGTACCGCGCGATCATCTCGATGGCCGAGGCGCTCGAGATGACCGTGGTGGCCGAAGGCGTCGAGACGCTGGCGCAGCTGCGACTGTTGCGCGCGATGGGCTGCGACGAATTGCAGGGCTACCTGATCTCGCGGCCGCTGCCGGCCGAGCAGGTGCCGGGCGTTTTGCGGCAGACGGTGCTGCCGCCGTTCGACAGGATCGAACTGGCGGCGACGGCCTAGCGCGTCAGGCCGCCGAAGATATTCCGTGACGGTCGCGAAATTCGAAAGCCGCCTTTTCCCGGACCTGCCGGCCGCGCATCGGCGAATACGCCGATGCCGTTCAGCGGGGCAGAGCGCACGCGCTCCGAAACAGCCGCTTCACCCCGCGCCATGATCACCCCGGTGACGCCGGCTTCTTTTCAATCGCCAACCCTGCCTGACGCGTCCTAGCGATGTCCGCGCCAGCCGCGGCCCGGACCGTCGTCGTAATCACGATGGTGGTGATGGCGATACTGCTGCTGGTACGGATAGCGCCAGGCCGGCGGCGGGCCGTAATAGACGCGCGGCGCGGGGTAGACCACCACCGGCGGAGGCGGCGCATAGCCGACGTAAGGCGGCGCGTAGCCATAACGGACCACCGGCGGCGGGCCGTAGACGACGCCCGGCGGCATGGAACCATAATGAACGCTGACCGAAGGACCGCCGTACGACGATCCCATCGCGCTGCCGATCACGGCACCCACGACGGCGCCGGCCAGCACGTCGCCGCTGTCGGCGGACGCGCTGCCCGCTGCGGCGGTCAGCAACACAAGCGCGGCGATTTTGGTCTTCATGGCAATGTCCCTTTCTCTTCTCGCCAGCGGTCCCGGATCGGGGCGCTGGTGAAGGCAGTATACGGAGCGTGGCGCGCCGGTAAAGCGGCAAATTGTGTCCGGCTGTAAAGCCCCGCCGGGCTGGCCGCCTCAGGTACAGTAGGGGCTCACGTGCACGGCAACGGAGGCGCCATGAAGCTGTTGTCATTCCTGCAGGATGTCCGGCCGGACCACCGCGGCCGCTTCCTGTCGGACATCTGGAAATTCAGCGATGAGCAGATCGAGTCCACGCACGATTTCATCCAGTGGGTCTTTCCGCTCGACGAGCCCAGCGGCGCGCAGCCGGATGCGCCGGTGCTCGAGCCGCCCGAGATCGAACTGATCCACAAGTCCGCACCGGCGACGATGAATGTCGAGCACTCCACCGACTGGTTCCTCGGTTTCCTCGCGCGCAGCACCCACTGGCTGGCGCCATATGATCACAACCACCTGCGCATTACGCGGATGATCCGCTCGAACCGTTTGCTGCTCGGCGAACTGGCGGCCGAGTCGGCGCGCAGCCGCGTGCTGCAACGGCTGGAACGTGCGAAGGGCAATGTGGGCGAGACGGCGATCGGATTCTGGATGCGCGCGTAGCCGGCCGCGCTCAGTCGCCGGCGACGCGCTCCGGCCAGACGAAGCGGCCGTCTTCCCAGCGGCCTTCGAGTGGCGCGCGGCCGTTGGCGAAGGCCAGCCGGCCGAGCCCGTGGTGGCTGCCGTTGCGCAGCTGGCCGCGGTAGCGGTCGCCGTTGGCGTAGACGAAGCTGCCGCTGCCGGAAATCTGGTCGTCCGCGAAGCTGCCGGTGTAGAAGCCGCCGCTGCCGAAGCGATAGCGGCCCTGGCCGTGCCGGCGGCCATTGACGAACGCGCCGTCGTAGCGGTCGCCGTTGGGGAACTGCAGCGTGCCCTGGCCATGGATGCGGTTGGCGAAGAACTCGCCGTCGTAACGCTTGCCGTCGGCGTACAGCACGGTCGCAGGGCCGATCACCTGGCCGTTGCGGAACGTGCCGACCAGCAGGTCGCCATTGCCGAAGCGGAAAGCCTGCCGGCCGTCGACCGCCGGGGCTTCCTTTGCATTGGTGCGACCTGCCGCCTGCCACAGCAGGCGGTCACGCACCTGCGAGCCGGCGCAGCCGGCCAGGCAGGCGAGCAGGGCGATCATCCAGGGCGTTCTTGCGTTCATGGCCGGCACATGCGTCGGGAGTTTTCCCGATGAATCGACAGCCGGCGCGAAAGCTTGAGCGCGGCGTCAGGGCTTCTTCTGGAATTCGCCGATTTTGTACATGTCCAGCATCTTGTCGGTGTACTTGCCGTGCGGCCGGCCGACGCCCTTGGTGTTGTAGGCCTCGGTCGCTTCCTTGCCGCACCAGGCATTGATCACCTCCGGTGCGGTCGGATGCTGCGGCAGGTACGCGGTGAAGTCGTACACGGAGCCGCGGATCGCCATCCAGCAGTCTTTGGTTGACGCATGTTTGGCCAGTTCGGCCGCGCCGATCACGCGGGATTTGCCCGCCTGGCCTTCGGCGATCGCGTCGTCGGGCGTGCCGAGCAGCGCGCTCGTCGTCACGCCGGCCACCAGCGCCCAGAACAGCGCGGTCGAGAAAAAGAAGAGTCGTCTGGTCATCGGTAATCAAACCTTTCAAAGTGGATGCGATCGTCGGGTACGCCGCGCGCGCGCAGCGCGCGGATGAATTGCTCGGTCAGCAGGGGTGGTCCGCACAGGTAGCAGGTCTGCTCGCAGAGCGTGCTGTCCGCGGGCAGCAGGCTGGCCAGCGCCGGCCGCTTTCCTCCGGTCAGGACGACTTGCAGCTGCAAGGCCGGCTGTCGCTGCGCCAGCGCCTCGAGCTCGTCGACATAGGCGGCATCCGCGCGCGAATGCGCGATGTAGATCAGCCGCGTCGGCTGCGTCAGCGTCGCCGAGCGCAGTTCGGCCACGAAGGGCGTGATGCCGATGCCGGCGGCGATCCACAGCTGCGGCGCGGCCGGGCGCTCGCTGAGGAAGCCGGTGTACGGTCCCTGCACGTCAGCCTGCACGCCGACCGGCAGCTGCTGCAGCTGCGCGGTGTGCGCGCCGAGCGCCTTGATGCCGATGCGCAGCGCGCCGTCCGGCGCGGTGCCGCTGACGGTGAACGGATGGAATTCGCCGGTGCGGCCGAACCATGTGCGCCAGCGGAAGCCGACGAACACCAGCTCGCCTGCGGCCACCGGCCGTGCCGGCGGCAGCAATGGCGTCAGCGTCACCTCGACCACGTCCGGCGCGATGCGCACGACCTGCGTGACTTCATGGCGCTTTGCCGCCAGCCCCGCATCGATGCGCAGGAAGCGCACCGCCAGCGCCAGCGCCGCCAGCAGCATCAGGATCCACGCCAGCGGCCGGGTATCGATGAGCAGGATGTGCGCGCCGCCGATCACCACCGCCACGCCGAGCAGCGCATGCAGCAGGCGCCACAGCCGGTAGGGCAGCTTGTAGAGGAAAGTCGCCAGCAGGCCGGCCATCATGCACAGCAGCGCGATCCAGCCGCTGGTGATGACCGCGCCCGGCGGCTGCGGCCAGATCGCCGCGAGCCCGGCCTGCGCCGAATGCCGCCAGCCGTCGATCAGCAGCAGCGCCGGATGGCACAGCAACAGCAGGTAGGCGGCGAAGCCGGCATAGTGATGCCACAACGTCATGTGCTCGACGCCGCCGAGCCAGCGGCTGATACGCACCTCGCGCAGCATCAGCAGCAGGCTGGCCAGCAGCAGGCCGTAGCCGGCCCACGCGGCAAGGAGCGACGCCGCGCGCCATGAAGGGAAACCGGCGGGAAAAAAAACGAGCAGCGGTGCCGCCACCAGCACCAGCAGCGTCGCCGGTACCGACAGCGGCCGCAGCAGTCGCGTCACCGGAACACCATCACCGGCACATTCGTGAGCGAGAGCACCTTCTGCGTCGCGCTGCCGACAAACAGCTTCTCCAGCGCGCTCTTGCGATGCGACGCCATGAAGATCGCATCGCACTGCATGCGGTCGGCGACTTCAACGATCTTCCGCGCCGCGTCCTCGCTCTGCTCGACCACGGTCTCGCAGGGCACGCCGGCGGCATGCGCGGCGTCGGTGACCGCCACCAGGTTTCTGGTCGCTTCGCCGCGCAGGTACTTTTCGTACTTTTCCCATTCGCTCGCGGGCATCGCATTCGCATACGGATCGACCGGCAATTCGTTCGCAACCGTCAGCGCGACGATCTTGCCGCCGGTCTTTTTCGCAATCGCAAGCGCTGCCTGCAGCGGTGCGTCGAGGTCGGCGGAACCGTCGGTCGGTACAAGGATATTGGTCAGCATGATTTACCGGGAAGGTGGATCGATACTTTTAATGTATCAATTTGCCTTCCGGTAAAAGTTGACTTGTGTCAAAACGCTCCGGATCGCATCAGCAGCAGGCCGGTCGCCTGCGCCGCGCCGTGCAGCAGCGCGGCGGTGATGGTCAGCTTGATCGCCGGGCGCAGCTGGTGCGGGGTCTCGCGTTCGCCCCAGAGGATGACCGTGGCCGTCAGCGAGAACGGCAGCGACAGCAGTCCCCAGACGGCCGCGGTGGGAACGGCCGACAGCAGCGCGAGCGCAGCCAGTCCGACATGGGCGGTGAGCGCGAGCGCCGCATAGGCCAGCGCCGCGCGCGTCGGGCCCAGCCGCACGACCAGCGTGTGCTTGCCCACCAGCGCATCCGAGGCGGCGTCAGGGAAGCCGTTCACGATCAGGATGTTGGCCGCCATCAGGCCGTAGCTGAGCGAGCACAGCGCCACTTGCGCGTTGAACTGGCCGGACTGTACATAGGCCGCGCCGACCACGATCAGCGACCACGCGAACGCGACCGCCACCTCGCCAAGGCCGCGCGACATCAGTTGCAGCGGCGGCGCCGAATAGCACCAGCCCAGCGCGAGCCCGGCAGCGCCGATCGCAAACAGGCCCGGGCCGCTGGCCAGCGCGAGCCCGCAGCCGCCGGCGATGGCCAGCGCGAGCAGCAGCAGCGCATAGCGGTGCGTGTCGCGCGCGCTGACGCGCCGCTGCTGGATGAAGCGCGCGCCGCCGGTGAACGGAAAGATGCGGCCGGTATTGGATGCATCGGCGCCATTGCGGTCGTCGTAAAAATCGTTGATCACGTTCGCGCTGGCATGCGCGATCGCCGCCAGCAACAGGGTCGCCACCGCGCGCCACGGGTCGACAGCCACGCCGGACACCGCGGTCGCGGCGGCAATGCCGAGCGCGCAGGCGACCACGGTCGCGGCGAGGAAGCCGGGACGAGTCATGCCCCACAGGGTGCGGATGGATACGGGGAACAGCAAAGGCGGCGCCTGAATGATTTCTAAACTGAAATGAAAATTATACCGGTCTGGCGGAAAATTTTGACTTCGATCAATTTTCTCCGGGAAGCGGCTGCGATCGGCAGAATTTGTTGCTTTGCAGAATTCATACTTGCCGGTTGGGCGCATCGTATTTCCCGGGAGCCTCCCGGCGAAGCGTCCTTGATTCTCCGGAACGTCCTGATGCCTGCTGAACAACCGAAAGAAACGAGCTTGCGGCCGCTGGGGCTGCTGTCGGCCGAACAGGCCAAACAAATCGATGATGCGGTGCATGAGCAGATCGCGCGCGCGTCGCTCGGCCTGTCGCCGATGGCGATGGCGCTGGCCGCCGCCGACTGGGCCATGCATCTTGCGAGTTCGCCGGGGCGGCAGATGCTGCTGGCGCAAAAGGCGGCACAGCTGCTGGCTGACGAATTCACTGCGCTGGCCGCACCGGCCAGTGACGCCGCTGTCGGAAGCGACAACCGCTTTGCCGACCCGGCGTGGCAGGAATTCCCGTTCAGGCTGCTCAAGGAGCGATTCAAGACGAGCGAGGCGTGGTGGCGCGAGGTGGTCGAGGTGGATGGCATGTCCAGCCACCGGCGACAGATGATGAGCTTCTTCGTGCAGCAATGGCTGGACGCGCTGTCGCCGTCGAACTGGCCACTGAGTAATCCGGAAGTGTGGAAGCAGGGCGCCGAGACCGGCGGCCGCAGCTTGCTGGACGGCTGGAAGCTGCTGCTGCGCGACCTCGGCGAACTCGCGCAGGCCGGACGTCCGGCAGACGGCGCGGCGCTGCCGCCGCTGCGCTACGAAGTCGGCCGGCAGGTCGGCATCACGCCCGGCAAGGTGGTCTGGCGCAACCAGCTGATCGAACTGATCCAGTACGAACCGACGACTGCGAAGGTGCAGGCCGAGCCGCTGCTGATCGTCCCGTCGCCGATCATGAAGTTCTACATTCTCGACCTGCAGCCGCACAACTCGATGGTGCGCTATCTGGTGGCGCAGGGCTTCACCGTGTTCATGGTCTCGTGGCGCAATCCGGACGCGAACGACCGCGAGCTCGGCGTCGATGATTACCTCGAGCTCGGCGTGATGGATGCGCTGCGCCAGAGTGCGCGGCTGTCCGCATCGCCGCAGGTGCATGCCATGGGTTACTGCCTCGGCGGCACCTTCCTCGCGATCGCCGCCGCGCAGCTGTGCGCACGCGACTGCAAGCCGGCGCGCAAGGCCCGACCGGGCGACGCGCCGTCGCTGGCCAGCGTGACGCTGCTGGCGGCGCAGACCGATTTTTCCGAGGCCGGCGAGCTCGGCACCTTCATCGACGATGACCAGCTCAAGGCGCTGCGCGCGCAGGTGGCGCGGCAAGGCTACCTGTCCGGCCGGCAGATGGCCGCCGCATTCCAGCTGCTGCATGCGAAGGACCTGGTGTGGGCGCGCAACACGCAGCGCTACCTGCTCGGCGCCGAGGAAGAGGGCAACGACCTGATGAGCTGGAACGCCGACACGACGCGACTGCCGGCGCGCATGCATTCCGAATACCTCGACTCGCTGTTCCTGAACAATGCGCTGGCCGACGGCCATTACCGCGTGCAGGGCATGCCGGTGGCAATGATGAACCTGAAGCGTCCGCTGATGGTGGTCGGCACCGCGCGCGACCATGTGTCGCCGTGGCGCTCGGTCTACAAGATCCACCTGCTGACCGACACCGACACCAGTTTCATTCTCGCGTCCGGCGGCCACAATGCCGGCATCGTGTCCGAGCCCGGCCATGCGAACCGCAGCTATCAGGTCGGCCGCGTCGCCGCCGGCCATGGCTGGACCGATCCGGATGACTGGCAGAAAAGCGCAGAGCGCCGCGAAGGCTCGTGGTGGGAGGCATGGGCAGGCTGGCTGCGCGAGCACAGTTCGGCCGAGGCGCCGGCGCGCGCGATCGACGCGGCCGCGGCGCTGTGCGACGCGCCGGGCGAGTATGTGATGGTGCGCTATGCAGATTGAGACCACAGGCACGCCGGTATCCGGCGGCCAGACCGGACTCGCCGGCAGGAAGGCGGCGATGCACGGTGCGCCCTCCGGGCTCGCGGGACCGGCCCATCACATCGACGCCGGCTGCCATGCCGCCGGCTGAGCCATGACGCTGCAGAACTCCACGATCCATTCCATGAACACGACCAACGACCTGAACTACCTCGAGAACGTCACCTATGACGAACTGGTCATCGGCCAGGGCGCGGCGATGACGCGCACGCTGACGCTGGACGACATCCGCGCGTTTGCCGCCGTCTCCGGCGACACCAATCCCGCCCACCTCGATCCCGAATATGCGGATGACACGCTGTTCCACGGCGTGATCGCGCACGGCATGTGGGGCGGCGCGCTGATCTCCGCGCTGCTCGGCACGCGCTTTCCCGGGCCGGGCACGATCTACCTGCGGCAGGACCTGTCGTTCACGCGGCCGGTGCGCGTCGGCGACACGCTGACCGTCAGCGTCACGGTCACGGCCAAGGATGACGCGAAAAAGCGCGTCGAGCTCGACTGCGTGGTGACGAACCAGAAGGGCGACACCGTGCTGCAGGGCGCGGCGAAGGTGATCGCGCCGGACCAGAAGGTGCGCCGGCCGCAGGTGGCCGCGCCGCAGATCCAGCTGTTCGACCCCGATGCCCGGCTGCGCGAACTGCTGGCCCGCGCCGACGGACTGGAGGCGGTGCGCTGCGCGGTGGTCCATCCGTGCGATGCCGAATCGCTGTCCGGCGCGCTCGACGCCGCCGCGCGCGGCCTGCTGGTGCCGGTGCTGGTCGGGCCGCCGGAAAAGATTGCGGCGGCGGCCGCGGCGGCCGGGCTGTCGCTGGATGGCATCGAGATCGTCGCCGTGCCGCACAGCCATGCGGCCGCCGAGACCGCCGCGAAGCTGGCGGCCGACGGCGCAGTCGAGATCCTGATGAAAGGCAGCCTGCACACCGATGAACTGCTGCGCGCGGTGCTGGCGCAGCCGGAGCTGCGCACCGGGCGGCGCATGTCGCACGTCTTCCGCTTTGACGTGCCGATGTATCCGAAACCGCTGCTGGTGACCGACGCGGCGCTGAACATCGCGCCGACGCTGGCCGACAAGGCCGACATCATCCAGAACGCGATCGACTTTGCGCACCTGCTCGGCAATGCGCAGCCGAAGGTCGCAATCCTGTCCGCGGTCGAGACGGTGAATCCGGCGATACCGTCGACGCTGGACGCGGCCGCGCTGTGCAAGATGGCCGACCGCGGCCAGATCCGCGGCGGCCTGCTCGACGGCCCGCTCGCATTCGACAACGCCATCTCCGCGCAGGCCGCCGAGATCAAGCACATCGTCTCGCCGGTCGCCGGCGATGCCGACATCCTCGCCGTGCCCGACCTCGAGTCCGGCAACATGCTCGCCAAGCAGCTCGAATACCTGGCCGGCGCCAGCGGCGCCGGTCTCGTCGTCGGCGCACGGGTGCCGATCGCGCTGACCAGCCGCGCCGACGGTCCGTCCGCGCGCGTCGCGTCGGCATTGCTGGCGCTGCTGTCCGCGCACGCGCTGCGCAAGGACCCGCTGCGCGGCGCGCAGCTGAAGCTGCGGCAGGCGGGCTGAGGCGGCCATGGCGATACTCGCTGTCAATGCCGGCTCGTCGTCGCTGAAGTTCTCGCTGCATCCCCTTGCGCAAGACGGCGAGACGGGAGCGGCGGCGCTGACCGGCGTCATCGAAGGACTGGAGCCGCAGGGCATGCCGCGCATGCGCTGGCGCGACGGCGCAAGCCGGCACGAACGCACGCTGCCGGCCGGCGAAGGCGAGCCTTTCGCCCGTGCGCTCGCGGCGCTGCGCGCGTGGCTGCAGGCGTCCGGCGTGCCGGCGCCGCAGGCGGTCGCGCATCGCGTGGTGCACGGCGGCGCAGAGTTCAGCGCCAGCGTGTTCGTCGATGCCGCGGTGCTCGAGCGGCTGCAGCGCTTCAACAGCCTTGCGCCGCTGCACCAGCCGCACAATCTCGCCGGCATCCGCGCGTTCATGGACGCCTTTTCCGGCGTGCCGCAGGTCGCGTGCTTCGACACGGCGTACCACGCCGGCGCACCGGCGCTGCACCAGGCATTCGCGCTGCCGCCGGCGCTGACGGCGCAGGGCGTGCGCCGCTACGGCTTTCACGGGCTGTCCTACCAGTACATCATCGGCGAGCTGCTGGCGCGCAGCGCACGCGCGCGCGGCCGCACGCTGATGGCGCATCTGGGCAACGGCGCCAGCCTGTGCGCGGCCATGGACGGGCGCAGCATCGCGTCGACCATGGGCTTCTCCGCGCTCGACGGCCTGATGATGGGCTCGCGTTCCGGCGCGCTCGACCCCGGCGTGCTGCTGTACCTGATGGAGCAGGGGTGGAGCCATGCGCGGATCGAGCGGCTGCTGTACAAGGACAGCGGGCTGCTCGGCGTGTCCGGTCTGTCGGCCGACATGCGCACGCTGCGCGCCGACGGCAGCGCCGATGCGCGGCGCGCAATCGACTTGTTCACGCATCGCGTGGTGCGCGAGAGCGGCGCGATGGTCGCCTGCCTGCAGGGACTCGACGTGCTGGCCTTCTCCGGCGGCATCGGCGAGCACGATGCCGCGCTGCGCGCTGACGCCTGCGCCGCGCTCGGCTGGCTCGGCGTGCAAATGGATGCGGCGGCGAATGCAGCGGCGGCCGGCGAGAGCGCGGTCGCCATTCATGCGCCGGGCAGCGCAGTCGAAGTCTGGGTGGTGCCGACCGACGAAGGTCGCGTCGCCGCGCGGGAAGCGGCCGCCCTGCTGAAGGGACGCGCGTGAGCGCGTCCGCCGTGCCGCGCCCCGCGCTGGCGTCGGCGGTGCATCGCTGGCTGTTCGATCCGGCGTTCGACGACGGCTTGCATCGCGATGTCGAGCGTTCGGTTGCGGTCCTGATCGTCGCCAGCGTGATGGCGGTCGCGCTCGAGCAGTCGGCCGCGTTCTATCAGGCGCATGCCGGCCTGCTGCACGCATTCGAACTGATCATGGCCGTGCTGTTCACCGTCGAATATGCGCTGCGCGTGCTGGCCGCGCCCGCGCTGCCCGAGTTCGCGCGGAGCCGCTTCCCGCGGCTGCGCTATGTGTTCAGCCTTTACGCGCTGGTCGACCTGCTCGCGATCGCGCCGTTCTACCTCAGCCTGTTCGTCGCCGTCGACCTCGACCTGCTGCGCATGCTGCGGCTGATGCGATTGCTGCGGATGGCGAAACTGACGCGGCAGCTGCTGCCGGCGATCGAAGAATTTCGCCAGCTGAACGCCGGGCGCTCACGGCGCGCGCAGGTGTTCGCGCTGCTCGAGCCGACCGGCCATTCGGGGCGGCTGCACATCCTGCTCGACAACTTCATCATGTTCTGGATCGGCCTGTCGATCCTGTGCGTGGTGCTGGAATCGGTCGATGAACTGTCGCAGATGTTCGGTCGCGGTTTTGCGTGGATTGATGCGATCGCCTTCACGATCTTCACGCTCGAATACGCGGCGCGCGTCTACAGCGCGCCGGAGAACCCGCGGTTCGCGGCGCGGCGGCTGCCGCGGCTGGCGCTGGTGCGCACGCCGCAGGCCGTGATCGACTTGCTGGCGATCCTGCCGGCGCTGCTCGAGCCGCTGCTGCGCCAGAATGTCGACCTGCGCTTCCTGCGCGTGTTCCGGCTGTTGCGGCTGCTGAAGATGACGCGCTACACCTCGTCCACCGTGACGCTGCTGAAGGTGGTGCGGCGCGAATGGCACATCATCGCCGCGGCGGTGTTCGTGATGCTGCTGCTGGTGGTGCTGACGGCGAGCCTCGGCTATGTGTTCGAGCATGACGCGCAGCCGGACAGGTTCGACAACATCCTGCAGGCGATCTACTGGGCGGTGGTGACGCTGGCCTCGGTCGGCTATGGCGACATCTCGCCGGTCACGCCGATGGGGCGCCTGCTGACGGTGGTGCTGGCGCTGGTCGGCATCGGCATCTTCGCGATTCCGGCCGGCCTGCTGGCGTCGGCATTCACCGACCAGCTGCGCATCGACCGCGAATCATTCCGGCACCTGCTGCAGAAATGCTTCGAAGACGGCGTGACCAACCCGCGCGAAGCACAGGCCATCGTCGCCGAGGCCGAGCGGCTGCACTTGTCCGGCGCGGAATTCGAGCGGCTGGTCGACGACGCGCAAAAGGCGTTCCGCCTGACGCTCGAAGCCGAGGAAATGAACTTCGGCCACCTGATGCTGGATGCCAACGCGCACCCGGAGTTCGCGGCCGAGCAATTCCGCATCCTGGTCGCGCAACTGCAATTGCTGTTGCGAGCGACCGGTGAGCAGCCGATCGCCAGCCGGCTCGATGGCGCCGGCGACGGCGAGGAGGCGCTGCGGGTGCTGCGTGCGCTCGCGCAGCCCGGCAAGGCGGCGCGAGAAAAATCGCCGGCCCCGGCGGCCAGCGAGCAGCCGCAACTGTTCTAGCTGTTCTGGCTGCGCGCGGCGGGCGGCGCGGACGAACCCGCGCCGCCGATTTCCTATCTAAGCGGCATGAAACGCATGCTCCGCACTGCCGGCTATGGTCTTGCCGCACTGGTGACGCTGCTGGTCCTGGCGGCGGCGTTGCTGCTGGCGTTTGACTGGAATCATGCGAAGCCCTGGATCAATGACAAGCTCAGCGCGGCGAGTGGCCGCACGGTCGCGATTGACGGCGACCTCGTGCTGTCCTGGCAGCCCGCGCCGGAGATGCAGGGCTGGCGCCGCCACCTGCCATGGCCGCACTGGCATGCGACCCGCGTGCGGGTCGGCAATCCCGACTGGGCGCAGAGCGGCCCGCTGATGGCGCAGGTGCCGGCGCTGGATTTCACGCTCGACCCGTGGCGGCTGCCGGCGAAGGAAATCCGCGTCACGCAATTGCGGCTCGACGGCCCGCTGCTGGTGTTCGAGAAGCAGGGCGAGCGACGCAGGAACTGGCAGTTCGATGCGCCCGGCAGCGGACAACGCAGCGACTGGCGTTTCGGCATCGACAGCATTGCAGTGGCCAGCGGCCGCATTCGCTATCTCGAGCCGGACAAGCACACTGACCTGCAGCTACAGCTGGCCACCGAAAGCGACGGCAGCCTGCGCTGGCAGGCCGGCGGCCGCTATAACGCCGAGCCGCTGCAGGGGCGCGGCAGCGCCGGCTCGCTGCTGGCGCTGCGCTCGTCCGGCACCCGCTATCCGGTCGATGCGCAACTCACCATCGGCGATACGCGCATCAGCGCGACTGGCAGCGTGACCGACCCGTCCGACCCGCAGGCGCTTGACATCCGGCTGTCGCTGTCCGGCGCCAGCATGGCCGACCTGTTCCCGATCAGCGGGTTGCTGTTGCCGGAGACGCCGAAGTTCGACACCCGCGGGCGCGTGGTCGGCCGGCTGGCGCCGGACCGGCTGGACCTGCGCTACGAAAATTTCACCGGCCGCGTCGGCGGCAGCGACATCGCCGGCACGCTTGCGTACCGTCAGCAGTTGCCGCGCGCGACGCTGCGCGGCGCGGTGGTGTCGCAGCAGTTGCGGCTGGCCGACCTTGGCCGGCTGATCGGCGCCGGCGACAGCGGCGCCAGGCCGGGCCAGCTGAAGCAGCCGCGCGGGCGCGTGCTGCCGGTGTCGCCGTTCAAGACCGGCCGCTGGGACAAGATGGATGTTGATGTGCGCTTCACGGGCCGCCGCATCCTGCGCCGCGCCGCGCTGCCGGTGGAAGGCCTCGATACCCGCATCCGCATGCAGGACGGCGTGCTGACGCTCGACCCGCTGGCATTCGGCATCGCCGGCGGCGAGCTGACCGGCCGGGTGCGCATCGACGGCCGTGCCGATCCGGCCGACGGCACGCTGGTGCTCGAGGCGCGCCGGCTCGCGCTGTCGCGACTGTTCCCGAAAATCGGCGACGCGCCGGCCAGCATCGGCCTGCTGGGCGCGCGTGCGCAACTGAAGGCGCACGGCAACTCGGTCGCCGCGCTGCTCGGCAGCGCCAGCGGCGAACTGCACCTCGCGGCCGGGCAGGGCTCGGTCAGCAAATTCATGCTGGAGGCGGCCGGGCTGAACATTGCGAACGCCGCCTTTGTGCGCCTCTTCGGCGACCGGCAGGTGCCGCTGAATTGCCTGGTGGCCGACTTCCGGCTTGACGACGGCATCGCGCGGCCGCGCGTGTTCGTGCTCGACACGCCGGAGGCGAGCGTCGCGGTGACCGGCGCGATCAACCTGCAGGGCGAGCGTTACGACCTGACGCTGCATCCGCAGAGCAAGGGCCTGCGCGTGCTGTCCCTGCGCTCGCCGCTGTATGTGCGCGGCAGCTTCGGCGATCCGCAGGTCGGCGTCGACCGGCGCAGCGTTGTGCTGCGGGCCGGCGCGGCGCTGGCGCTCGGCGCGCTGGCAGCGCCCGTGGCCGGGCTGCTCGCGCTGGTCAACCCCGGCGGCGACAGCGGCAGCCCGTGCGCCGGCCTGCTGCGCGGGGAGCGCCGGTGAGCGTGCGCGAGCTGGATGCGCGCCGGCTCGGCCGGCTGCTGCGCGAGACCGTGTCGGCCTGGGTGGACGACCGCGCGCCCAGCATGGGCGCGGCGCTGGCCTACTACACGATGTTCTCGATTGCGCCGCTGCTGCTGATCGTGATCTCGGTGGCCGGACTGGTCTTCGGTGCGGACGCGGCGCGCGGCGAGATCACCACGCAGCTGCGCGGTCTGGTCGGCGACGCCGGCGCGCGCGTGGTCGAGGGGCTGGTCGAAAGCGCGGACCGGCCGGCGCAGGGGCTGCTGTCGACGCTGGCCGGCGCCGGCCTGCTGATCGTCGGCGCGACCACGGTATTTGCCGAACTGCAGGATGCGCTCGACCGCATCTGGCGCGCGCCGCAGCGCGCGGCCGGCGGATGGTGGGCGCTGCTGCGCGCCCGGCTGCTGTCGCTCGGCCTGATCCTCGGCATGGGTTTCCTGACGATGGTGTCGCTGCTGCTGTCGGCGGCGCTGGCGGCGCTGGGCAAGTGGTGGGGACCGTGGTTCGGCCACTGGCTGCCACTGGCCGAACTGCTGAACCAGTTGGTCGGCTTTGCGCTGGTGACCGTGATGTTCGCAATGATCTACAAGCTGATGCCGCGCGCGCGGGTCGCCTGGGCCGATGTCTGGCTCGGGGCCGCAGTCACCGCGTTGCTGTTCACCGCCGGCAAATTCCTGATCGGCCTCTACCTTGGACGCAGCGGCCTCGGCTCGGTGTTCGGCGCGGCCGGCTCGCTGGTGGCGATGCTGGCCTGGGTCTATTACTCCGCCCAGATTTTCCTGCTCGGTGCCGAATTTACCTGGGCCTATGCGCGGCGATTCGGCTCGCGGCGCGACGACGGGCAGCGCGTCCCTCCGGGTCGCGCATGATATTCCGCAAACCTGTTGCTGATTTGTTCACTTTTGGGTTGCCATGAGCCACCTGTCCGGCATTTCATCCCAGACAGAACAAGACGATCGCATGAAAGGGAGACAGGATTGCGCTGGCGAAAGCATGCATTGCCCGTCGATTACCCGGGTGCCGTTTCCGATCTCTTCAGGCTGATCGCCTGGGTGGTCGGCCTGCTGTTCGTGATCGTGCTGCTGTGGGCTGCAACCGAGACCGAGATCGCGCGCGACGAACAGGAACGGCGCAAGGTGGCGATGCAGCAGGCCTTCGCGCTGGCCAACGGCTATTCCGCGCAGCTCAGGCACCTGGCCGCGCAGATGGACCGGCTCACGTTGTCGGTCGCTTACCGCTGGCATGACGATCCGGCGCGGGTCAACCTGCTGCGCGACCGCATGCGCGGACTGTTCCCCAACCATCATGAATTTTTCATTGCGATCATTGATGCGTCCGGGCGCCCGGTGCGCACCTCGTTCCCGCTGACGTCGAATGCGGATTTCTCGGTCGTCGATTTCTTCGTGAAGCAGCGCATCGGCTGCTGCAGCGGCCTGCTGATTTCCGGTCCCGAATTCGGCCATCTGGCCGGCAAGCCGCTGATCCGCTTCTCGCGCCGGCTGCTGGATGCGCGCGGTCGCTTTGCCGGTGTCGTCGTCGTCTCCGTGCTGCCGGACTTCATCGCCACGCTGCAGGATGATGCGCAGCAGGGCCAGTACGATTTCGTCACTGCGCGGCTGCAGGAGGGCACTTTCCTGGCGACGCGCCTCGGCCACGGGGTGCAGGAGGCGCGCGTGTTCTACAAGGAACCGCCGGTGTTCGGGCCGGAGCAGGGCACGCGCTTCGAGAGTGGCGACAAGTTTGTCGACGGCCGCGCGCGCTTCGTCGCCTGGCACCGCATCGAGCCCTACCGGCTGGTGGCGATCGCGGGCCTGACCGAGGAGAACGCGCTGGCGCCGCACTTGCCGGTGGCGCGCGGCTACCGTACCGGCGCATGGATAGGAACGCTGTTCCTGTCACTGCTGGCATTGGCCGGCATTGTGATCTCGGTGCATGTGGCGCACCGCCATCGCAGTGACGAAGATGTGCGCCGCACCTACCGGATGGCGACCGACGCGGCCAACGAGGGCTTCTACATGCTGTCGCCGCTGCGTGACGAGCGCGGCAAGATGTGGGACTTCCGCATCGAGGACTGCAACGAGCGCGCCGCCGCGATGCTCGGCCTGCGGCGCAGCCACCTCGTCGGCCGCCGCGCGAAGGATGCGCTGACGCCGGCTGCGCGCGCCGAGCTGGTCGCGGTCTGCGCGAAGGCGCTGGAGAACGGCCTGTGCGAGGATGAGCAGCGCGTGCCTGCGCATGGCTGGCTGCGCGCGACCTGGGTGTATCGGCGCGCGGTACATTCCGGCTCCGGCATCGCGCTGACCCTGCGCGACATTTCCGAACTGAAGGCGCATGAGCAGGCGCTGGCCGACCTGGCCAACAACGATCCGCTGACGCAACTGCCGAACCGGCGCTGGCTGCTGAACTACCTGCCGGCGGCGATCCGGCGCGCGGCGCGCGGGGACGGCCGGCTGGCGCTGTTCTTCATCGACCTCGACAATTTCAAGGAAGTCAACGACACGCTCGGCCACCAGGCCGGCGACGAACTGCTGTTGCAGGCCGCCACGCGCATCGGCGAGTCGGTGCGCGCCACCGACCGCGTGGTGCGGCTCGGCGGCGACGAGTTCACGGTGGTGCTGGAGAACGCGGACGGCGACGAGGCGCTCGAGCGTGTCGCCGCGGACATCATCGAGCGCCTGAGCGAGCCGTTCGCGCTGGCGGGCGCCTCCGGCGGCAGCATATCGGCGTCGATCGGCATCAGCCTGTTTCCCGACGACGGCCACGACGCCGACAGCCTGCTCAAGCATGCCGACGTCGCGATGTATGCGGCCAAGGCCGCCGGCAAGGGCCGCCACCAGCTGTACCGCGCGGCGCTGTCCGACCTGCTGCTGAAACGCCTCGCCGACGAGCACGCGCTGCGGCAGGCAATCGGGCGCGACGAGTTTGTCGTCCATTACCAGCCGCGCGTCAGCGCCGTCACCGGCCGCCTCAGCAGCGTCGAGGCGCTGGTGCGCTGGCAGCATCCGCAGCGCGGCCTGCTGTCGCCGGCGGAATTCATCGACGTCGCCGAGAACGCCGGCCTGATCGTGCCGATCAGCGAGATCGTGGTCGAGCAGGTCGCCGCGCAGATCGCGCAGTGGCGCGAGCAGGGCATCGCGCTGGTGCCGGTGTCGGTCAACGTGTCGCCGCGGCAGCTGCAGGCCGGCAGCACCGCCGCCTGCCTGGCGCAGGCGCTCGAGCGGCACGCGCTGCCGGCGTCGCTGCTGGAAGTCGAGATCACCGAATCGGCGATGGTGGACCGCGGCGCAGCGACGTCGCGCGACCTGGATGCGATACGCGCGCTCGGCATCCGCCTGATGATCGACGATTTCGGCACTGGCTACTCGTCGCTGGCCCAGTTGCACCGGCTTGATGTCGACGTGCTGAAAGTCGACCAGGCGTTCACGCGCGCGCTCGCGCAGGGCTCGGAGGGCGAGCTGATGTATCGCGCGATCGTGTCGATGGCGACCGCGCTCGGCATGCGCGTCGTTGCCGAAGGCGTCGAGACGCTCGAGCAGCTGCGGCTGCTGCAGGTCATCGGCTGCGATGAAATCCAGGGCCATGTCATTTCGCCGGCGGTACCGGCCGCCGCCATCGTCGTGCTGGCGCGCGCCGAGCGGCTGCTGGCCGTCGGGCGTGGCGTCGCGCCGTTGCAGTCGCTGCGCGCCGGAGGCAGTTGACTTTTCGGTCAGTTATTTTCCGATCTTTTGGTACACTAGCCATCCATATAAAAATTATGATCGGAAAGATCAATTCGCCGCCTTGTCATGGCGGCGGAAATCCCACCGGTCGCGGACCATGGACCGCGTATTCGAGCCCGACCGCCAGGCGTTTCAAGACAACCGGACGATCTACCTGCTATGGGCGGCCACGGCCGCCCTGTTCCTGCTGGCGATCTGGGTCGGCACGCTCGGCAAGCTGTACCATGACCTGAGCGAGGCGCGGCAGGATGCGATGAAGCTGGCGTCGGCGCGCGCGCGGGTCTATGCCGAACAGGTGCTCCGCACGGTCAAGGAGATTGACCAGATCTCGCTGACGGTTGCCTACCAGTGGCAGAACATGTCGGCGAAGCTCGACCTGGCCGACCAGTACGACAAGGCGATGCACCACACGCCGACCTATCCGGCGACGATCGGCACGGACGGGCGCATCCACAGTTCGTGGCGCAAGGCCTCGGTCGGCCTCGACATGAGCGAGCTCGATTTTTTCGCCTACCACCGTGACCATGCCGACAGCGCGCTGCGCATCAACCCGCCATCGGCGGGCGTCGGCGGCATGACGGGCAGGCGGACGATACGTTTCACGCGCCGCGTGAACGACGCCGCCGGCGGCTTTGCCGGCGTGGTGATGGTGTCGACCGAGCCGAGCTACCTCGCCAGCCTCAGCAACGAAGATGAGCTCAACACCGGCGACTTCATTTCGGTGCGCCTGAGCGACGGCCCGCTGCTGGTCGCCAAGACCGTCGACAACCGCGAGAGTCCTGTTCCCTTCTACCGCGCCACCCCGCATTTCGCGTGGCTGGTCGGCGTGCGCGAGGAGCCGGGCGAGAATTTCATCGACGGGCGGCCGCGCTACGTCGCATGGAAGAAAATCGAAGGCTATACGCTGGTGGCAGTGGCGACCATCACCGAGGCCAGCGCGGTGGCGGCCTATGCGCCGACCCGCTCGGCCTGGCTGTCGTTCGCGAGCGTGACCTCGGTGCTGGTGATCGCGATGGCGCTGTTCGGCGCCATTGCGTCGGCCCGCAATGCCGAGCGCCGGCGCAAGGCCGAGCGCGTGCGTTCCACCTTCCGGCTGGCGGTCGACGGCGCGCGCGAGGCTTTCCTGATGGTCGAGCCGGTGCGCGGGTCCGGCGGCGCCGTTACCGACTACCTGATCGAAGACTGCAACGAGCGCGCCGCCGAGTTGTACCGGATGCGGCATGAGCAGCTGATCGGGCGCGGCGTCCTGCAGACCTGCAATGGCGAGCAGCGTACGCAGCAGATGGCCTTCTTCAATGAAGCTTTCGAGCAGGGCTTTGCCGAAGGCGAGTACCTGATCGGCGGCAACGAGCTGCACCTGCCGGGCTGGTTCCACCGTCGCGCAGTGCGCTCCGGCGACGGCATCGCCGTCACGATCCGCGACATCACCGACGCCAAGCTGCACGAACAGGCGCTGGCTGCGCTGGCCGTCACCGATACGCTGACCGGGCTGCCGAACCGGCGCTGGCTGAACGACTTCCTGCCCGGCGCGTTGCAGCGCGCGCGTTCGGCGCGCAAGCGGGTCGCGCTGCTGTTCATCGACCTCGACAACTTCAAGCAGGTCAACGATTCGCTCGGCCATGCGGCCGGCGACGAACTGCTGCGCTCGGCCGCGCTGTGCCTGAAGGGCGCGGTGCGCGCCAGCGACCATGTGGCGCGGCTGGGCGGCGATGAATTCACCGTGCTGCTCGAGAACATCGAGCGCGACGCCGACGCCGAACTGGTCGCCGCGCAGGTCGTGAAGGCCTTTGATTCGTCGGACACCTTCGCGCGCTGGGCCGCGCTCAGCGTCAGCTGCTCGGTCGGCGTCGCCCTCTACCCGAACCATGCGCAGGACGCCGACGGTCTGCTGCAGTGCGCGGACGCCGCGATGTATGACGCGAAGACCGCAGGCAAGGACCGCTACAGCGTGTATCGCCCGCGGCCGGCGGCCGAGGCCGCGCATGCCTGAAACGGCGCGGCCGCAGCAGACCGGCGCGCCCGCCCGCAAGGAAAACATCGCGATGCGGCTGGTCCGCGGCGAGATACTGCATTTTTTTTCCGACCCCGGCGACGACAGCGGCGCGCAGCGAGCGCAGACCGCATTTCGCCACCATGCCGACGGCGGCCTGCTCGTCGGCGGCGGCCGCATCGCGTTCTGCGGCGACTGGGCCGATGCGCTGGCCGCCGCGCCGGCAGGGACGCCGGTCGATGATCACGGCGGCCGGCTGCTGCTGCCCGGCTTCGTCGACACGCATGTGCACTATCCGCAGACCGACATCATCGGCTCGCCCGGCAAGGACCTGCTCGACTGGCTGGACCGCTACACCTTCCCGGCCGAGCGGCCGTTCGGCGACGAGGCCGTCGCCGCCGGGACCGCCGAATTCTTTTGCGACGAGCTGCTGCGCAACGGCACCACCACCGCGCTGGTGTTCGGCACCGTGCATCCGCAGTCGGTCGATGCTTTCTTCCGGGTCGCGCAGCGGCGCGAACTGAGGATGGTCGCCGGCAAGGTGATGATGGACCGCCATTGCCCGGCCTACCTGCGCGACACCGCGCAATCGTCGTATGACGACAGCCGCCGCCTGATCGAACGCTGGCACGGCGCGGACCGGCTGCGCTATGCGATCACGCCGCGCTTTGCGATCACGTCGAGCGACGCGCAGCTGCAGGCCGCGGGGACGCTGGCGCGCGAATTCCCGACCGTCGCGCTGCATTCGCATGTGGCCGAGAGCCGTGCCGAGGTCGACCGCGTGCGCGAACTGTATCCGCAGGCGCGCAGCTATCTCGACGTGTACGACCGCTTCGGCCTGCTGCGCCGGCCGGCCGTCTATGCGCACTGCATTTACCTTGATGCGCAAGACCGCCGGCGCATGGCCGGCTGCGGCACCGCCGCTGCGTTCAGCCCGACCTCGAACCTGTTCCTTGGCAGCGGCCTGTTCGACCTGCGGCAGGCGCTGGACGACGGCGTGACCGTGGGCGTCGCGACCGACGTCGGCGGCGGCACCAGCTTCTCGATGCTGCGCACGCTGGCGGCCGCCCGCCAGGTATCGCAACTGAACGGCTATCCGTTGCCGGCGCTGCGCGCGTTCTGGCTGGCCACGTTGTCGGGCGCGGTCGCGCTCGGCCTCGATGACTGCATCGGCAATTTCGCCGAAGGCAAGGAGGCCGACTTCGTCGTGCTCGACCCGCAGGCAACGCCGCTGCTGGCGCGCCGGATGGCGCGCGCGCAGACGCTGGAGGAAAGGCTGTTCCTGTGGATGACGCTGGGCGACGACCGCTCCGTCAGCGCAACCTACATCCGGGGCCGCTGCCGCTGGCAGCGCGATGCCGGCGCGCCGCAGGTTCACCTGCGCTGAACCCCGCCGCGAAGGGAACGCAGGTTGTTCGGCGGCACCGCCCGCTCAGGCGCGGCCGCCCCTTGCCTCGGCGTGGGCGGCATGCGGCATGATCGCGGCCTCGCGCGCCGGCAGCAGCCGGCGTGCCAGCAGGTACAGCGGCAGCAGCGCGGCGCCGGCGGCAGCGCTGGCGAACCATTCGGCCGCCGGCAGCGGCGCGAAGCGGAACGCATGCGCGATCGGCGCGACGTTCGTCACCACCCAGAGCGCGACGACGGTGGCGGCCATCACCCACAGCGACACCGGCGGCAGCCCGCTCCACAGCCAGCGCCAGCCCGGCCGCGCATGCCGGTTCGGCAGGATCAGCGCGGCGTTCGCCACCACCAGCAGCACGAATGCGCTGGTGGCCGCGGCGCTTGCTTCCCTCCCGGCCGACATCCAGCCTGCATACGCGCCGAATGCGGCAGCCGCGGTCAGCAGCCCGTAGACAATGCTGCGCAGCGCGTCGGCGCGCGCCAGCAGCGGTTCGGCGGCGCTGCGCGGCGGCTGCTGCATCAGCGTCTCGCCGCCGTCCTCGGCCTCGAACACCACCGAGCAGGCCGGATCGATGACCAGTTCGAGGAAGGCAATGTGCAGCGGCGCCAGCAGCAGCGGCAGGCCGAACAGCAGCGGCAGCACGGCCAGCCCCGCGATCGGTATGTGCACCGCCAGCGTGTAGACCATCGCCAGCCGCATGTTGGCGAAGGCGCGCCGGCCCGTCCGGATCGCCTGCACGATGGAATCGAAGTCGTCCTTCAGCAGCACCAGCGCGCCGGCCTCGCGCGCGACGTCGGTGCCGCGCTGGCCCATCGCCACGCCGATGTGCGCGGCCTTCAGCGCGGGCGCGTCATTGACGCCGTCGCCGGTCATCGCGACCACGTCGCCCTGCCGCTTCAGCGCCTCCACCAGCGCCAGCTTCTGCTCGGGCTTCACGCGCGCGAACACGTCGACCTCGCGCGCGGCGCGCGCAAGCGCCGGCCCGTCGAATTGCGCGATCTCGGCGCCGGTGACGGCCTGCTCGGCCGGCAGGCCGGCCTCGCGCGCGATCGCCAGCGCGGTGCGCGGATGGTCGCCGGTGATCATCACCACGCGGATGCCGGCACGCCGGCAGCGCGCGATTGCCTCCGGCACCTCGGGGCGCAGCGGGTCGGCCAGCGCGAGCAGCCCCAGCCAGCGGAAGCGGAAGCCGTGCGGGCTGTCCGGCCATGCCTGCGCCGGATCGTGCGCGGCGCGCGCCACGCCGAGCACGCGCAGCCCGCGCGCGGCC
>CAYZXP010000008.1:31610-35048 GCA_964482415.1 uncultured Bifidobacterium sp. | reverse complement strand
AGCGTGGTGTGCGTCTTCATCACCTCGAACTCTTCCGGCGTCAGCCGGCCTGGCTTCAGCAGGATGTGATCAGGAATGCCGATCTTGCCGATGTCGTGCAGCGGCGCCGACTTGAACAGCAGCCGGATGTAGTCATCCGTCAGGAGCGCGGCAAACTTCGGATGAGCGCGCAGCCGCCGCGCCAGCGTCTCCACATAGCGCTGCGTGCGCAGGATATGGTTGCCGGTCTCGTTGTCTCGCGTCTCCGCCATCGACGACATCGCCAGCACCGTCACGTCCTGAATGGCGTCGATGCGCTCGGTGCGCTTGCGGATCTCGTCTTCCAGGTACTGGTTCTTGTCGCGCAAGAAGTCAGCGGCGTCCTTCACCAGCAGCTGAGCCTTCAGCCGCGCCAGCACGATCGGCGGGCTGATCGGCTTGGTGATGTAGTCGACCGCGCCCATCTCCAGGCCGCGCGTCTCGTCTTCCACCTCGGATTTCGCGGTCAGGAAAATCACCGGGATATGCCGGGTCACGTCGTCCTGCTTCAGCCGCTGCAACACCTCGTAGCCGTCCATTTCCGGCATCATGATGTCAAGCAGGATGATGTCCGGCGCCTGCGCGCCGCGCGCGACCGACAGCGCACGCTGGCCGCTGTTGGCGACCAGGGTCACATAGTGGTCGCGCAGCAGCTCGACCATCAGCTTCAGGTTTTGCGGCGTGTCGTCGACTACCAGTACGACCGGCTTGCGCGCGATTGCGCTCATCGTGGGACTCGTCATCAGGTGATCCGGAAAATGGCCTGCAGGGCGGAAGCGCAGCAAAAAAGCCCGCGCTCACTCCTGAAAATCGCTCAAAATTCGATATTAATTCAACTTAATATAATAAAAATTACGAGGCTCGCATGCTAAGCGATTTTTTTCTTGCTGGAAACGAGGCAGTGGAGAACGCCTATCTGAGCACCTACGAACCCGCGATGGTGACGTTCTCGGTGGCGATTGCGATCTTCGCGTCGTACTGCGCGTTCGAGATCTCTTCACGCAAGCTGCGCGGCGTGGCCTGGATGCTGCCCGGCGCGCTGATGCTGGGCGGCGGCATCTGGGCGATGCACTTCATCGGCATGCTGGCGTTCCGCCTCGACTGCGGCGTGACCTATGACCTCAGGCTGACCCTGCTCTCCGGCGTGCCGGGCATCCTGGCCGCCGCCGTCGCCCTGCGCTTCCTGCGGCGCGACACCACGTCGACCGCGCAATTGCTGTTTTCCGGCACGGTGCTCGGCGGCGGCGTCGGCCTGATGCACTACACCGGCATGGCGGCCACGCGGCTGGACGGAATCATCCGCTACGACCCCCTGCTCTTCTTCCTCTCGATCGCGGCAGCCGTCGTGCTCGGCATCGGCGCGCTGTACTTGCACACGCGGCTGAAACTGGGCATGCACCGCGCATGGACCCACCGCCCGTCGCTGGGGGCCGGCATCATCCTCGGGCTGGCGATCTCGAGCATGCATTACATCGCGATGGAGGCGGCGTTCTTCATTCCGGTCGGTACAGGCCAGCCGGTCGCGGGCATTTCCCTCGCCAGCCTGGGCTGGGCCGTCGGGCTCTGCACCTTCGCCCTGCTCGCGGGCGGACTGCTGCTGACGCGGGCGATGGCGCGCGCCAGCAGTTCGCGCTACCGCTTCGACGTCATCCTCGCGACCACCCAGCAGGGCTTTGTCGTCACCAACCGGCACGGCACGATCGTCGAATGCAACCCCGCCTTCTGTGAGATGTGCGGCGACAGCCGCGACGGCATCCTCGGCGATGACTTCGTCGGATTCATCGACGGTGAATTCCAGGTCCGGCCGGGACGCTTCCGCACCGAAGTGGCGCTGCGGCGACGCGACGGCACCAGCCTGCCCTGCCTGATGAACGGGAACACCGTGTGGGACCAGAGCACGCGCGAGATGTTTTCTTTCGCGTTTCTGTCCGACATCTCGGACCGCGTGGCGGACGAGCGCAAGATTGCCGCCCGCGAGGCGCAGTTCCATGCGCTGCTCGACGCTACCCCGGACCCGATGATCATCTCGAACAGCGACGGCATGATCGCCATGGTCAACCAGGCTGCGGAAGCATTTTTCGGCCATCCGCGCGACCGTCTGACCGGCCGCCCATTCGAGGCCCTGGTGCCGCAAGCGCGCGGCGATTTCACGCCGCTACAGGGCGCTCAGGCAGCCGGGCCGGCCGAGGGCAAGGTCTACCAGGCCGTGCTCAGCGACGGCAGGACGATTCCCGTCGAACTGAGCTTCGGGCCGATCTCGACGCCGGAAGGCATCGTGATTGCGTGCAGCCTGCGCGACATCACGCGACGCCTGCAGATCGAAGGCGAGCTGCGCAAGGCCGCCAACGAACAGAAGGCGATCTTCGACGCGGCCAGCATCGGCATCGCGGTGATCCGTCTGGACAAGATCCTGCGCACGAATGCGAAGGCCGACAGCATGCTCGGCTACGCGCACGGCGCACAGGCCGGCAAGCCGACGCGCGACTGGTTCGTCGACCAGGCCGACTACGACTCCATCGTCAGCGAGGGCTATTCGCGCATCGTTCGCGGCGAAATTTACGAAAGGACCTTCCGCCTCAGGCGGCAGGACGGCCAGGCGTTCTGGGCCAGCATTTCCGCGAAGATCATCGACGAACACGACCAGGACAAGGGCGCGGTCGTGATGATCACCGACGTCACCGCCGAACGGCGCGCGACCGAAGCGCTGCGCACGTCGAATGCAGAGCAGGAAGCCATCCTCGGCACCGCCACGTCCGGCATCGCGCTGGTGACGGACCGGCATTTTGTCCGTTGCAACAATCGCCTGCTGCAGATGCTGGGCGCCACCGAGGCGTCGCTGCTTGGCCAGTCAACAGCGGTCATGTATGAGGACCTCAACGAATTCCGCACGCACGAAGAGGCGTACGAGCAGATCTGGCAGGGGCACGCGAGCTCATTCGAAGTGTGGCTGGTGCGCAGCGACGGCAGTCGCTTCTGGGCGCGCCTGACCGGCAATGCAATCGACCGGCACGACCAGTCCAAGGGCGTGGTGTGGATCATCGACGACATCACCACGGACCGCGAGGCCAAGGAAGCGATGCAGATGGCCAAGGAACAGGCCGAGGTCAGCGCGAAGACCAAGGCAGACTTCCTCTCCAACATGAGCCACGAGATCCGCACGCCGCTGAACGCAATCCTCGGCATGGCGCACCTGCTGAAAAAGACCGAGCTCGCGCCGCGCCAGATCGATTTCCTGAACAAGCTCCAGTCGGCCAGCCAGCACCTGCTGGGCGTGATCAACGACATCCTCGATTTCTCCAAGATCGAGGCCGGCAAGGTGACGATCGAGCATGTGCCCTTCCAGCTTGAAGACGTGCTGGCCACGGTGACCAACCTGGTCGTCGAAAAGGCGGCAGACAAAGGCCTGGAGCTGATCGTCGA
>CAYZXP010000008.1:21434-31510 GCA_964482415.1 uncultured Bifidobacterium sp. | reverse complement strand
CTCGGTTCGACGTTCTGGTTCACCGCCAAACTCAGGAAGTCCGAGCATGCGGTCAGTCGCGTGCTGCTGCGCTCCGAGCTGAAGGACAAGCGCGTGCTGGTCGTCGACGACAACGCCACCGCGCGGCGGGTGCTGCATGACCTGCTGCTGTCGCTCGGCCTGCAGGCAGTCGAGGCCGATGGCGGCGATTCCGCGCTGCGCGCCTTCGATGCGGCGGTGCGCCGGGGCGCGCCGTTCGACCTGCTGGTCATCGACTGGCAAATGCCGGGAATGGACGGTTTCGAGCTGGCGCGCCGGCTGCACCAGGCCCATGGCAAGCAGGTGCCGCCAATCGTCATGGCCACCGCTTATGACGTCGATGCCGTGAGGCGCCTCGATGCCAACCACCTGCTGCGCGATACGCTGGCCAAGCCCGTCAACGGCTCGACACTGTTCGACTGCGTCGCGCGCGTATTCGCCGCCGATGCGACCGACGCGCAATGGCCGCGCGCCGTTCCCGCAATCAGCAACGCCATCTCGCAACAGCTGGCAACGATCGCCGGCGCGCGCCTGTTGCTGGTCGAGGACAATGACCTGAACCAGGAAGTCGCCAGCGAGCTGCTGCGCGACGCCGGCTTCGTCGTCGACATCGCGGCGAATGGCCAGCTCGCGCTCGACATGCTGGCAAGCGGACAGTACGACCTGGTGCTGATGGACGTGCAGATGCCGGTGATGGACGGCCTGACCGCGACGCGGCTGCTGCGCCAGCAACCGGCGATGAAGGACCTGCCGGTCATCGCCATGAGCGCCAACGTGATGCGCTCCGATATCGACCAGTGCCTTGAGGTCGGCATGAACGGCCACGTCGCCAAGCCGATCGATCCGGACGACCTGTGGATGGTCCTGCTCAACTGGATCCGGCCGACGGCATCCGGCGCCGGCCATGCCGCAGCGAACGAGGGATCGGGCGCACCCGTGTCCGCCACCGGCCTGCCGGCTTCACTTCCGGGCGTCGACATGGCGCTCGGCCTGCGGCGTGCGTTCGGCAAGCAGGGACTGTATGCGAACCTGCTGAAAAAATACCTGTCCGGGCAGGGCGGCGCCATGGCCGAACTGCGCCGTGCGCTTGGCCGGCAGGACTGGCCCGTGGCAGAACGGCTCGCGCATACCAGCAAGGGAGTTGCCGGCAACATCGGCGCGGCCGGCGTGCAGGAGGCGGCCGCACAGCTTGAAACGGCCATCCGCGAACGGCGCCCCGCCGGGTCCCTCGACGCGCTCGCGGACGCGCTCGATGCGCGCATGCGCCCGCTGCTCGACGCGCTCGCTGCCTGGCTGCCGGGCGGCGCAGGCATCGCGGCCGCCGCCGCAGAGTTCGACCGTGATGCGTTCGCCCGTCTGTGCGTAAAGCTCGCCGCCTGTCTGCGCGAAGGCAATGCGGCGGCCGAAGCGCTGATCGAAGAGCAAGCGCCGCTGCTGCGGGCCGGACTCGGCGGCGCATTCGACCGGTTGAAGGAGGCAGTCGAGTCCTTCGACTTCGAGGCTGCCGAGGCCCTGCTGCCGGCAGAACCGGCCGCCAGCAAGAGTCATTAATAATGTGAAATATAATCGTCTGCTGTCACCCGCTTGAATAGCCGTCGCCAATTCAATGACTCCGCTGAAAATTTCACAGCCATCGCCATCGCTCAGCGCAAGGCTGTCGCAGATCCACGAGCGGGTTCTCGCGCACATCCCCTGCGTCGACCGGCTGGCCTGCGTTATCCACGATGCCGACACGGACATGCTGAAGACCTTCATCAACAGCACGCGTGCCGGGGAGCCGATCGCCGGCTACGAGTTCAAGCTGTCCGACAGTGCATCGCTGAGCCGGCTCGCCGCCAGCAACGACGTGCGCGTGATCGATGACATTCCGCACGCGATCGTCCCGAATTCGAAGCATTCAAGCTGGCTGCTGGCGCAGGGCTACCAGTCGTCGTTCACCACCGTGCTGAGCGATCAGGGCAAGTTCATCGGCTTCCTGTTCGCCAACTCGATGCAAAAGGGGGCGTTCACGCTGTCAGTGCAGCGCGACCTGCTGCTGTTCGCCACGCTGGTCAACATGTCGATCTCGGGCGAACTGGCGGCCATCCGCTCGATCACGGCGTCGGTCGAGGTGGCGAAGGATCTTGCGAACCTTCGTGATTTCGAGACCGGTGCGCACCTCGAGCGCATGGCGCGCAATTCCCGCGCCATTGCGCGGCGGGTCGCCGAGAAGCACGGGCTGAATGACGAGTTCGTCGAGCATGTATATTTCTTCGCGCCGCTGCATGACGTCGGCAAGGTCGGCATCCCTGACGAGATCCTGCTCAAGCCCGGCAAGCTGGAGCCGGCGGAGCGCGACGTGATGCGCACGCACGTCGACAAAGGGGTGCGCATCATCGAGACGATCCTCGGCGACTTCAACCTCGCGCAGCTGCCCAACTGCTCGATCCTGCGCAACATCGTGCTCTGCCATCATGAATTCCTCGACGGCAGCGGCTATCCGCAGGGACTAAAGGGCGACGAGATTCCGCTTGAGGCGCGCATCGTCACGGTGGCGGACATCTTCGACGCGCTGATGCACCGCCGCCCGTACAAGCGACAATGGACTTTCGAACAGGCGATCGACGAACTTCGCCGGATGGCCGGTGCCGGCCAGCTCGACCATGATTGCGTCGAGGCGCTGGCCGACGCCCGCAACGAGGTCGAGTCCGTGCTGAGCCAGTACGCCGGCTGAGCCGCCGCGATGCGCGGCCCGCTGCGACTCGGCCTGCCATCCTCTATGATGGCAGGCGAGCCAACCCACCGGAAAATCCGACGATGCGCCCCTCCCCTTCGCTGCCGAATATCGGCAAGACGCTGACCCGGCCGATCGCCCGCCTGCGCGCCGTCTCCTGGCGCGACCTGCTGACCGTGCTGCTGCCGATACTGCTGCTGACGATGGGCCTCGGCTGGCTCGCGATCAAGCTGATCCGGCCCGCGCCGCCGAGCCGCGTCGTGATCCTGTCCGGGCCGCCTGACAGCAGCTACCGCACCACGGCCGACCGCTATGCCAAGCTGATCGAGGCACACGGCATCAAGGTCGAGGTGCGCACGACCGACGGGTCGATCGAGAACCTGAAGGCGCTGCTCGACCCGAAGCAGGCGGCCGACGTCGGCTTCGTGCAGACCGGCCTGGCGGACGACGAGAAAGCGCCCGGGCTGGTGTCGCTCGGCACGCTGTATGTGCAACCGATCATGGTGTTCTACCGCGGCATGCGCGACATCGAGCGGCTGACGCAGCTGAAGGGCCGGCGCATCGCGATCGGCCCGGACGGCAGCGGCACGGCCGTGCTGGCGCGCCGCATGCTCGCCGAGAACGGCATGGACAAGGGCGAGGCAACCCTGCTCGACCTCGACGGCGACGATGCCATCACGGCGCTCACCGCCGGCAAGATCGACGCGATCTTCGTGACCGGCGAGCAGGTGCGCGGCAAGAAGACGCGCGAGCTGATGAAGGTGCCGGGCATCCGGCTGATGAACTTTCGCCAGGCCGATGGCTACCTGCGGCGCATCCGCTTCCTGTCGCGCCTGACCGCGCCGGAAGGCAGCTTTGACCTCGGCATGAACCTGCCGGCAAAGGACACGCAGCTGGTCGGCACGCCGGTCGAGCTGATCGCACGCGACGGGCTGCATCCGGCCATCTCGGACCTGCTGATCTCGGCCGCGCGCGAAGTGCACGGCAAGTCCGGCATGTACCGCAAGACCGGCGAATTCCCGGCCGCCATCGAACACGACATACCGCTGAGCGAAGAGGCGCGCCGCTACTACACGTCCGGTTCGCCGTTCCTGTACAAGCGGCTGCCGTTCTGGCTGGCCAGCCTGGTCGATCGCATCCTGCTGGTCGTGCTGCCGCTGCTGATCGTGGTGGTGCCGGCATCGCGGCTGGTCGCACCGCTGTACCGCTGGCGCATGCGCTCGCGCATTTACCGCTGGTACGGCGCGCTGATGATGATCGAGCGCGACATGATGGATCCGGTGGACGGCAGCCAGCGCGACGACCTGCGGCGACGGCTGGACGAAATCCAGCAGGCGGTCAGCAACCTGCAGCTGCCGCTGGCCTTCGCGGACCAGCTGTATGTGCTGCGCGAACATGTCGGCCTGGTGCGCGCGCGCTTCGAGGCGCAGCACCGGCAGGCCGGCGCCGCGGTCAGTAGCGCGTGACGAGCACGACGCGGAAATTGCGCGGCTCGATCGGATGGAACACGCGGCCGGACAGGCCCGAGACGCCGTTGAAGGTATACGAGTCGCTGTAGTAGTCGATCGCGGACTGCTTGCTGTCGAGCAGGTTGAAGCCCAGCAGTTCGACTGACGTCTTCGCATCGACGCGGTAGCGCAGCCGGCCGTTCAGCGTGGTGGTCGCGTCCGAGCGCATCGTATTGTCTTCCGTCAGCGGGCGCGGGCCGAAATGCCGCAGCTGCAGCGAACCGCTCCACGGACCACCGTCGTCGACGATCATCGCCACCGACGCGACGCCCTCGACAGCGCCGGCGATGTAGCGGCCGTCGCCGCCGTCATCGCGGAAGCGCGCGCGCGCAAACGCGAAGTCGGCATCCAGCGTCAGCCAGCGGTTGACCTTGTAGTAGTTGTTGAACTCCCAGCCGACGCGGCGGCTGCGCCGCCCTGAATCTTCGGTACGGCCCTCGTCGCCGATGTAGACGATCTCGGAAGCGCTGTCGAGCTGGAACAGCGCCAGCGTGGTCTGCAGGCCCGGCACGAGTTCGGTGCGCAGACCGAGTTCCTGGCCGAAGGTGCGCACCAGGCCATTGGCGCGCGGGCCGCTGCCGATGGTCACGCCGCGCGCGTCATTCGAATGGTAGCCATTGCCGATGCTGTAGTAGTACTCGGTCTGGCGCCACGGCCCGAACACCAGGTTCAGTTTCGGGCTGACGATGAAGTCGGACACGCGGTCGCTGTTGGCCGCGTCGGACAGGCCGACATTCTTGAAGCGGAACCAGTCGCCGCGCAGGCCGGCGACCGTGCGGAACCAGTCGTTCCAGTGCACATGCCCTTCGGCGTACACGCCGATGCTCGACTGCGTGACGTGATCGCGCCGGCATCCGCCGCCGGGAATCAGGCAGTCGTCATTCTGCTCGCGCGCGGTGGTGCTGGCGAGCGCGTTGTAGACATTGTCGTTCTGCAGCTGCGCGCCGAGCGTCGCGAACGCTTCCTTGCCGATGCCGCTGATGTTCCAGGTATGCGATGCGTTCAGGCCGGTCGTCACGCGACTGTCGCGCTGGTTGAACTGGCTGGACGGCGCGTATTCGAAGTTGGAGTACAGGTCCAGGTAATTCCGGATCAGGTAGGCCTGCAGCAGCGTGTTGCCGGCGGCGTCCGACTGCCGCCATTCGCCGGACAGGCTGTAGCGGCTGGCCTTGGCGCCGCTGCTCGGATCCATCGCGTCCCAGCGCGAGATCTGGCCCTGCCGGTATTCATTCCACGGGATCTGGTCAGTCGCGCTCCATTGTCCGCTGTAGGCCATGGCAGTCACGGAGAAGCCGTTGGCCTGGCTGCCCTCGCTGTAGCGCAGCACGCCGTTGATCTTGCGGTAGTTGTCTTCGTGGGTCCACGGCCCGTCGTGATGCGACAGCTCGAGCGCATACAGCAGGCGGCCGTCGAGCAGCTTCGGCGAATCGGCCAGCAGCACGCGCGCATGGCCGAGCTGGCCGGCGCTGACGCTGGCGATGCCTTTCTCCAGCGTGTCGCCGTAATAGATCCCCGCCGAGCCGGCATTCGCAAAATCGCCGTCGGCCGCGTAATACGGGCCCTTGCGGTAGTACAGCGACGAGATCAGTTCCGGTATCAGCGGGTTCAGGTCGGCCCAGCCCTGCCCGTGCGCATGGCTGCGCTGGTTGATCGGCATGCCATCGAGCGTGAGCTTGATGTCGAGCCCGTGGTCGAGGTTGAAGCCGCGCAGGAAGTACTGGTTCGCCTTGCCGTCGCCGCTGTGCTGGCTGACGATCAGGCCCGGCATCACCTCCAGCACTTCGCCGGTGCGCGCGACCACGCGGTTGGCGATCTGCTCCGGTCCGGCCGCGCCTTCGCTGGCTGCGTCGGCCACACCCAGCAGGCTGAAGCGCGAAGCTTCCACCTCGACCTGCGGCAGGCTGCGGATGTCGTCCGCCAGCGCCGGCAGGCACAGCGAGAGCAACGCTGCACAGGCGATCGGGGATAGTCGGACGGTATTGCGCTGCGCGGTACGCATCGACCCTGGCCGGGCCGGCTTTTTTGTCATGACCGGTTTCTTTTTGTATGAAGAATTATTTGAAACTTCACACCGGATAATAACGACAATAAATCCCCGCCGACACTTTTAAAAAATCAAAGCACCTTATCGCTTCGGCCGCAGGTGTGAATGCGCAATGCCGTGCCCGTCCGCATGCCGGTGACGCCCCGGCCCGGTCTCGGCAGCGATCAGGTTGATCGCGCCATGCCGCACGCCGGACTGCGCGATGGTCTGCTGCGCAAACTGCTGCACTGCGGCAGTCCGCCCCTGCAGGAATACCGCCTCGAGGCAATGGTGATGGTCAAGGTGGGTACGCATGGTCGAGGTCACGAGGTCATGATGTTCGTGCTGCGCGGACACCAGCCTGTCGGACAGCGCCCGCTCATGGTGGTTGTAGACATAGCTGACCACGGCCACGCTGAACGCGGGCGCATAGGGTGCCGGCGGCTGCGACTCCAGCGCCTGCCTGATCAGGTCGCGCACTGCCTCGGAACGACTGCCATAGCCCTTGCTGGCGATCATCTGGTCAAATTCACGGGCGAGGGGATCGTCAAGCGAGATCGTGAAGCGTTCCATGGCGGGCGGCGAAAGTGATGACAGCGGCAGATCATACGCGAGCATCCCGCCGGGTGGCGCGTCGCAAGACGCACGGAGAAAGCCCCGCCGCAGGGCGGTGCAGCGCAGCATCCGGCAGGCACACGCGCGCATGCCGGAACCGGTTTATTGCGCGAACGCAAGATTTAAAAATTTGATTTACACTTTGTTTCTGCTTTTCATCAGAAGGCGTGCAGCGCCGGCGAGAAGATAAGGCGGGCATCGATGGTGATGCACGTGGCACCGTGGCTTTAGGTAACTGCTGTTAATCCTCCCGTTAACAATAATTATCCGGAGTAGATCATGCGCTTTTCCTCTGCGCTGCCGGGCATCCTGCTCGCAGCCTGCTTCACCCATCCGGCATTCGCCGACACCACCGACGTCAAGACGCAGACCGTCGTCGAAATCACCAAGAAGGGCGCTCATTGCGAGCAGGACCCGAACTGCTTCAACCGCTACCATCCGAACATCAAGCCAGTGGCTCGCGCGAAGCCCGGTGACATGCTTGTTGTGCACACCCGCGACGCGCTCGACTCGAACCTGAACATCAACTCGAAGCCGAAAGACGTTACCGCGATCGACCTGAACCTCGTGCATCCGATGACGGGCCCGGTCTACATCGAGGGCGCCAGGCGCGGCGACGTGCTGGCCGTGACGCTGGTCGACATCAAGCCGGACGAATACGGCTACACGACTATCGTTCCGGGCTTCGGCTTCCTGGCTGACAAATACACCGAGCCTTTCGTCGCCAACTGGAAGCTCAACCGCATGGAAGCCGTGTCCGACCAGGTACCGGGCGTGCGCATCCCGATGAACGGCTTCATGGGCTCGGTCGGCGTGCTGCCGGGCGAACCGGAAGTGCACAAGTGGCTGGAGCGCGAGGCGCAGCTCGCGAAGGCCGGCGGCGTCGCCCTGCCGCCGGAACCCACCGGCGCCCGCCCGCCGGAGATCTGCGGCCCGAAGGGCAGCGACAAGGGACACTGCCTGCGCACCATCCCGCCGCGCGAGAACGGCGGCAACATGGACGTCAAGCAGATGGTCGTCGGCACCACGCTGCTGCTGCCCTGCTTCATCGACGGCTGCGGCTTCTTCATCGGCGACGTGCACTATGCGCAGGGTGATGGCGAAGTGGCCGGCACCGCCATCGAAATGGGCGCCACCGTCACGGTGAAGACCGAGATCCGCCCGGGCATGGCATCGATCGTCAGGCAGCCGATGTTCGAAGGCGGCTCGCAGCTGAAGAAGCTGGAGCCGGACCGCTTCCACGCCGTGGTCGGCTATCCGTTCAAGGAAGCCGGCGAAGTGCCGCCGCAGTGGAGCTACCTCGGCAGCGAGAAGATCAAGCCGCTGACGCAGCTGTCGAACGACGTCACGATGGCGGCGCGCAACTCGCTGCTGAACATGATCGAGTGGCTGCAGACGGAGAAAGGCCTGACGAAGGAACAGGCGTACGTGGTGACCAGCGTCGCCTGCGACCTCCGGATCAGCAACGTGGTGGACGTGCCGAACTATGCGGTCACCACCATCTGCCCGCTTGAGATCTTCGACAAGTAAGCCCGCCACAGGCTGAAGTCCGGTCCACACGAAGAGCGAGGCCCTGCCTCGCTCTTCCTTTTTGACTGCATCGATGAACAGACGATCCTTGTTGCGCGCCGCCGCGGCGCTGCTCGCCGGCTGGCCGCTGGCGCCGGCGCTGGCGCACACGCCCTATCGCCAGTGGGACATCTTCCGCCGCCGCTACCTGCAGGTGCTGACCTCGCGCAGCGACCTCGCCGGCGACGCGGCCGGCGACGAATGGGTCGCGCTGCTGCTGAGCCGCCTGCCGCTGTCGCGCGCGATGGTCAGCCGCGCGCGCGACATGACCCGCGTGGCCAGCCTGATGAAAACCGACCAGGCGCGGCTGGCCGTGCTGTCGCATGACGACGCGCGACAGCTGGCGGGCGGACTGCCGCCGTATGAGGATTTTGCGCCGATGCCGCTGCAGGTCCTGCTGGCCAACCGCACCCATGTACTGGCCGCCCGTGACAACCTGCCGCTGCACCATGCGTATGCGATCACGTCCGCGCTGCTGGAGGACAACGCGTCGACCGGGCTGGCGGTGCCGCTGGACGGCATGCACGGGATGGCCGTGCATCCGGGCGCGCGCGCTGCGGCGCTCGGCGAGAAAGTCGAGCCGCCGCCGGCGGAACCGGCATGAAGGCGTGGTCGCTGACCGCGGCGCTGCTGGCCGCGCTCGCCGCCTGCCCGGCCGGCGCGCATGACGCAATCGGTGCCGACGCGCGCCAGGCTTACCTGCAGAAGCTCGAGCGGCTGCAGCGCACTGCGCAATCCGGCGCCAGCCCGGCCGCGCGTGCCGCCGCCTGGGTCGACGCAGGACGCACGCTGGATGAGATCCGCACGCTGCTCAACGAGGACATCGCCAGCCACGGCCGCACGCAAGGCCTGGAGACCTCGATCCTGGTCAGCCAGCTGAACGCCACGCCGTGGCGCCTGCAGGTGTCGCCGCAGACGCGGCAGTATCTCGCGAACCAGCGTCCCTACCGCGATGCGCTCGCGCTCGACGCACGCGGCCCGCATGCGCCGCTGGCGCGCTTCATGCTGCTGAAAAATCATTTCTACGACAGCTTCACCGAGCATCCGCTGAAGCCGATCGGGCAGGACAAGACCACGCTGGCGGAGATGATCGACCACGGCGAATGGCTGCGGAACCCGCGCAATGCGGGTGCCGACCCGGCGATCGACAGCGAGGAAGTGCACTTCATCCTGGCGATCCACTATCTGCAGGCGCGCGATGCGGGCGCCCTGCCGGCGGCGACCTGCACTGCCCGCTACGCGGAATTGCTGGGCGCCTTTCGCAAGCGCTGGCCCTCCAGCCTGAAGCTGGCGACGCTCGAGGCGCTGGCCCCATGAGCTGGCGGCTGCTGGCCGTGCTGCTGCTGTGGCCGTGGGCTGCGCTGGCGCACCAGAGCGGCAACAGCTACCTGCGCATCGACCATGGCGCGACTGCGCTGTCGGTGCAGATCGAGTTTCCGGTGGAAGACCTCGGCGCGCTGCTGCAGGATCCGTCGCTGGGCGCCGCGCCGACGCGCGAGCAGCTCGCGCAACAGCAGCTGCCGCTGGCGCATGCCATCGCCGGCTCGCTGGCGATCGAGGCCGACGGCCGACCGGTGTCGCTGGCCTTCGAGTCGCAGCAGGTGGCGTTGCGCAACGACGGCCTGTACGT
>CAYZXP010000008.1:18162-21334 GCA_964482415.1 uncultured Bifidobacterium sp. | reverse complement strand
GTCCGGCGGACGCGAGCTGTCCCATGTGTTCGACCCGCGCCATGCGACGCAGCGCCTGCCGCTGCGCGAGGAGTCGCTGGCCGAGGCGCTGTGGACCTATGCGCGCGAAGGCACGCTGCATATCTGGAGCGGTCCCGACCACCTGCTGTTCCTGCTGTGCCTGCTGCTGCCCTGCCTGGCGCTGGCAGCCGCGGGCTCACGCGCTGCTTTGCTGCATGCGCTGAAGGTTGTCACCGCGTTTACCCTGTCCCATTCGCTGACACTGGGCGCCGCCGCGCTGGACTGGATCGCGCTGCCGGCAAAACCGGTCGAGGCAGCGATCGCTGCGTCGATCGTGGTCGCGGCACTGCTGGCGCTGCGGGAGGGCAATCCGCGCGGACAGTGGCAGCTCGCGCTCGGCTTCGGCCTGGTGCACGGGCTGGGCTTTGCCAATGGCCTGCGCGAACTCGGGCTGTCTTCCGGACACCTGGTCGGCAGCCTGCTCGCCTTCAATGCGGGCGTCGAATTCGGCCAGATTGTCGTCGTGCTGGCGGCCGCGTTGCTCGTGCTGCCCTTCATCCGTTCGGCGCCGGCGCTGTCGCGCATCCGGCGCTGGGGTGCACTGGCGAATCTTGCACTGGCGTGCGTGTGGCTGGCCGAGCGTCTCGCGTGAGCGCGCAGAGCGTGCCGGCTGCCACGCCGGCAGGAATTGGATATAGCATCGCAGCATGAACGACACGACGACGGATCCTGCTTTCCCTGACGTGCTGGTGCTGGGCGCCGGCATCGTCGGCATTGCGCTGGCCCTGCAATTGCAGGCCCGCGGGCGGCGCGTGGTGCTGCTGGACCGGGGCGAACCGGGCGCGGCGACCAGCTTCGGCAACGCCGGCCTGATCGAACGTTCGTCAGTATTTCCGTACGCGTTCCCGCGTGACTGGCGCACGCTGCTCGACCACGCGCTGCAGCGCAAGCTCGCCGCACGCTATCACTGGCGCGCGCTGCCCCATATCGCGCGCTGGCTGCTGTCGTACTGGCGACATTCGTCTGACGCGCTGTATCCGGCCGCGATCGCCGGCGCGCTGCCTCTGGTCGAGCGCAGCTGGAGCGAGCATGCGCCGCTGATCGAGGCCGCCGGCGCCGCCGGGCTGGTCAACGAGCATGGCTGGATCAAGGTGTTTCGCACCGAGGCCAGCCGCAGCGAGGCGCTCGACATCGCCGGGCGCAGCCTCGATTACGGCCTGCGCGTGAACCTGTTGTCACGCGATGCGTTGCTCGAGTGCGAGCCGGCGCTTGGCGACGGCGTGGCCGGCGGTGTGCACTACCCGGACTCGCGCCAGGTGCGCGACCCGCAGGCGCTGTCGCTCGCCTATCTCGAACTGTTCCGCCAGCGCGGCGGCCGCTTCGTGCAAGGCGATGCGCGCAGCCTGCGCCGCGAGGGCGGAGGGTGGGCGGCCGACGCCAGCGGTCAGCGTGTCGCCGCGCATGACGCCGTGATCGCGCTCGGACCGTGGGGCGCCGACTTCGCGCGGCAACTGGGCTATCGTCCGACAACAGGCGTCAAGCGCGGCTACCACCGGCATTTCGCGTCGGGCACGCATGCGTTGCGCCATGTGATCGTCGACGTCGATCACGGCTATGCGCTCGCGCCGATGGAGCGCGGCATCCGCCTGACCACCGGCGCAGAGTTTGCGTTGCGCGACGCGCCGCGCACGCCGGTGCAGCTGCAGCGGCTGGAGCCGATCGCGCGCCGGCTGGCCGGCATCGGCATGCCGGTCGATGACGCCCCCTGGATGGGTTCGCGTCCGTGCACCGCTGACATGCTGCCCATCATCGGCCCGGCGCCGCGCCATCCGGGACTCTGGTTCTGCTTCGGCCATGCGCATCACGGACTGACCCAGTCGGCGTCCGGCGGACGGCTGCTCGCCGAAATGATCTGCGGCCAGCCCACCTTCACCGATCCGTCACCCTATCGGATGGAACGTTTCTGAGCTTTCGCCCGTCCGGCATGCGCCGGCTAGTGGGTGATCAGCCGGGCGGCATCCTCCGCGGGCATCGATCCCCCGAGCAGGAAGCCCTGGAATTCGTCGCAGCCGAGCGCGACCAGCCGCTGCCGCTGCGCATCCGTCTCGATGCCTTCGGCGATCAGGCGCAACTTCAGGGTCTTGCCCAGCGAAATGATCGACTGCACCACGGCCGCATCATGGCCGGGTTCGTCGAGGCCATGAACGAAGGTCCGATCGATCTTCAGCTGGTCCAGCGGCAATTTCTGCAACAGCGACAGCGACGAATAGCCGGTACCGAAGTCGTCCAGCGCAAAGCGCACGCCCAGCCGGCGCAGTGTCTGCATCTTGGCGACGCTGGCGTCGACATCTTGCAGCAGCAGGCTTTCGGTCAGCTCGAGTTCGAGGCAGTGCGGCGGCGAGCCGCTGCGTTCGAGCGCGGTCTGCACGGTATCGACAAAATCTGCGTTGCGCAGCTGGCGCGGGCTGATGTTCACCGACACCCGCACCTCCGGCAAGCCGGATGCACGCCACGCCGCCTGCTGCTCGCATGCGCTTTGCAGCACCCAGCGACCGATTGGCACGACCAGGCCGGTGTCTTCGCATGCCCCGATGAACTCGTCCGGGCTGACCAGCCCGCGCTGCGGATGCTGCCAACGCAGCAGGGCTTCCATGCCCACCAGCCGGCCGTCGCGCGCCCACTGCGGCTGGTAATGCAGCACGAATTCCTTCCGCTGCGTCGCCTGCCGCAGGTCGGCCTCGAGCCGGGCGCGCTCTTTCACCAGCCGTTGCATGCGCGGATCGAAAAAATGGACGGAATTGCGTCCGGCCTGCTTCGATTCGTACATCGCCAGATCGGCCTGCCTGAGCAGCTCGTCGATCGATCCCGTCTGCCCCTCGAACAGCGCGACGCCGATGCTGGCCGTGCAGTCATGCAGGGTCTGGCTCAGGTCAAACGGACGCTTGAATTCATCCAGCACTTTCCTCGCCGCCGTCTCGGCCCGGGGTGCGGCGGCCGTGGCATCACCGCCCAGCTCTTCGAGCAGGACCACAAATTCGTCGCCGCCAAGGCGCACGACCGTGTCGAGTTCGCGCACGCTGCCGCGCAGCCGGCAGCCGACCTGCTTGAGCAATTCGTCGCCGACATCGTGACCGAAGGCATCATTGAATGTCTTGAAATTGTCGAGATCGAG
>CAYZXP010000008.1:0-18062 GCA_964482415.1 uncultured Bifidobacterium sp. | reverse complement strand
GGTCTTCCACCCACGCCCACGTGCCATCACCGCGGCGCAGCCGGAAGGTCGACGCCCAGTCGGCCGAAGGCGAGGCCAGGGTCGCGGCGATCTCGCGCTCGACCCGCGCGCGGTCATCCGGGTGCACCAGCGCCAGCCCGTCGGCCTGCCGGCAGACCGCCTTGCGAAGGCCCAGCAGGCGGAGCATGCGTTCGCCCCACCAGAGGCTGTCAGCGGCGACGTCCCACTCCCACAGTGCATCGGAGATCAGTTGCGCGACCAGCCGGAAACGCTCGTTCCAGCGATGCGCGGCGCGCTCGATCTCGCGGAATTCGCTGACATCCTGGAGCACGCCAAGCAACCGCCTGACGGTGAGGGAGCCGGGCTCGAATTCCGGACTGGCGAGCCAGCGCACATGCGAGTCCCCGTTGCATGTATGCACCTGGCATTCGATGTCCATCGGCACGCCGGAGACAAAAGCGATCTCCAGCGCAGCGTTCCAGTCGTCGCGGCAATCGGGCGAGATCTGCTCGGACAATGCGTTGATATCGAGGCGCTCGCCGGGCAAACGGCCAAGCAGGCTGAGCGCCTCGTCCGAGCCTTCGAACAGCGTGCTGCCGGCCTGCAGCTGCCAGTAGCCGATGCGGGCGACGTCGGCGCTGAGCTGCTGCAGCACCGAGCGGTCCTGCGCCTGCTCGCCGAGCACCTGATGCAGCAGCAACTGGCGGCGGCGCAATTCCAGCGTCACCATCACTTGCATGGACAGCGTCTGCAATTGTTCGCGCTGCTTTGGCGTGAGCGCGCGCGGCTGGTGATCCAGCACGGCGAGCATGCCGAGCACCTGCCCGCCCTGCGTGCGCAGCGGATAGCCGGCATAGAAGCGCAGTGACGCCTCGCCGGAGACCAGCGGATTGTCGCGGTACAGCGGATCGCGCAAGGCGTCCGGCACCTGGTAAAAGCCGGCCTGCCGGATGCCATGCGTGCAGAAGGCCTGCGACAGGTCCATCTCCTGCATGCTGAGTCCCCAGCTGGCCTTGAACCACAGCCGGTGCTCGTCGATGATGCTGATCGCCGCCATCGGCGTTTCGCACAGGTCGGCGGCCAGCTTGACCAGGCTGTCGAATTCCACTTCGCGCGGCGTGCCGACGATGGAATACGCGCGCAGCGCTGCCAGACGCTGCTTCTCCTGCAAAGGATCCGCAGGACCGCAGGGTGACGGCGAGTCGTCGGGCATGTTGCGGCAGTCAAGGAAAACGGCGCGCCGGGCAACGCGCCGGCGGCCGTGGTCTGGTTTGACCGGAAAAGTCCCCGGCCGTTAGCGCCGGGACTTTGATGTATCGCTAGTTCAGCTTCTCGATACGCGTGATCACGAACTGGCCATTGCGCTTGTCCGGCACGAAGCGCACATGGTCGCCGACGGCAACTGCGTCCAGCATCGCCGGCTCGGCCACGCGGAAGGCCATCGTCATGCCGGCCATGTCGAACTTGCGGATCGCCTCGTGCTTCAGCGTCAGCTTGCCGGCTTCCTTGTCGACCTTCTTCACCTCGGCCCGGACGAATTCGTCGGCGGCCTGCTGCGCGCCGGCTGCCGGCTGGTGTTCGTGCGCACCGTGGTGATCGGCCGCGGCCGGCAGCGTTGCCGCCAGCAGCGACAGGGCCAGCAGCGATGCCAGCGATGCGCGCTGCTTCGATGCAGCGACGGGGGTGTTGCGTTGTTTCTGCGTTGCCATTGATTTCCTCCCTGGTTTATCGGTGGTGATTTTTGTCATCAGTGATTGCCGTCATGCGCATGCGGCTTGCGTGCTTTCATTTCGCCTGCCGGCGGGCCCGGCGGCTGCGCGGCCGGCATCGCCTGCCCGCCGGCCGACTCCTTGCGTACCGGCGGCGGCAGCTCGCCGGCCCATTCCCACGCGACCGTGCCGGGCGGATGCGCATACCAGCCGGGGTCGCTGTGGTCGCCCGGCTTCTGGTCGGCCCTGACCTTGATCACGGTGAACATGCCGCCCATCTCGACGCTGCCGAACGGACCGTCGCCGGTCATCATCGGCAGGGTGTTGTCGGGCAGTGGCATCTCCATCGTCGCCATGTCGGCCATGCCCTTGTCGCCCATCACCATGTAATCGGGCACCAGCCGGTTGATCTTCTCGGCCACGCCGCGATGGTCGACGCCGATCATGGTCGGCACGTTGTGCCCCATCGCATTCATCGTGTGGTGCGACTTGTGGCAATGCAGCGACCAGTCGCCCGGCTCGGTCGCATCGAACTCGAGCGCGCGCATCTGGCCGACGCCGATGTCGACGGTCACCTCGGGCCAGCGCGAGCCCGGCGGCGTCCAGCCGCCGTCGGTGCCGGTCACTTCGAACTCATGGCCGTGCATGTGGACCGGATGGTTCGTCATCGTCAGGTTGCCGACGCGCAGGCGCACGCGGTCGCCGAGCCGCACCTTCATCGAATCGATGCCCGGAAAGACGCGGCTGTTGAAGCCCCACAGGTTGAAGTCCAGCATGGTGTTGACCTTCGGGGTCGCGCTGCCGGGCTCGATGTCGAAGCTGTTCAGCAGGAACACGAAGTCGCGGTCGACGCGCATGAAGTCCGGATCCTTCGGATGCGTGACCCAGAAGCCGTACATGCCCATCGCCATCTGCACCATCTCGTCCGAATGCGGGTGGTACATGAAGGTGCCGGCGCGGCGCGCGTCGAACTCGTAAACGAAGGTCTTGCCGGGCGGGATGGACGGCTGCGTCAGGCCGGTCACGCCATCCATGCCGTTCGGCAGCCGCTGTCCGTGCCAGTGCACGCTGTGCGGCTCGGGCAGCCGGTTGGTCACGAAGATGCGCACGCGGTCACCTTCGACCACCTCGATCGTCGGCCCCGGCGATTGCCCGTTGTAGCCCCACAGGTTGACCTTCATCCCGGGGGCGAATTCGCGCACCACCGGCTCGGCCACCAGGTGGAATTCCTTGACGCCGTCCTTCATCCGCCACGGCAATGACCAGCCATTCAGCGTGACGACGGGATGGAACGGCCGCCCGCTCGGCGGCAGCGGCGGCGGCACGGTCGCCGGTCCGCTGGCGACCGCGATTTCCGGCAAGGTGGCCGCAGCGACGCGGCTGACGATGCCGGCGCCGAGCGCGGCCACGCCGGCCTGCATGAAAAATTCTCTTCGCGAGACCATGGTCGTCTCTCCTTGTTCAATGGGCGGCCGCAGCCGCGGCCGGCTGCGTCGCAGTGGCTGAAGGCAGCGCCGATACCGCGCTGCCGCCGTGGATGGCGAACTGCAGCTCGCTGTCGGCAATCCAGAAGTCGCGCTGCGCATCGATGGCCGCGTTCACGCTGGCGATCTGCGCGCGCGCATCGGCCAGCAGCTCGAACACGCTGGCCAGCATGCCGTTGTAGCGCAGCAGGGTCTCGTCGGACATCTTCTTGCGAAGCGGAACGATCTCGTCGCGATAGCGGCGCGCGACCTCGTACTGCGAGCGCAGCAGCGAATGCCCCTCGCGCACTTCCGAGCGCGCCTGCACCGCGACATCGGCGGTGCGCTGCAGCGCGCGCAGGTAGGTGGCCTCGGCGCGGCGCACGCGCGCCGTGCCCCAGTCGAACAGCGGCAGCGACAGCTCGACTTCGTAGCCATCGGCGCGTGCCTCGCCGCTCTGGCTGCTGTTCTGATAGCCGAGCTCAAGCACGTTGACAAAGCGCGTGGTGCGGGTCAGGCCCAGCGTGCGAGCGGTGAACTGCGTGTCGAGCGTGGCCAGCTGCACGTCCAGCCTCTGCGCCAGCGCGAGCTGCTCGGCCTGCTGCGGCGCCTGCAGCTGCGCGGGCAGCGCGGGCAGGCGCGCCGGCAGGCGCAGCGAGGCGTCGGCGGCGGTCAGGCCGAGCAGGCGGATCAGGCGCTCGCGCGCAGCCACCGTTGCATGCTCGGCGCGCAGCAGCTGTGCGCTGACCTCGGCATGGAATACCTGCTCGCGTGCCTCGTCGAGCCGGCTCCAGTTGCCGACGGCCGCCATGCGCTGGCCCAGCTCGGCGCCGGCCTGCGCGGCCAGTTCGGCCTGCCGCAGGTAATCGAGCGACTGCGCGGCGGCGACCGCCTGGTACCACGCGCGGCGCGTGTCGGCTGCGGTGCGCACCACCTGCAGCGCGGCCTGCAGCTGCGCGCCCTGGAAGCGCTGCTGCTCGATCGCGCGGCGCAGCGGCAGGGTCAGCAGGCCGCCAAGATCGAACATCACCGCACGGTCGATCTCGACGGCGCCATTGCCGCTCAGCCGTCCAAATGAAAAACGCGGATTGCGCAGCAGGCCGGCCTGCACGAGGTCAGCCTCGGCAATGCCCAGTTCGGCCAGCGCGGCCTGCAGCCGCTTGTTGTTCAGCAGCGCGACCTGCACGGCCGCGTCGACGCCCAGCGGTTCGGCCAGCAGCGCCGCGACCTGCTGCCGGGTTTCCGGACTTTCGCGTTCGACCGCGTGGCCGGTACGCTCGCGGCTGAGCGTGCCGACGCGGTCGATGCCGCCGTCCGGCGAAAAGCTCGCGCAACCGGCGAGCATGACCGGCAGCAGCGCTGCGGCCATTCGTGATGATCGGGGGAACATGCATTACCTCATTGCCAGTTTCGGTGCGGAACGGCGTCCGCACACGGGATGCAGCGTGCCGTTGCAGGCGGCGCCGCTTCGGGTTCAGGCGATGAAGTGTCTGGGCGGCCGGTCAGGGCCGTCGGTCAGGAACGCCGGGACCGGCGTGCTTTGGGAGAGGAAGAGCGCCCGGGCCACGGCCGGGGCAAAATCGGCGACCAGCGCCGGCGGCGGCGCCGATGCCGCCAGCAGGCAGCATTTCGCACAATCGGCACAGCCGGCCTTTGCGTGAACGGATTGATGGGTGGCGGTCTTGCCATCGCCATGCTGCGCTTGGGCTGCAGGGCCGTGCTCACCGTGATGCGCATGCGCGCCGTCATGCGCCGGCCGGGCGCCGTGCCCGTGATGGCCGGCTTGCGCATGCGCCTGCATCGGCCGCACGGACTCCGCGGCAGGTTTCGCGGCCGTGACCACCGTACCATGGCGCGCCATCGCGGTCGCGCGCGCCAGCGTCGCGCCGGCCTGCAGCGGAAGCAGCAGGCACAGCAGCAAGGCGATCACGGTCCGGATGACGGTGTTGGATTTCATACCGACAATGTAACTCGGAGGGCGCCTGTCAGGCAAGGCGCCCTCCGCGCGGGTCAGCCGTCGTTGCCGTCGACGCGGGTTGCCGTCAGGCGCGGCAGGTAGGTCGCGAGATACAGGGCGAACGCGATGCTCCAGCAGGCGGCCGACGCCACCAGCAGTTCGCGGTAGCCTGCGCCCAGGTGCAGCGAAGCCAGCACGCGCAGCAGTGCGCCGCCCATCAGCAGCGCGTACATCAGCACCTCGGCCTTGCCCGCGTGCAGCGGACGACCGGTATGGCCGAGCGCGGTGCGCGTGATCATGCCGATCACCAGGCCGCCGGTCGCGCCGACACCGAGCGCATGCCAGCCGGCGCTGGCCGGCGCAAAACCGAGCGCGGCGGCCGACAGCAGCGCAAAGCCGATTGCAATCCACAGGTAAGAGAAATGCAGAATCCACAGCAACGGATGCGCGAGCGTGCGTTGCGGATGGTAACCAAACACGCGCCGCCCGGTGGCCAGCGCCGCCGCGGCGAAGCTGCTTGCCTGCGCCGGCTCGGGCAGGCCGAGCAGCCAGCTGGCGATGGCGAGCAGGGCCAGCCCGATCGCCAGCCTGTCCTCGCGCGGCCGCACTTTCGGCTTGGCCTTCGGCGCGGCGTTCGACGTGAATGACGGGATCACGCGGCCGCCCATGACCAGTTCGATCAGCACGATCATCAGCAGCCCGCCGCGCAGCGGCATCAGCGGATCAAGCGCGAGCCAGCCAAGCGCCGCCGCATGATGCAGCCCATTCAGCAGCGCGAGCGCGCCGAGGATCAGCGGCAGGAACTGGTTGCGCCGGTTCTTCGCCTTGCGCAGCAGCCGCCAGATGGGCCATGCGGCCGCCGGCAGGAAGGCGAAGTCCACCAGCGCGCCGGCCAGCGGCGGCGCAGCCAGCAGCGCAATGCGCCCCGCGGCCCACAGCAGCACGAGCGCCGCAAGGTGCGTGCCGCGCGGCGTCGGCAGGTTGGTCCAGTTGCGCACGGCGGTATAGAGGAAGCCGACGATCACGGCGACTGCAAAACCGTACACCATTTCATGCACGTGCCAGTACAGCGTCGGCTGCAGCCCGAAAGGCGCGGCGCCGAGGAAGGTGGCGACCCACAGCGGGATCGCCAGCATCGCGAGCGCCGCAGCGACGAGATAGAAAGGACGGAAGCCCAGTCGCAGCAGCGGCACGCCCTTCGGCGGATTGACGGCCCGGCTGCCGGGACGGGACAGTTGCTGCACGGCCGGCGTCAGCGGCTCGTTTATCTTGAGCAGGGACATGGGATATCCTTAACATGCATAATATCCGCATGTTATAGTTGCACGCACCGAAACGCAATGCCAATCGGGCAAATTCCCCGCCTTCGCCATGAAACTGACCGCCTTTACCGACTATGCGCTGCGCACCCTGATCTATCTCGGGCTCAATCCGGGCCGGCTGTCGACGATCGACGAAATTTGCGAAGCCTATGACATACCGCGCAACCACCTGACGAAGGTCGTGCACCTGCTTGGTTCATCGGGCTGGGTAAGGACGGTGCGCGGCAAGGGCGGCGGCCTGCAGCTGGCGCTGCCGCCGGAGCAGATACCGATCGGACAGGTGGTGAGGCTCACCGAGACCGACTTCGAGATGGTCGAATGCTTCAACGGCGCGACCAACCGCTGCGTGCTGTCGCCGGCCTGCCGGCTGAAATCGGCGCTGAAGCAGGCCACCGATGCGTGGTTCGCGGTGCTCGATCCGCTCACTCTGGCGGACATGCTGGGGAATGCGGCCGGGTTGCGTCTGCAACTGAAGGGCGTGTCCGCCTAGCGGGTGTTGCGCACCTCGCGGCGTCACTCGACGCTGAATTCGAACTTGTGGCGCCGGCAGTCGAGCGTGTTGATGTAGTAAAGGTCGAAGCGCGCGCCGGTGGCCGCGCCTGCGCGCATGCGCACGCTGTGCCGGCCGACCACGTCGCCCTCCTCGTCTCGCACCGCCAGCCGCAGCCGGCCGTGGAATGGCTGGCTGCCCTTGTTCACCAGAACCCCGGCCACGTTGGCGTCGACGCAGGACACGCGCTTGACCACGATGTCGGGGTTGTTGGTGGGCAGGGTCTTCGACACCGGCGGCAGGGCCGCCGGGTCGGCCGCCTGCGCGCCCAGTTGCGCTGCCGCCGGCAGCGGCAGCAGCGTGAACGACAGCGCCGACAGTACGGCGATTTTCCTCATGCGCTTCATCTGTGCTCCATTCGATGACGCGCACGCGGCGCGTCAGTTCAGCCGATAGCGTTCGACCGCGGCCTCGTCCCACGCGATGCCCAGTCCCGGGCCGCGCGCGCTGACGCAGCCATTGGCGTCGACGCGATACGGATCGGCCAGCACGGCCGAACCGAAATCCATGAACTCCAGCCAGTCGCAGGTCGGCGTGACCGCCAGCACATGCGCGCTGCCTTCGATGAACAGGTGGCTCGACACCGGCATCGACGCCGCTGCGGCCAGGCCCATCACCGACAGCCAGCCGGTAATGCCGCCGATCTTCATCAGGTCCGGCATCATCTTGTCGCAGGCGCCGGCCGACAGCGCGCGCTCGGCATCGCGCGGGAACCACCAGTTCTCGCCGGTCTGTATGCAGGCGCCGGTGCCTTCGCGCACCTTCGCATGGCCCTGCAAATCCTCGGCCGCCACCGGCTCTTCGATCCAGCAGAGGTCATAAGCTTCAAGCGCGCGAATGCGGCGGATCGCCTCGGCCGGCGACTGGCTCTGGTTGAAATCCACCATCAGCGCAATGTCCGGACCGATCAGCTCGCGCACCGCGCGCACCACCTCGACATCGCGCTTCGGGTCGGCATAGCCGACCTTGATCTTCACCGCGCGAAAGCCTTGTTCCAGCGAACGCCGCAACTGTCCGGCATCCTGCACCGGATCGACCATGCCGTAGCTGTCGTAGGCGCGCACCGGCGCGGCCTCGCCGCCGAGCAGCTGCACGACCGGCTGACCGGCCGCCTTGCCGAGCGCGTCCCAGTACGCCATGTCGAGCGTCGACACCAGCATGCCGAGCAGGCCCTGCAGGCCGAGCAGGCGGAAACGCCGCTCAAGCTGCTGCATGCGCGCGAACGGCACGACCGGCTTGCCGACCAGTTCGGCACGCAATTCGTCGACCAGCGCGAGCAGCGGCCGGAGTGTCGGCTTCGTGTAGCCGAACGCATAGGCGCTGCCGGTCACGCCTTCGTCGGTCAGCACGTCAACCAGCAGCAGCGGCGCCTTTTCGATCTCTCCGGACGCCGTGCGCACCGGGCGCGGGATCGGCGCCTCGACGGCGCGCGCGCGAATGTCGCGGATGGTCAGCTGGCTCATCGTGTTCTCCTTGTATATATCGGCCTGAAGGTCGCCAATTTTAGGCAAAGCCGGCGTTGCCCGCCTTCCAAAGAATTTGAGGCGGCCTCGCAAAGGCTTGCCGGGAATGCGGCACGGCCGAGACGCCGCGCAGCGCAGAGTTTATTTCGACGGACGATCCGCGTCCTGGACCGGGTAGGAGTCCGACGTGTACTGCGGGCCCTTCATGATCATCACGACGACGCAGCCGATCGCCACCGTGAGGACCATCGTCACATGGAAGATCGCCATGCCAATCAGCGTGTAATGAAAGGTGCGCAAGGCGCGCGCGACGTGCTGCGGATCGCCGTCGAACGGCCAGAGCGCGGACACGCCCCATAGCGCCACCAGCGCCAGCAGTCCGAGGACGGCCAGCCGGGGAAGCTTCTTGAACAGCCGCCATTCGAGGCCGGCGGGCGCGCGTACCGAGTCGGGATTTTTCTTCATTGCATTGCCGCCGGTGCAGCGGCACCGGAGTACAGGCCAAGCATACACCGGTTCGACCCCGCGCCGCTGTGCGCGTTCCTTCGGAGCGGGCGCGCTTGCCGGCACGGACAGCCGCGATCACGGTTGCTACACTGACTGCCCCGGCGCCGCGTGCGCGCGTTAAAAATGAAAGGATACAGAATGGCTACCGTTCCCCTGATCGACCATGCGAATGCCAGCCCGGCCGTGCGTGCCGTCTATGACGACATCAAGCAGCTGCGCGGCGTCGCCGACGTGAACAATTTCTGGAAGTCGCTGGCGAATTCGCCGGCGCAGCTGAAACAGGTCTGGTCGGAGGTGAAGTCGGTAATGCAGCCAGGCGCGCTCGATGCGCTGACGAAAGAGCTGGTCTACATCGCCGTATCGGCAGCCAACAGCTGCACCTACTGCGTGCACTCGCATACGGCCGGAGCGCGTGCCAAAGGCATGACGGCCGAGCAGCATGCGGAACTGCTTGCCGTCATCGCGCTGGCCAGCCGCACGAATGCGCTGGCCAACAGCCTGCAGGTGCCGGTCGATCCGCAATTCCAGGCCGGCTGACCGCGCCCGGCAACGCCCCCTGCTTTCCCTGCTCCCCTGTCAGGGAAAGCGCACCCAGCCGCGCACCGCGCTGCCGTCGTCGCTCGCACCGGCTTGCGCGGCCTCGGCGCCGTGGCCGGCCACGCCCGCCTTCTCCGGCATGGCCGACGAATGGTGGCTGCTGATCAGCCAGTCGCCGCCCACCCGCTTGTACGCAAACGTATAGCGCGCGCGCACGCTGCTGCCGTCCGTGAACCGGAAGGTGTAGAGGCCGCTGTCGACGGCGCTGTTGCAGTCGACGTCGATCACGCGGTCGTCGATCCTGCCTTCCGGGCCGCGCTGCAGGAAGTGCAGGAAATATTCTTCCTTTTCCGCCGCAGTGAAACGCACGCGGTTCGACAGGGTCGGCAGCAGCACCGAATCCGGCGCGTAGTTCGCGACGACCTTCTTCGGGTCGCCGCTGCGCAATGACGTATTCCAGCGGTCAAACAGCGCGGCCACTTCGGTCCTGAACGGCGGGTTGCATTCGTCGCCGCGCGCGGGCGCCGCGGGGGCCGGCGCCTCTGCCGTGGCCGCGTGCGACGGATGCTCGTCCGGCAGCGCGTGCGGAGCGGGCATTGCCTGTACATGCGCCTGCGCCGCGCGGCCGTCAGTCGCCTGTGCGGCAGCCACGGCGACAGCCGCCGCCGCCCGGTCGCGAACCTGCACCCGCGGCGTTGGCGCCACGACCGCCGGGACGACAGGCGCGGGCGACGCGTCATGTGAATGTCCGGCCTCGCCCGCGGGCACCTCCAGTCCGCCCACAGCCGCCCTGGCCTCCTTGCCGGCGGCCGGCGCGGCAGCCTTGCGGTGCCGGTGACGTTTCGGCTTCGGCCGGGCGGCGCTGTCCGCTGCGGCTGCCGCGGCAACGGGCGGCGGCGCCGGTAGTGCTTCGGCCGCCGGCGCCGCGCCTTTCGCGCTGCCGGCGCCGTGCGGACTGCCGGCATGTGCCGCGTCATTGGCCAGCGCCGGGGCAACGCCGATGGCCAGCAACAGGCCTGGCAGCATGAATTTTGCGGATGTCATGATGACGCTCTCCTTCTGTTCACGGTCGCACCTGCGGGCGACATGCCGGCATTGGCAAACCGGCATCACGCGCCGCGGCCGTCGGGGCCGGGACGATTTACAAAAAATTCCTGTTGATAATTATCGAATCGGCCGTTAATTTCTGTAGGGAAATTTTTTCCCTGCCGATGGCCCGCGCGCCGGAACCACGGTCGCGCCGGCGCGTCGACACGGCCGGTGCGTGCCGCTCCCGGCCGCAATCCTGTTTTCCATACCGGACAGCCGCGGCTGCGCAAGCAGCGGCGGCATGAATGAAGGAGAAAGCAATGTCCCGCACACCGATCAACCCACCCGCGAGTCTGGCGCACGGCGATGCCTGCCCCTGCTGCACGCCGTCTCCTGCGATGGCATCGCGCCGCCAGTTCCTGGCCGCCGGCGCAGCCGTGCTGGCCGGCGGGCTGGCCGGCTTCGTCCCCGGCCGCGCGCTGGCGGGCGGCGGCAATTACGACGCGATGCTGGTCAATTGCATCGACCCGCGCTTCACGACGCTGAGCTGGCAATACATGGGGCTGCTGTCCGGCGTCGACCGCGAGAAGCTGGGCGACAACTACAGCCATTTCGTGATGGCGGGCGGACCGATCGGCGCAGTGCATCCGAAGTTCCAGGCCTGGCACCAGACCTTCTGGGACAACCTCGGCATCACGGTCAGCCTGCACCACATCAAGCGCGTGGTCGCGCTGTCACACCGCGATTGCGGCGCCGCGAAGCTGGCATTCGGCGCCGACAAGGTTGCCGACAGGGAGTCCGAATCGATCGCGCACGCGGAAGCGCTGCAGGCATTCCGCAAGGAGGTCGGACTGCGCCAGCCCGGGCTGGCGGTGATCACCGGCATCATGGACCTGAACGGCCGGGTCGACCTGATAGGTTAAAAATTTAGAATTATCGGCACGCTCGCTGTCCGGCATTTTTGACGCACGTCAAAGACTGCGACCGGTATGAAACGGAATACTGGAACCATCTAACAAGGAGCCTGTATGACTTTCAACCATGCCGTAATCTGGATCGACCACAGCGAAGCGCACGTGATTCATTTCGACGCGGAGGCGAGCGAGAGCGAAGTCGTGAAGACGCGTTCGTCGCACCCGCACCTGCACCACAAGTCCGGCTCGACCGGCGCGGGTCATTCGCGCGCAGCCGAGGAATACCTGCGCGCGGTGGCGGAGGCGGCAGCCGATGCTTCCGAAATTCTCGTCGTCGGCCCGGGTTCGGCGAAGCTCGAACTGATCCGTTATGTCGAGAAGCAGCTGCCGAAGGTGGCGGAAAAGATCCTCGGCGTCGAAACGGTCGATCATCCGACCGACCGCCAGCTGGTGGCCCATGCGCGCAGGACTTTCGTGCGCATCGACCAGCTCAACGGCACGGCCGCACTGCCGACCTGATCCCCTGCGTTCCCGGGCAGGCACTCGGCCTGCCCCTGCTTACTTGCGGCCCGCCAGGTACCTGACGCCTTGCGGGCCGTAGTTTTCCGTATGCGGCACATTGGCCGCGAGGCGGAAGGTGTCGCCCGCGCGGCAATGCTGGGTGCCGGTGTCGGCGACAATGGTGATTTCGCCGTCGAGAATCAGCGCCCTCGCCTCGAACGGATGCGAATGCGTGTCGAGCGAACCGTTCGGTTCGCGTTCGACGACAACGACGGTCGTGATGCCCTCGGAGGCCAGCTGGTCGCGGAATTGCTGTTCGGTCATGTCGTTCTCCTTCAGCGCGTGGCGACCAGCCTGACCAGCGCCAGCAGGGTCTGGTTGATGGGGGTCGCAACGCCATTGGCCTGACCGCGCCGTACGACATAGCCGTTCAGGTAGTCGATTTCGTTCGGCTTGCCGCGCGCGACGTCCTGCGCAGTCGATGAATACTGGTTCGCCATGGAATGCGCGATGCGCCGCACCGCTTCGTGGCTGTCGCCGGGAACGCTGATGCCGTCGGCCGCAGCGACCCGCAGGCACTCGTCGACGACGGCCTGCATCAGCTCGGGTATGCCTTCGGTTTCAACCAGCTTGCCATAGGTCTTTTGCGCGATCGCCGACAGTGCGTTGTACGCGCAGTTGACGATCAGCTTGCCCCACAGCGCGCCCATCACGTTGTCCGACACCTGCACCGGCACGCCGGCGCGCGCGAATGCGTCAACGATGCGCGCGCTCTCGGGCGCTGTGCCGATCGCAAGTTCGCCGCGCCCGTGGTGCTTCAGGTGCGCAGGGCCGGCCATCTCGGTGGCCACATAGACGACGGCGGGAATGACCCGCTGCGGCAGCACGCGCTGGATGATCTCGGCATTCTCGACGCCGTTCTGCAACGACACCACCACGGCGCCAGCCTTCAGCAACGGCGCGATCTCGCGTGCGGTGCGCTCGGTGTCGGTGGATTTCACGCAGAACAGCACGACGTCCGCGCCGGCCACCGCCGCCGTGTCGGTGCTCGCGTCGACCTGCACGGTCTCGTCGAACATTTGCGTGTCGAGCCGCAGTCCGCGCTCGCGCATGGCGTCAACATGCGATGCACGCCCGATCAGGGTGACCGGCACGCCGGCCCGGGCGAGCATGCCGCCGAAATAACAACCGACTGCGCCGGCGCCGACGACCGCGAAGCGCGGGGTGTCGCTGGTTTGCATCCTGTCTCCCTTTTTTATTTTTGGACGGAAACTATAACCGATAGCTGCGCGTTAGTTCATGTCAAATTGGCAAAGGGGATGTTGTCGCATTCGGTGCGGCATCACGCACGCAGATCCGGCGCCGCATACCAGCCGACATAGGCGGCCAGCGCCGCGGTTCCCGCGTGCAGCCAGATGTCGTGGCCATGCAGCGGCATCAGCCCGAACAAAGTGTCGAGCCGCGGGAACAGGCCCATTACCGCGAGCACCGCGAACAGGATGGCGATGGTGCGCGCATAGGTGGCGGCGGCGTCCGACGCGCGTGCGGCGAGCACGCCCCAGCCGCCGATGGCCAGATGCACCAGCGTGTGCGTGAGATTGACGGGAAAGATGCCGAACAGTTTGCCGTTGAGCACACCGGCCGTGATGTGGCGGGTCTCGTCCGGCGGTGAAAGCAAGGCAGGGAAAAAGCCGGCAACGCCGATGAGCAGGTAGGCGATGCCGGCAACGATCGCAAAACGCTTGGTGATCATGGCGCTGTCCTTCGAGTCCGAACCCGACTGACCCTGTGACCGCATCGGCGGCCGGATGACCGGCCTGGTGCGCTCCGGCTGGAGCGCGATCAAGCCTGCTCTGCGTCCATCTCCGCAAACACCTTCTGCGCGAGGGCAAAGGCCGAGTTGGCCGCCGGCACGCCGCAATAGATCGCGGCCTGCAGCAGCGCTTCCTTGACCTGCTCGCGCGAGACGCCGTTGTTGGACGCGGCGCGCAGGTGCAGTCTGAGCTCCTCCTCGCGGTTGAGCGCGACCATCATGCAGATTGTCATCAGGCTGCGCGTGTGCCGCGTCAGCCCGGGCCGCGTCCAGATCTCGCCCCACGCATAGCGCGTGATCAGGTTCTGGAACTCGGCATTGAGTTCGTTCAGGTTCGCCTGCGCGCGGTCAACATGCCGGTCGCCCAGCACCGCACGGCGCATGGCCATGCCCTGATCGAAACGCTGTTCGTCATCCATCGGCTTCGCCCCGTGCTCAGGCTGCGGCATCCTGCCGCAGCAGGAAGTTCAGCAGCTGCTGGGTGAAGGCCTGCGCCACTTCCCAGTTGGACAGGTGCGCGGCGTTCAGCTCGACGTAGCGCGCGCCCGGAATGGCGCGTGCGATCAGCTCGCCGTGCTCGGGCGGCGTCGACTTGTCATGCTTGCCGCCGATGACCAGCGTCGGCGTCGCGATGCGGCCGAGGTCGGCGCGCTGGTCCATGTCGCGCACCGCTGCGCAGTTGGCGACATAGCCGTCGACGGTGGTGTTGGCCAGCATCGCGCGCACGCGCTCGACCTGCGCCGGCGCATGCTGCAGGAAATCATCGGTGAACCAGCGTTGCAGCACGGTGTCGGTCACCACCTGCATGCCGCCCTGGCGCACTTGCGCAATGCGCGCGTTCCACATCTCGGGCACGCCGATGGCGGCGCTGGTGTTGCACAGCACGAGGCGATCGATGCGCGCCGGATGATGGATGCCGAGCCACATGCCGGTCATGCCGCCCATCGACAGCCCGCAGAAATGCGCGCGCGGAACCTTCAGGTAGTCCATCAGCGCGATGACGTCGCTGCCGAGCTGGGCGATCGAATAAGGGCCGGGCGTGACGTCGGACTGGCCGTGGCCGCGCGTGTCATAGCGCAGCACGCGGAAATGTTCGACCAGCGCCGGCATCTGCGGCAGCCACATGTCCAGGGTCGTGCCTAGCGAGTTCGACATCACCAGCACCGGCGCGTCGTCGGCGCCGTCGAGCTGGTAATGCAGCTTGCCGTTACCGGTATCAATGAAGGGCATCACTTGACTCCATAAAATGTTTCATCCGGCCTTGCGCTGCCGGTGCGCGGCAAGCACCCGGTCAACGAAAGCCGCCGCTTCGCCCGCGTAGCTTAACGGATCGAACAGCGCGGCCAGGCGTTCCCCGCCGAGCACCGGCGCCACGCGCATGTCGGCCTGCAATACGTCCAGCAAGTGCCGGCCGCTGTCGGCCGCAGTATGACAGGCTGATTCGATGATCTCATGCGCGCGCGCACGCCCGAGTTCGGCAGCCAGCGCCACCGACACCGGCTCGGCCATCACCATGCCCTGCGTAAGCTCCATGTTCCGGCGCATCCGCGCCGCATCGACGACCAGCCCTTCGGCGACGTCGCGCAACTGCGTCAGCGCCGCGCCGCACAGCGATGCGATCTCGGGCAGCGTGTCCCACTCGGCCTGCCAGCCGCCGAGCGCGCGCTCGTGCTCGTTTGGCATGGCCGACAGCAAGGTCGCCACCAGCGCGGGCACGCGCACGGCCGCAGCCAGCACCGCAGCGCAACCGACCGGATTGCGCTTGTGCGGCATGGTCGACGAACCGCCGCGTCCGACCATGACAGGCTCGGACAATTCCGCGACTTCGGTCTGGTTCTGCAGCGAGATATCCCGCGCGATTTTACCCAAGCTGCCGGTCAGCAGCCCGAGTACCGTGCCGAATTCGGCAACGCGGTCGCGATGCGCATGCCATGGCAGGCGCGGCAGCGGCAAGTCGAGCACGCCGCCAACCGCATGCGCGACCGCCAGACCGCGATCGCCAAGGCTGGCCAGCGTGCCGGCCGCGCCGCCGAACTGCAGCACGCACAGCCGCGCGCGCATCTCGGCCAGCCGCTGCTGGTGGCGCAGCAGCGCGTCGAGCCAGCCGGCGGCCTTCAGCCCGAAGGTGACCGGCAGCGCATGCTGCATCCAGGTACGACCCATCATCGGCGTGCCGCGATGACGGTGCGCGAGCCCGGCCAGCGCGTCGGCCAGCTCGGCCAGCTCGACGGCAATCAGGTCGAGCGCTTCGCGCAGCTGCAGCACCATGCCGGTGTCGATCACGTCCTGGCTGGTCGAGCCCCAGTGCACGTAGCGAGCGGCCTCGGGATCGCGCGCGGCGACTTTTGCGGTCAGTTGTTTTACGAGGGGAATGGCAAGATTGCCTGCATTGCGCGCGGCCAGCGCCAGCGCGTCGAGGTCATAGTCGCGCGCGTCGCAGCAGGCCAGGACCGGATCGACCGCAGACGCCGGGATCACGTCCTCGCAGGCCAGTCCGCGCGCCAGCGCCGCCTCGAAGTCGAGCATGCGCCGGACGGTGTTCTCTGGCGAGAACACCTGCCGCATGCCCTCACTGGAAAAAATGGCTGAGGTGAGGGCATGCATGGTCATTGCTGGTCAGTGGTGGGTCAGATGTCGAAGAATACGGTTTCGTCGTTGCCGCCTCCGCCGAGCACGATGTCCCACTCGAAGGTCCCGGCGTTGCCGGCCGCCGGCCTGGCCAGCAGCGTCGCACGGCGCGCAGCGGGCACCTGCTGCATCACGAAGTCGCTGTCGTGATTGTCGCCCAAAAAATAGATTCGCGTGGACAGTTGCCTGAGCAGTCCGCGTGCGAACACGTTGACCATGATGTGCGGCGCCTGCGGCTGGCCGTCGGCGCCGGGCACGCTGCCGGGCTTGATGGTGGCGAAGTGAAAGCGGCCGTCCGCATCCGTCGGGCAGCGTCCGAAGCCGGCAAAACCGGGGTCGGACGGCAACGCGCGCGCGTCATCCGGATGCGCATACTTGCCGTGCGCATTGGCCTGCCAGATCTCGACCACGGCATCCGGCACGGGCACGTTGTCGGCGTCGAGCACGCGGCCCGTGATCACGATGCGTTCGCCGGACACGCCGGGGCCGGCCAGGTCCGTGGTATTCAGCCAGTCCAGCCCGATGTGCAGGTAGGGTCCGACGGTCTGCGAAGGGGTCAGCGGGAAGCTCATCTTATTTCTCCATCGGCGTCGCATCGCGGCCGCGCAGGACGATGTTGAAGCGGAAGCCGAGTGCGTGCTCGGGCTCGGTCAGGTCGAGATCGAAATCCGAAATCATTTTCTGGCGCGCGCCGTCGGGCACGCTGTGGTAGATCGGGTCGAAGGGCAGCAGCGGGTCGCCCGGGAAGTACATCTGCGTGACCAGCCGTGTCGCGAAGGCATTGCCGAACAGCGAGAAATGGATGTGCGCGGGCCGCCATGCATTCGGATGGTTGCGCCACGGGTAGGCGCCCGGGCGGATGGTCACGAAACGGTAGTTGCCTTGCGCATCCGTCAGCAGGCGACCGGTGCCGGTGAAGTTCGGATCGAGCGGCGCGTCGTGCTGGTCGCGCTTGTGCCGGTAGCGGCCGGCGGCGTTCGCCTGCCACACTTCGATCAGCTGGTTCGCGACCGGACGACCGTCTTCGTCGAGCACGCGGCCGGCAACAATGATGCGCTCGCCGAGCGGCTCGCCGGCATGCTGGCGAGTCAGGTCGGCGTCTTCGGGGCGCACGCGGTCATGGCCGAACACGGGCCCGGTCATCTCGGACAGCGATTGCGGCAGCAGGATCAGCGGCTTCGTCGGCGTGCGCTGGACGGTCGACTTGTAGCCGGGGTACAGATAATCGGGCTGGCTTCCCGCAGCGGGACGCCGGTAAGGCGGGAGTGAAGACATCATGGCTCCTTGTCTCGGATGATGGTTGTCTGGGGATTCTCGGAGAGAGCGGCTCAGACGCGCTCGATCAGGATCGCGATGCCCTGGCCGACGCCGATGCACATCGTGCACAGCGCGTAGCGGCCGCCGCTGCGGTGCAGCTGGTACATCGCGGTCGTCACCAGCCGCGCGCCGCTCATGCCGAGCGGATGGCCGAGCGCGATCGCGCCGCCGTTCGGGTTCACGCGCGCATCGTTGTCGGCGATGCCGAGGCCGCGCAGCACGGCCAGTCCCTGCGCCGCGAACGCTTCGTTGAGTTCGATCACGTCGATCTGGTCCAGCGTCATGCCGGTCTGCTGCAGCAGCTTCTGCACGGCCGGCACCGGGCCGATGCCCATCACGCGCGGCGGCACGC
>CAYZXP010000007.1:25547-35827 GCA_964482415.1 uncultured Bifidobacterium sp. | reverse complement strand
ACGCCCGGGATCGCCTGGCGGAACAGCAGCGCCACCAGCGACAGGAACAGCGCGCCGCCAAAGCCCATCGCCTCGTAGTGCACGGCGCCGAAGGCCATGCCGAGCGCGATCGCGCCCCAGATCACCGAGCCCTCGACGATGCGGCTCATGCGCACGAACTTGTAGAAGTCGGCCAGCTGGCCGGCCAGTCCCTTGCGACCCTGGATCAGCGACACCAGCAGCGCGAAGCCGTAGAACGCATTGGCAAGGTTGCCGTCGACGCCGTGGTCGTTCAGCAGCGCCGGCAGCGCGCGGATCAGCAGGCCGGCGAACACCGCGCCCATCCAGTGGTAGGCCCCGCCGACGATGGTCAGCGCATACAGCAGGATCGACTGGCTGACCGGGAAGCCGGTGTTGTCAAGCTGGCCGTTCAGGCCGGCCAGCAGGCCGCCGGCCAGACCGGCCAGCGCGCCGGCCATCGCGAATGCCAGTGCCTTGTACTTGACCACCGACACGCCGGCAGCGATCGCTGCCGCCTCGCTCTTGCGGATCAGGCCCCATGCGCGGCCGGGCAGGGTGGTGCGCGCCCATTCGATCAGGCCCATGCCGACGGCAAGCCAGAACATCGTGTAGCGGAAGTAATCGGTGTCGCCCTGTGCCAGCAGCGGTCGCTGGATCATCGCGCGCTGGCCGTTGACCACATGGCCGGTCCAGCCCGGGCCGCCGTCGGGGAAGCCGATCACGTTGACGACCACCTGCACGGCGGCGGCGATCATCAGCGTCAGCAGCGCCAGGTAGAGGCCGCGCATGCGCAGCGCCGGCAGGCCGAGGATCAGGCCAAACAGGCCGGCGATCACGGCGCCGAGCACCAGCGCGACTTCGAACGGCAGGCCGAGGCCGTGGATCAGGCGCAGGCAGAACCAGCCGCCGACGCCGGACAGCGCAAACTGCGCGAGCGAGACCATGCCGAGCTGGCCGTACAGCAGCGACACCGTGCCGGCGGCCAGCGTCAGGCAGGCGACCGTCGAGAAGGTGTTCAGCCAGTACGACGAGAACAGCCAGGGGCCGACCAGCGCGACGACGAAGAAGGTGATCAGCATCGGGCGCACGCGCTGGAACGGCGTGCCCGGCGGGATATCGGGTTTGTCCTTGTTGCGAGCCATGTCGGTTTACTCCAGGTGGCTGTTGTCACGCGACAGGCCGATGCCATGCCGCTGCTGCCACAGCACGACGGTGATCGCGACCACGAACGCGGTCGCCGAACCGTAGCGCTGCACTTCGGGCACCAGGTTCAGCAGGGACTCGATCACGCCGATCGCCAGTCCGCCGACCACGGTCGCCGTCAGGGAATTCATTCGTCCGACCATGGCTGCGGCCATGGCGGGAATCACGAGGAAGGTCAGCACGGTGGGGTTGAGCCGCACCATGTTGCCCATGAACAGGCCGCTGATGCCGGCGATCAGGCCGGCCAGCGTCCATGCCCAGGTGTCGACGCGCTTGACGCGCACGCCGACGAGGGCGGCCAGCACGCGGTTGCTCTGCAGCGCGCGCATGCGCAGACCGAGCGGCGTGCGCGCCAGCAGCCAGAGCATGCCGACGGTCGCGCCGGCCGCGAACAGCAGCGCGGCGACGCGGGTGTGGCTGATCAGGCGACGGCCGTCGAACTCGATGCCTTCCGAATCGGTCGGCAGCACGAGCCGGCGCGGGTCGTCGCCCCAGTACCACTGGGCGATGCCCATGATCATCAACGCGAAGCCGAGCGTGGCCATCGCACGCACCGTGCGGTCCTGGTGCGTGAGCGACGGCGCGATGAAGCGGCCGTACGCCCACGACAACAGGGTCGCGGCGCCCACGCCGGCCACCCAGCCCATCCAGTCGTCATACTCGAGGTCGAGCACCTGCCAGCACACCATGGCAGCGAGGCCGCCGAGCGCGCCGAAGGCGAAGTTGACCACGCCGCTGGCGCGGTACAGCACCACCAGGCCGACGCCCGACAGTGCATACACGGCGCCTACGCTGATGCCGACGACAATAAAAGGGAGCAGTGTTTCCATGATCTGTCCGGTTTCGCGTTGATGGATCAGGCCCTTAGTTGACCAGGCCGCCCTTGGCCTCGAGCTTCACCACATCCTCGAGTTCGGCGTCCTTCGACTGGTAGCAGTCGGTCAGGGTCTTGAAGCCGCCCTTGACCAGCATGGCGGCGCGGCCCTTGTGGTTCGGCTGGTGACGCTCGCCCGGACCGAAGTACCACGGCGCGCACATCATGTCGCTCTTGTAGTTCTTCGTGTTCACGATCGCCTGGTACGCGGACTTGCGGTCGACGTTGCCCTTGACCGACAGCAGCGCGTCAGTGACGACTTTCGCTGCGAGGAAGCCGGCCTGCGAGAAGGTGTCGCGCGGATCCTTCCTGTCGCCGTACTTGTCCATGATGGCTTTCCAGTTCGCGTTGTCCGGACCGGTGCCGTCCATCGGCTCGAGCTCCATGTGCACGTGCAGCTTGTCGTGCCAGTACTTGCCGACGGCCTTGGGCATGTCAACGTGGTACGCCGAGGTCGGCAGGCCCCACTTGGCGCTCTTGCCAAGGTCCTGCTGTTCGGCGGCGGTCAGGATCGGCAGCATCATGCCGCGCGGCATGCCCAGCACCACGCCTTCGCTCTTGGCGGCGGCGATCTGCAGAGCGATTGCGTTGCCGTCGAGCTGGCCCGGATCGAAGATCACGGTTTTCACCGGAATCTTGTTGGCCTTGCCGTACGACTCCACGCCGCCGCAGACCCAGTCGCCGAAGCCCGGGATGCCCGGTGCGACGCAGGTCAGGCTCTTCAGCTTGTAGGTCTCGGTGATGTACTGCGCGGCGCCCAGCGTCGACTGGCGCGGGCCCTGGTTGAAGGAGATGTAGTTCTTGCCGAAGAAGCAGGCACGCGGCACGCCGACGCCGGACACGGCGGCGACGCCTTCCTGCGCGTACAGGTTGTTGTTCGCGCCGCACTCGACGAAGGACGACGAGCCGGCCATCGCGACTACCTTGGTGTCCTTGACCAGCTTGTTCGCTGCCTGCGATGCGACCTCGGGGTTCCAGGTGTCATCCTGCACCGTGTACTGGATCGGACGGCCGTTGATGCCGCCGTTGGCGTTCACGCAGCTGAAGTAGGCCTGCGCGGCGCGGGCCGACGACGAGAAATCTTCCGGGCCGGTCTTGCCGACGATGGCGCCGATCTGGATCGGTTCGCCGGTGGCCTTCTTGCCGTTGCCGAGGCCGCACTTGTCATTGGCCATCGCGCCGCTGGCGGCCAAGGTCAGGGCAGTCGCTACGGCGCCGCCGAGCATGGTGGTCTTTTTCATCTGTTCCTGTCTCCGTTATCGTGTTTTTTGCTGCCGGTCCCGAAACCGCCACGCGGCGCAGCCGGACCGTGAAGGCTGCGCAACGCCGCACCGTGCCCGCGTCAGCCGCAGGAACCGCGCAAACCCTCCAACCCGGGTGTCCTGAAACGCAGCACCGACTTGTGGCCGAAGCCGTGCGAGGCCAGCGTGCCGTCGGCGCGCGGCGTGAACATCACGTCGCCGCGGAACCATTGCACGCGCGCCCAGTCGATCTGCGCAAAATCCGGATGCTCGCCGTACAGCTTCGGCAGCACCTTGCTGCGCAGCTGCTCGAACGTCGTGTCCGGCGACAGCGGCAGCACCGCGGGCGCCGCGAACATCATGTGCTCGTCCCAGCCGACATACAGCAGCGGCTGGCCGAAGCGCGCGGCGCCGTCATGCGACGCGTGCGCGTAATTGCCGATGGCGGTGACGCTCATAGCTGGGCCTCCTTCATGTCCTGTCCGCCGCCCCAGGTGTCGAAATTCATCGCATCCTCGGAGGCATTGAAGTCGCCGCTGTCGCGGGCGACGTCGATGCCGCATTCGGCGATCGATGCGCGCGGCAGGTCGGCGACGATGCTGTCGATGCCGGTCTTGTCGCGATGCGCGTGCAGGGTCTCGTGCGAGGGCAGCTTCGCCTGCACGTACTTGTCCGGCGCGTGCGTGAAGATGTGTTCGCAGTGGTCGCTGCAGAAGTGGAAGGCCTCGCCTGCGTGCACGGTCTGGCGATAGGCGGTGCGGCGCGGATTGCCCGGCTCGGTGAACAGCATCGGCTGCTGGCAGACCTGGCACTGCATCGGCAGCGCGCGGTTGTAATAGCGGTGGCCGGCAGCCTCGCGCTGCGCGTAATGCGCCAGCCGCGGCATGTACCAGCGGTCGAAACTGTCCGGGTACTTGCGGTCGAGCCACGCGATCTCATCGGCGCCGGGCACCCAGGTGTGGAAAGCGACCGCATTGCCCCAGCCGTAGAACGCATTCCACGCCTGATGGCTCAGGTGGTCGGCGGCGGCGCAGGCGTCGGCCCAGCCGGCCGGGCGGCGCAACCCGAGCGGCGCCAGCTCGTCGAACAGCGCATTGACCGGCGCTTCGACATACGCGCGCCACGCTTCCTTCCAGCTCGCCATCCGCTTCGGCAGCATGTAGTCCTGCATCATGGCCACCAGCGGCATCAGCCGGAAGCTGCGCCAGAACCACTTGTCGATCCAGCGTTGCAGCACCGGCAGGTTGGCCGCGTCCTGCTGCGCGAGGAAGCGCACGAGGCCGGTGCCGAGCGCCTTGTGGCGCGCCGCGTCGGCGTGCGCGGAAAAGCTGGCCGGCACCATCGACAGGTCGCCGTTGTGCGCCGCGCCCGACATGAAGGGCACAAACAGCAGGTCCGACAGCAGCTGGTCGAAGCCGAAGCCGACCGCGACCAGCGCCTCGAACGGGCCGGCGCTGGCGACGTCTTCGGCGAAGCTCTTCACCGGCGCGAGGTACCACGCGTGCTCGTACCATTCCGGCGCGGCGTGCAGGCCGTTGAAATACTTGTTGTAGATCGAGGCCGCGTGCGCCTGGCCCTGCGAATGGCGCAGTTCGTCGGTCGCCTGCATCTGCGCGGCGATGCGCAGCGCGTCGCCGCGCAGGTTGCGGCCGGCGTGCGCGAGCGCGCGGTGCAGCGTGTACTTCAGCGGCGAGAACGCCTGCAGCACCAGCTTGACCGCGTTCACATAGCGCGCATCGGACACGCCGAGCTGGCCGTTGTTCTGCGCGAACGCGTCCATCACCGCATACAGGCGCTTGTCCTTCTCGCCCTGCTGGCGCCACCAGACGTCGATCGTCATGCGGAACGGATCGGCCCACTGGTCCCAGTCATGCACGCGGATGCCTTCGTAGCGCGCATACGGGAACACCTTGTCCTGTGACTGGTAGCTCGGCTCCCAGCACAGGTCATGCGTCATGGCCGCGTAGCGCGCGGCGATGTCCGGCTTCTTTCTCTCGACTCGCTTGTCCATGGCAGGCTCGCGTGGGTGAGGGGCTCAGTGCTTCCAGCTCAGCACGAACTGGTCATCGTCCTCGTCGAGGTTGCCCGACAGCGTGACCAGGTTGATCTGCAGCTCCTGCAGGTCATAGCGGCGGCCGATGATCTCTTCGACCGTCTCGCGCTTGATCACGAGCCGCCCCGGTGCATCGATCTTCACCAGTCCCGGCGAATAAACGACCTGCGCGTCCGGGTTGTCGGCGACGATGGCGTCGACCAGCGGGCGCGATTCCTCATTGGCCTGGAACGCGATGAATACGTTGGACATGTTTTCCCCTGAATATGATTGGTTCTGTGGTGTGCGCGGCGGCGCGGGTCAGAGCGCGATGCCGATCTTCGCGACGCGCGCATTGAAAGCTGCGCGGGTCTCGGCCAGCGCTTCCTGACCGTGTTCGCCGAGGGCGATCTCGGCCACCGGCGCCAGCGCCGCCTGCACGCGGTCGGCCCAGGCAGACACCCAGCCGGTGACGATCTGCTTGTTCTCGTCCGACTCGGCGGCGGCGGCCTTGACGACTGCATCGACCCAGCGTGCGCATTCGTCGTGCCACTCGGGCATGAAGGAAGTCAGCATCGCGACGGCGGTGCCGCCCTTCAGCGTCAGGTATTCATCGATGTAAGCGCCGTAGACCAGCGGGTACAGCATGCCGTCGAGCACGAGGTTCTGCGCGACGAACATTTCCATCGGGTCCTTCATCACCAGCGTGTCCTCGACCAGCCGGCGCAGCACCTGCCAGCGCGGGTCATTCAGCCAGTCGTTCTTGCCGGCGTCGAGGATGCCCGGCTCATCGACCGCGAGGCCGAAGCGGGTCAGGTACTGCGCGATGCCGAGGTGGTCCATCGCGTGGAAGTTCGCGGCGGCCGTCAGCGCGGTGCCGTAGCCGTACGCGCAGATGAAGGTGTTGTTCATGTTGCCGGCCCACGCGACGTGGCGCAGCGGCATCAGCACGCGGCAGGCGCTCTCGCGCACCTCGTCGGTCATGCGCGACAGCAGGCCGCGCGAGTCGACGAACTGGTAGTTCGCCTCGACCGCTTCGTGCTGGCGTGCGCGGGTGATGGTCCAGCTGGCGTAGTAATACTGGCGGGGATCTTTCAGCACGTACCAGTCGGCCAGCTTGATCGCCGAGCGCGAGGCGTCGAACAGCTCATGCTGCGGATCCCAGGTCGGGCGATAGTGGAAATTCTGCGTGGGCTGCGCGCCGAAGGTGGCTTCCTGATAGCGCGTCGCCGGCTTGTCGCCGCCGATGTATTTCGCCACATGGGTGAAGGTATTGCGGGCCGGCTTGATCTCCTTGGCCTGCAGGTCAATGCTCGTCATGATGGTCTCCCAGTTTCTCCCCCACGGCTTCGGCGAGGAATTCGACTTTGTTTTTAGAACAGAACTCGTTGAACATTTCTTCCGGCAGCGCCAGTTCGACGCTCATGTCCGGCCAGCCGACCGAAAACTCGAACGCAACGATGCCGTTGGGCTGGCGGTCGGTGACGCGCACAAAACGGCGGGCCAGCGTGGCCTCGTCGGCAACCAGCGCGTCGATGCTGGCGGCCGCGGGCGTCGGCTTGGAATTTGATGGGGGTGCGCTCATAATCAAATCAATTTCCATATAACAAGTTATCGATCAGACGCATAACCCATCGCAATAGGCGTGCCAGCTCGCAGCGAAAATCTGATGAATCTCGATAAAAGACCGAAAAGGCTTGGTTTTGCTGGACGGAATTCCCTCACGCAAATCATGGTTTTCATGATGCGACACAGCAAAAATGCCCTGAAACGCCGCGTTAATTCACCAAATGATCGAATGAAATTTTCCGGATTTGATCAAATGATGAATTCCTTTCAGGCATCGAAATAAGAAGCGCTTTCTTTTTTCTGAAAATTATCGATAATTAAGCGATGGCTACTGACAACCTCCCGCCGCTGCCCAGTGACGCCGATTTGCGCCGGCTGGTCCATTTTTCGGCCAGTGACGGCCGAATCTGGCTGGCCGGGCATCGGATGCTGCTGCTTCATCTGGGCGGGCTGGCGAACCTGCGCAAGGAGCTGATCCAGACCATCGGCTTCGAGCAGACCCGTCGCGTGCTCAAGCGCGCCGGCTACCAGTCCGGCCTGCGCGACGCGGCGCTGGCGCGGCAGGTGCGGCCGAGCGCGAGCCCGTTTGACCAGTTCGCGGTCGGGCCGCAGCTGCACATGCTGGAAGGGGCGGTGCAGGTGACGCCGGACATCTGCGAATTCGACCTGGAAAAGGGCGCGTACCACGGCGTGTTCCGCTGGGACCATTCGTGGGAAGTCGAGGCGCACCTGAGCGCCTTCGGCCCGCAGGCCGAGCCGGTCTGCTGGATGCTGATCGGATATGCATCGGGCTTCACCACCGCATTCTTCGGCCAGCAGATCCTTTACAAGGAAGTGCAATGCGCCGGCTGCGGCCACGAGCATTGCGTGATCGAGGGAAGGCCCGTGAAGGACTGGCCGGACGCGGCGCAGCTGCAGGAAGATTACGAGGCCGATTCGCTGCTGGTGCGCATGGAGGACCTGCAGGCCGACCTCGACAGCCTGCGCGACTCGCTGCAGCCCTGCGATGACCTCGGCGAGCTGATCGGCCGCTCGAAGGCCTTTGAAAAGGCGATCGGGCTGCTGCGCAAGGCGGCGGCGACCCAGGTCACGGTGCTGCTGACCGGCGAGACCGGCGTTGGCAAGGAGCGTTTCGCGCGCACGCTGCATGCGATGAGCCCGCGGGCGTGCAAGCCTTTCGTTGCGGTGAACTGCGCGGCGCTGCCGCATGAACTGATCGAAAGCGAGCTGTTCGGCGCGGAGAAGGGCGCGTTCACCGGCGCCGGCGCGGCGCGCCCGGGCCGCTTCGAGCGCGCCGACGGCGGCACGCTGTTCCTCGACGAACTGGGCGAACTGCCGCCGGCCGCGCAGGCCAAGCTGCTGCGCGTGTTGCAGACCGGCGAGGTCGAACGCCTCGGCGCGACCGCGGCGCGCAAGGTCGACGTGCGCGTGGTCGCCGCGACCAACGTCGACCTGCAGGCGGCGGTCGAGGCCGGGCGCTTCCGGCGCGACCTGATGTACCGGCTGAACGTCTATCCGATCGGCATACCGGCGCTGCGCGAGCGCGTCGAGGACATTGAGCCGCTGGCGAACCACATGCTGCAGCACTTCATGGCGCTGCACAGCAAGCGCGTGGCCGGCATTACCGACCGCGCGCTCGATGCGATGCGCAACTATTCGTGGCCGGGCAATGTGCGCGAACTGGAGAACCTGATCGAGCGCGGCCTGATCATCACGCCGGCCGGGCAGATGGTCGACGTCGACGACCTGTTCGCGTTCGCGCCGGTCCCGCCCCAGGTGACGGTCGGCGCCGGTGGCGAACTGAAGCAGGGGCCGGCGGCCGACCTTGGCCACCTGTACGAAGAAATGCAGAAGCGCGGACTGTCGCTCGACGCGCTCGAGGACGGACTGTTGCAGCAGGCGGTCGATCGCGCCGGCGGCAACCTGTCGGCCGCCGCGCGCGCGCTCGGCCTGACGCGGCCGCAGCTGTCCTATCGGCTGCAGCGCCTGCGCGAGCGCTGACGGTGCGCGGCAAGGGCAACAACACAGTAAACGGAGCAAGGAAGTGGCAAAGAAATCAGTGATCAGCCTGGTCGAGTCGGGTGACGAGCCCACGGGTTACCGCACGCTGATCGAGCGCACCTACGGGCTGTTGCGCGAGGACATACTGAACGGCCGGCTGGTGCCGGGAGAAAAACTGCTGGTCGAGCACCTGAAGCTGCGCTACGACGTCGGCGCCGGCACCGTGCGCGAGGCGCTGTCGCGGCTGGTCAGCGAGGCCATCGTCACCGCCGAAGGGCAGCGCGGCTTCACGGTGGCGCCGATCAGCATCGAGGACCTGACCGACGTGACCAATGTGCGCGTGTCGGTCGAAACCGAAGCGCTGCGGCTGTCGATACGCAACGGCGACGACGGCTGGCGCGAGCGGCTTACGGCCGCGTATGAGCGGCTGTCTGCGCTCGAGCAGCCGCTACGCGATGAAAACGTGCAGCGCTGGGAGGCGGCCAATGCCGGCTTCCATGAGGCGCTGCTGTCGGCCTGCGGCTCGCCTTGGTCGCTGCGGCTGGTGCGCCAGCTGACCCAGCATGCGGAGCGCTACCGGCGCTATGCGATCGGCCTGCACACCGGGCGCGACGTGCATGCGGAACACCGGCAGATATTCGACGCCGCCATTGCCGGCCAGGACGCGCGCGCCGCGCTGGCGCTGGAGGCGCACATCCGGGCCACTCCCGAACTGATCGTTCGCGTCATCCGCGACGGCAACAATCTTTTCAAGACTCCCTGAGGACAACATGAGCACGAACATTGCATCGCCCGAGATCGGCCGCAGCATCGAGGCCGGCGGCATTCGCGTCAACTACCACGACACCGGCAGCGGCTTCCCGGTCCTGATGATCCACGGCTCCGGTCCCGGCGTGTCCGCGTTCGCGAACTGGCGGCTGGTGATGCCCGAGCTGGCGAAAAGCCGCCGTGTGCTCGCGCCGGACATGGTCGGCTTCGGCTTCACCGAGCGTCCGGCCGGCTACCAGTACACGATGGACAACTGGGTGAAGCAGGCGATCGATTTTCTTGATGCGCTCGGGCTGGAGCAGGTCGACCTGGTCGGCAACTCGTTCGGCGGCGCGCTGTCACTCGCGCTGACGATACGCCATCCGCAGCGCGTGCGCCGGCTGGTGCTGATGGGCGCGGCCGGCGTGTCCTTCCCGATCACGCCGGCGCTCGACGAGATCTGGGGCTACGAGCCGTCGTTCGAGAACATGCGCCGCATCATGGACGTGTTCGCCTATGACCGCGGGCTGGTGAACGATGAGCTGGCGAAGCTGCGCTACGAGGCGAGCATCCGTCCCGGCTTCCACGAGAGCTATTCGCAGATGTTCCCGGC